>JAJZSN010000029.1 GCA_021849745.1 Bacillota bacterium | reverse complement strand
ATCTTCTACTATGGCCCCTGATTGGGTTGCCAGATAGCTTTTTGCTACACCTCCATTTAGTTGAACTATATTAATTTGTTGTTTGGAACACTTTTTGAGATGTTGGGTAACAAAGGGCAAAGTGGTTCCCCAAGAAACTCCAAGGATCTCTCTATCGGAGACGATTTCGTTTAAGAAATCGGCCACTGCCATGCCAAGATCATTACGTACGGCTTCAGGGTGGTCAATAAATACCGGTACTACAAAGGCTTTTTTTAGGTTAAACTGTTTTATTAGGCTTTCTTCTAAGTCCCGCACTGGCTGAAGGGGGTAAACTACTTTTATTTGGACTATGCCCTCTTTATAAGCCTTGTCTAGGATACGGCTGATACTGGCACGAGAAACCCCTTCTTTGGCGGCGATTTCTTCCTGCTTATACCCAAACTCATAATACATTCTGGCCACCCGGACCATTTGCGTAATGTCCATGCTATCAACTCCGATGCAGTGAAATTTTGTTCAGTGCAATGAACTAATTTTCATGAATAGTATAATTCTATGAATTTTCTGAAATTCCTCCTGAATTTTTAAAAAAAATGTCGAAAAATTTCGAAGAGGTGGTGAAGCCTTTTAATTAAGGCTTCACCACCTCTGACCGATGAAGATAGGCATGATATAATCCGATTCAACTTATAATATCTCTAGACCTATTAGTCTCACTCCCAAGAGTTGATGTTATATTACCGTAATAGGGTTTTCGGTAATATTTATCCCTTGGAAATTAAACAATATTCTACTCTACATAAACAACTTTACCATTCTCAAAAGCCGCAATCCTAACTAAAGACTCCACCCTTATCCCCTTCTCTCTCAATTCCTGGCCGCCCTTTTGGAAGGCTTTTTCAATTACAATTCCAATAGCCACAAGGGCCGCACCGGATTGCTTCACCACAGACACCATACCTTTAGCCGCGGCTCCCATGGCCAAGAAGTCATCAATAACCAGCACCCTGTCATCAGGTGAGAGTAACCGTTTGGATACACAGATATTCACAGTTTCCTGCTTGGTAAAAGAGAATATCTCAGCGGTAAGAACCTCCTCCACCAGTGTGGAGGGTTTCTTCTTCTTGGCAAATACCACCGGAACTCCTAAAGCCAGGCCAGCCATGATAGCAACGGCGATACCGGAAGCTTCTACTGTTAAAATCTTTGTTACCCCTTCTCCAGCAAAGCGCCGGGCGAATTCCTGACCCATCTTTTGAATGAGTTCAGGATCCAGTTGATGATTCAGGAATGAATCAACTTTCAGGATAGTGTCTCCTAGTACGATTCCATCATCGGCAATACGTTGTTTCAGAAGCTCCAATGGGTTTCATTCCTTCCTAGCTGCATGTTAACGATCTTCCCGGTGATAAGGCTGTCCAAGAGCTGCCGGGGCCCCTACCTTACGAGTCTTGGTCTCTCTGGTAACAATTATTAATACTACGATGGTTAATATATAGGGAAGCATTTTCAGGAAAAAGGGCGATATGGTTACATTCATGGTTTGCAGACGAAAGCCCAAGGCCTCAACTCCGCCAAAGATATATGAGCCTAATAATGCTTTGTAGGGGTCCCACATGGCGAAGATAACCAGAGCCACGGCAATCCAGCCCCGGCCGGCGGTCATGTTTTCCAACCAACTGGGAGCATAGGCCAGGGAAAGATAAGCTCCCCCTGCACCGGCCAGCATACCGCCGATGAAGACGCTTTGATACCGGGTTATAGACACGCTAATGCCCGCAGAATCTGCGGCTGCGGGGTTTTCCCCCACGGCCCTCAGGTTGAGGCCCCAACGGGTTCGGTAGATGAGAAAGGCCAGGAGAATAATCAATAAATAACTTATATACACAAGGGGATCATGGTTGAAGAAAATGGGGCCGATGACAGGAATATCACTTAGGAAAGGTATTTCCACCGGCTTAAACGTTTCCTTTAGGGGAATTCCCACAAAAGGTTTACCGATGTAACTGCTGAAACCAGTTCCGAAGATGGTTAGAGCCAGACCGCAAACCACCTGATTGGCCCGCAGGGTGATGGTTAGAAAAGCATGAATCAGGGATACGGCGCCCCCGGCCGCCATGGCCGCTCCGAAACCCAGCCAGGGATTACCGGAAACGTAGGCCGCCATGAAACCGCTCACAGCTCCTACCAGCATCATGCCTTCTACCCCCAGATTAAGGGTGCCGGAGCGCTCGGTGATGATTTCACCCAAAGCCGCATATAAGATTGGGGTTCCTGCCGTAACCGCAGTTGCCAAGATGGCTATGATAATGCCTTGATCCATTAGCTCCTCCCTCCTATCCACTTCAGCCGGTAGCTGTTAAATATCTCGCCGCCTAGAATGAAAAAGAGTATCAAGCCCTGAAGCATATAGACACTGGCTGCGGGCAGACCCATGGACTGTAAGGAAAAGCCCCCAGAGAGCAGTCCACCAAAAAGGAAGGAAACCAAAAGGATTGCCCAGGGATTGAGCCTGGCTAACCAAGCAATGATAATGGCCGAATAACCGTAGCCGGGGGACAGCCCCTGCTGAAGCCGCTGGGTAATACCTGCTACCTCGGTCATTCCGGCAATCCCCGCCAAAGCGCCGCTTATTAACATAACCAACAAGATGGTTTTAACGATACTCATGCCGGCATATTTGGCAGCTCTTTGGCTTTCTCCGACTACTTTCAGTTGGTAACCCCAGACCGTGTATTTAAGGATGATATAGACCAAGAGTGCGGCTATCAGCGCCAGGATTAAGCCATAATGAACCCTGCTTGTTCCGAAGCTGGGCAGGGTCGCCCCCAGTTCAAAGGGGGCAGTAAGGGGAAAGTTATATCCATTAGGGTCTTTCCAAGGCCCATAAATCAGAAAATCAACCCAAAAGATAGCTATATAATTTAGCATCAGGGTGGTGATGGTCTCATTTACCTTCCAGAAGGCTCGGGGAATGGCGGGTAAAAGGCCCCAAAGCCCTCCGGCCATGGCCGCTGCCAGGAACATGGCGGGCAAAACCACCCACCTGGACCCTTCTGGATAGGTCAGGGCCACCCAGGTGGCAGCCATGGCGCCCATGTAGAATTGCCCTTCGGCTCCGATGTTCCATAGCTGAACCCGGAAGGCCAGAGAAACTCCTAGGGCACACAGGGCCAAGGGGATGGCCTTAACCACCGTTTCGGAAAAGCCGTAGCTGCTGCCGAAAGCGCTCTGGAACAAAGTAAAATATATTTCCAGGGGATTTTTTCCGGACAAGGCCAGGAAAACTCCCCCTGCCAACAAAGCCAAGGCAATCGAAATAACGGGAATGACCATACCGGCCATGGGTATTGGCGACATCCGTTTTTCCAAAGTTATTAGGCGCACCCTTTTACCCCCTTCTTCCCGGCCATCATCAATCCTACCTCTTCGATATCGGTCTTCTCAACCTCTAAGACTCCCATTAACTCTCCCTCATGGAGAACGGCCAAACGATCAGCCAATAAGAACAGTTCATCTAATTCTTCTGAGATAAGCAGTACCCCTTTACCCTCTCGCCGCGCTTCCATCAATAATCCCCGTACCGCCTGAATGGCCCCGATGTCCAGACCTCTGACCGGGTAGACGGCTATGATTAAATTAGGTTCCATGGATATTTCCCTTGCTAAGAGCAGCTTTTGCAGGTTACCTCCGGACATTGCTTTTACCGGTGCTTCCGGCACTGATAGCTTGATATCGAATTTGTTAATTAAGGTTTGGGTATATTGACTTAAAGCTGACCAGAGGATAAAGGGTCCTTTCCGGAAATCCTTGTCCAGATAGTGCTTAAGAAGTATGTTTTCATAAGCGTCAAGGTTGGGAACAAGACCTGTGTTATGGCGGTCTTCAGGAATATGAGCTACCCCGGCTTTAATGATATCCAGGGGTTGACGGTTAGTCATATCAACTTTATTGATGGTGATTTGACCTGCTGAAATGGGGCGCAAACCGGTGATGACCTCGGCTAACTCCCGTTGCCCATTACCTGCCACCCCGGCGATACCCATAATTTCCCCAGCCCTTACTATTAGGTTGACGTCTTTCAGAGCCTTATGCCCCCTATCGCTGACGGCGGTGATCTCTTGAAGTTGCAAAATCACCTCGCCGGGAGCGCCCGTTTCTATCTTATGGACTAAATCCAACTCTCTACCTACCATCAGTCGGGCCAGTTCCGTTTCATCTGTATAATCCTTAGGTACTGTGGCCACGGATTTGCCGCCCCGCATTACAGTAACCATATCGGCATGTTCAATAACTTCCTGCATTTTATGGGTTATGACAATAACTCCCTTGCCTTCATCCGCCATTTTGCGCAGGACAATGTAGAGGTCATTAGCTTCCTGGGGGGTTAGAACAGCGGTGGGCTCGTCCAGAATGAGAATATCCGCTCCCCTAAAAAGGAGCTTAACTATTTCTACCCTTTGCTGCTCTCCTATAGATAATTGCCATACTTTTGCTTTTGGATCTATCTGAAGGCCATACTCCATGGAGAAGGCGGCCAGTTTTTTCTCTATTTGGTCCAGTTTCAGAATTGCGCCCCATGAATCTGAACCCATGGCCACGTTTTCTGTAACGGTGAAGGTTGATACCAGCTTAAAATGCTGATGTACCATGCCGATGCCTTCGGCAATGGCATCTCTTGGGGAATTGAAGTTGACCTTTTTACCGTGGACGGCAAGTTCACCTTGGTCATAACGATATAATCCGGTGAGGATACTCATTAAGGTGCTTTTACCGGCTCCGTTTTCACCTAAGAGGGCATGGATTTCTCCGGCTCTGACCGTTAAATTGACCTGATCATTGGCCAATACTCCGGGAAATGCCTTGGTAATGCCCTTCATTTCAACTAAAATATCATTAATCCCCATAAATCCTCCTCCGAAAAATCAGGTAAAAGGCTCCGGCAGTTCGGAGCCTTTTACCTTCATTAAAACCGTCTTACTACTTCTTAGGAATGGATCCGTCTACACCTTCAACGAACCACATCATATTCAGAACTTCTTCATCAGTCATGGTCTTGCCTTCAGGAACTTTAACAGCGCCGCTCTGATCCTTAATAGGACCGGCGAACACTTCAAATTTACCATCTAAGATGGCTTGCTTCTTCTCGTCTACCAGCTTTCTTACATCTTCAGAAACCATATCGCCATAGGGAGCCAGGTCGATAATACCGTCAGCCATGGAACCGAAGTACTGTTCAGACTTCCAGGTACCATCTATAACAGCTTTTACGGTGTTGACATAATAGGGACCCCAATTCCAAACAGGGCCGGTCAATACGGCTTTGGGAGCGAATTGACGCATGTCGGTATTGTATCCTACGCTGAAAGCGCCTTTTTCTTCTGCAGCTTGCATGGGTCCAGGGGTATCTTGATGCATGGCGATAACATCGGCCCCGGCATCAAGTAAGCTCTTAGCGGCATCTTTTTCTTTGGCAGGATCATACCAGGTGTTGGTCCAAACTACTTTTACTTTGGCAGTGGGGTTAACGCTCTTAACACCCAAAGTAAAGGAGTTGATACCCCATACCACTTCAGGGATAGGCATGGCGGCAACAAAGCCGATGGTGTTGGACTTGGTCTGCTTACCGGCAGCCATACCGGAAAGGAATCTAGGCTGGTACATCCGGCCGAAATATGTACCCACGTTCTTATCGGTCTTATATCCGGAACAATGTAGGAAAATTACATCGGGGTATTTCTTAGCTACCTTGAGAACGGAATCCATGTAGCCAAAGCTGGTGGCAAAGATTACCTTGTTACCTTTGTTAACCAGGTCGGTGAGAACCCGCTCAGCATCGGCTGGGGTTTCAGGAACGGATTCAACGAAGGAAGTTTCTATATTAGGCAGTTCTTTTTCGAGATATTGGCGGCCCTGATCATGGGCATAGGTCCAACCGGCGTCACCAACGGGTCCAACATAGATATAGGCAACTTTCAGTTTTTCACCGGTTCCTTCTTTTGGAGCATCTTCTTTTTTGTCAGTACTGGCAGGGGTTTGTCCACCGCCACATCCTGCTACAACCAGAGCCATTACAACCAGCATGGCTGCCAGACCAAAGAGTTTTTTCATCTTCATCATTCTGTCATTTCCTCCTCCTTTTTTTGGTTTCAAAAAAAAATAGACTCACTAGTTTCTACATTCCCCCTTCTGTGAAACGCACAAAAATTTAAGGTCGTTTCTCTTGGTATAAGAAAAACCAGCCTTACTTCCTCGGAAGGCAAAATAAATAAAAGGACATACAAAAACAAAAAACTCAGACAAATAAGGCTTCATCCTTGTCTGAGTGAAACCTAGCATCCTGAGTGTTTTCGCTAGTATTGTCCTAAGAACCCTGAAAAAACAGAGTTATTGCCTAGTATCGTTTCACTCGTAGTCAGGCAATTTACGGTCGCCCGGTAGAAACTTTTGAGCCATATCCTCAATATTATACGAGTCTATGAAATTGTTCTCATTAACATAAATTTACCATAATTATGTCTGGTTTTCAAGAAAAATGTAGATAAACAGCCTCTCTAATTTAAACGTCAATTTCTGACTAAAAACCCCGCCTTAACTTTACGAGGTTAAGACGAGGTTTTAAAATAAGTCTTAAAATTTTATTTTCCTTTATATTCGGGAGACCTTTTTTCAGCAAATGCAACTCGACCCTCAATTCTATCTTCAGTATCTCGCAGTATACCCCATAACAATCCTTCAAACATCGATCCTTGCTTAATCGGAAGGTCAGTGCCTACTACAACAGCTTGTTTAGCAGCTTTTACAGACAGAGGAGCATTACTTGCGATCTTTTCTGCCATTTTTTTCGCAGTCTCCAATAATTCTTCAGGAGCAACAACGTCACTGACTAATCCGATGCGGAGAGCTTCCTGGGCATCAATCCGTTCCGCAGTTAACAACATCTTCATAGCATAAGCCTTAGGAATAGCACGTACTAAACGCTGGGTTCCACCTAATCCTGGCAAACTACCCACTTTAACTTCGGATAAGGCAAATGATGCCTTGCTGGATGCAATGCGAATATCGCATGCTAAGGCCATTTCCAGACCTCCACCAATACAGTAGCCATTGATTGCCGCAATGATTGGTTTCCACATCTCCATTGGTGCCAGTAAGTTATCAGAATCAAAATAAGAAGAGGCAAAACAATCTTTTGGCGGCATAGTCTTTTTTAAATCAGATCCGGTACAAAAGGATTTCTCACCGGCACCAGTTAAAACAGTAACGCGAATATCAGGATCCTCTTTAATGTTTCTCAAAATTTCATGTAGTTCTTTCCAGGAGTCAGGATCTAGTGCATTTAAAGCATCCGGTCTATTTAAGGTAACATAAGCTACATGCCCCTCTTTATTAAAAAGTACACTCATGTTAATTCTCCTTTCAAAAATAAGGTTATATTTAAGTTAAAAGTTAATTCCAAAGGTATTGTATGGTTTTTCATTTTTGAGACCTTCCCTGGCAATTACCCATCTATGAATCTCTGAAGGTCCTTCGATAATCCTGGTTATCCTAGCCAGGCGATAAATAAATTCGATAGGCATTTCTTTGGACAAACCGTATCCACCGTGCACCTGAATTGCCCTGTCAGCAATTTTAGTTAGCATCTCAGTTGCATAGACTTTCAACATTGCTGCTTCCATCCGTACATCTTTGATGCCCTGGTCAACCTTCCAAGCTGCATGGTATAACATTAACCGGCAAGCATGAAGTTCCATAGTCGAATCAGCTATCCACCATTGGACTGATTGACGATCAGCCAGGGGTTTACCAAAGGTTTTCCTGATATTAGCCTGGTCGATCATCATTTTGATTAAGCGATCTGAAAAACCGCAACACCAAGCAGCAATTTCTAAACGGCGAACCCCAAACCTATTTTGCAGCGGAATGAAAGCATTACCCACTTCACCTAATACCTGTTCCGGACCAACCGTTACATCTTCAAGCACTATTTCATAGGCCAGCATTTCTCCAATGGTGTTAACATTTTTAGCAACGCGTAATCCGGGTGTCCCTTTATCAAGTAAAAATGCGGTAAATCCGCCTTTTTTACCTTTTTCCCTATCTGTTACTGTTGTTACAATAAAGAAATCTACTTTAGGTGCAAAACTGATAAACATCTTTGTACCGTTAATTACCCATTTACCATTCTTAAATTCGGCTTTAGTCTGAATTGCTGCTGCATCAGAGCCTGCATTAGGTTCGGTCATAGCTAAACAGGAACTTATATCCCCTTTAGCATAGGGAAGCAGATATTTTTCGTATTGTTCTTTATTACAGCATTCCTGCAAAAAGTTGAGGTTTGGAGCATCCGGAGGTAATGTAAACGGAACTATTGATCTTTTTAATTCTTCTAATACAACGATCTTGGCTAAAGCCCCTAATCCCTGACCGCCAAACTCCTCAGGTACCTCAATTCCCCAAAGGCCCAAATCTTTGGTCTTTTGCTTCAGAACCGCCTCTTCTTCCGGCAATAGTACCGGATCATCCTTAAAACCCCGAGATGCTTCTCTTTCAATAACCTTATTTTCCAAGGGCATGATTTCATTTTCGGTAAACCTTCTCACCATTTTTTTTAATTCTACATACTCTTCCGGTAGTGAAAAATCCATATTTACAACTCCTTTCTTTCTAACCTACAACATCCTGGGCCTTTAAAACTTGTATTTCTTTTTCACTTAGCCCTAATACTTCGCGTAATACTTCATCGGTATGTTCTCCGATCAACGGTGCCGGGGAGGTAAGTTGACCAGGTGTCTTGGAAAGGTGACAAGGTGTAATATTATAAACATGACGTCGCATTTCAGGATGATCCAGATACTTATAAAAGTTTCTGGCTATTAGATTGGGATCTTCCAATAGATCCTTGGGGTTTTGGACTACACCAGCTCGGACACCGGCCTGAACTAGTTTATTCATTAACTGATACCCATCATGACCCTTGGTCCACTCTTCGATACTTGCGTCCAATTCGTCCTGGTTTTTTAACCGATGGTCCAGTGTTGCAAATTTATCCGCATCGGCCCAGGCCGGAAATCCCATTACCTGCTTTATTCCAGTCCATTCCTGCTCGGTAAAGGCGGCAATAGCAATCCAACGGCTATTCCCTAGGGTAGTATAAACCCCGTGGGGAGCTGCATTTAAATTCCGGTTACCTATCCGTTCCAAGATTTCGTCGTTTAGACTATAATTCATTACCGCGGTGGGCAAGAAGTTTAATGAAGTTTCGGTTTGGGCAATCTCAAGGTATTGGCCTTCACCTGTTTTTTTGCGATACCATAATGCAGCCATGATTCCGAAAGCGGTGTGCGCCGGGTTGGGCACGTGATCCGGGTAATTGGTACCGGTTCCAAAAGGTTCACCCTCTGGAAAACCACTTAAGTAGTTGATTCCAACCAAGGCACTCATCGTTCCTCCGAAACCCATATAATCAGCGTGAGGCCCGGTAGAACCCTGGGACGGCATGGTTACATATATTATCTGCGGGTTAATTTTTTTAACATCTTCGTAACCTAAATCCCACTTTTCCATTACGCCCAGGGTGAAGTTATTAATGATAATGTCACTTTTCTTAATTAAATCTACTACTAGATCCCTAGCTTTGGGATGCTTCATATTAAGATCCAATGACTTTTTATTTGGATTACGATTGCTAAAATAGCCGCTGCGGTTAACTCCGGGAATAGCATCTCTAAAGGGACCTGTCAAACGAAGAATCTCCGGCCTTTTGCTGGATTCGATTTTAATTACCTCGGCCCCGTATTCAGCTAATGTTCGGGTTGTAGTCGGCCCTGCGCCAACCCATGAAAAATCAGTAATCCTAATCCCCTGTAAAGGTAATTTATTTGACATAAATTACACCTCGTTCCGCCAGTGATTTGATTTGCGAATCAGAATACTTGCATTCTGCTAAGATTCGCTCTGTGTCCTGACCAAAAACAGGGGCCGACTGCTTTAATGCCCAGGGCATCTTCTCAAGACGGAAGGGACTCCCCGGATAGGTAACTGTTTTACCTAAATGCTCAACAGCTAATTTTTTAAAGAATTCACGGGAAAGTAACTGTTCATTCTCCAATACATCTTTAGCGGAGTTAACCGGGTAAATTACGGCCTTGCGCTTTTGGCCCTCTACATATAGATAATTTTTGGTATGCTGTTTAGAGAAATGTTCAAAGATTCGTTTGAAGGTTGCTTTGTTTTGTTCGATTCTACGGAAATTTGGGTCAAGCCACTCCTTACCGGATAATAGCTCGGCATCAGGTATCTTCTCTTCGATCAGCCATTTTACTACCGGGTCCCAGAGGTAACTGTTGGTTCCCATGGCGGCCATCATATAAACATACCCATCCTGGCAAAGGTAAGTGCCGGTGCCAGCTTCCACCGCCCCAAAAGCCCGGCGGATTTTTCCTTCCAGGTCAAAAGTCTGAATAGCATTTTCCAGGGCCGTAGCTACACTTTCCTGTACGGAAACATCGACAAATTGACCTTCGCCGGTATTATCAGCGTGGTACATAGCCACTATGCCCCCGTAGGCAGCATAAAGATCCGCCATAAAGTAGGATTGTTTATCCGGGGCCAGGCATGGTTTGTTATCGCCATTTCCGGCAAGGAACAAAAATCCGCCCATGGCCATACTAATTAAGTCTGAATATGGATAATCCTTATATGGGCCATTTTGCCCGTAAGGTGTGATAGCTGTATATACCAGTTTTGGATTAAATTCGTTTAGCTGTTCATAACCCAAGCCTAAGCTGTCCATATATCCGGGGGCAAAACCTTCAATTAAACAATCAGCCGTCTTAACCAGTTTATAAAAGATATCTTTTCCTTCGGGCTTAGTTAAATCAAGAACTACTCCCCTTTTATTAGTATTTAAATACTGATAGCGAATACTCTTTTCTTTATCAGGTGCACCCTCTATGAAAGGTCTTTCATGTCTGGTCGGGTCTCCATCCGGTAATTCTATTCTAATAACATCGGCTCCCAAATTCGCAAACAATTTCCCGGTGTAGCCCCCAAGTTCACCGGCAAGTTCGAGAATCCGGACATTTGCAAAGAAGTTTTTGCCATTCGGGTCAACAACCATGCCAGTCTACTCCCTTCTTAAGGCTACAAAAATGGGTTATATTAACCCATTTTTGCAAATAAACTTTTGCCGCCACAAACAAAGATGGTCTGCCCGGTAATATATCCGGCTTGGTCACCCGCAAAGAAAGCTACGGTATTGGCGATATCATCAGGTTGACCTATCTTACCGGTCGGCTGTGATTCAAGGAGCCTTTCCCGAACATTATCAGGCAGAGTGCTCCACAAAGGAGTCTCAATAATACCTGGGGCAATGCAGTTCACTGTAATACCCTTTCTGCCAACTTCCAGAGCCAGTGTCCTTGTTAAACTTACTACCCCACCCTTAGACGCTGAATAATTAGCTTGACCAGGCCATCCTAACCAAGCCCTCGAAGAGATATTGACAATTCTGCCATATTTCTGTTCCTGCATATACTCCAATGCTACTTTACAGCATAAGAATTGGGCTTTTAAGTTAACATTAAGGACTGCATCCCAATCTTCTTCAGTTAATTTCTTCATGGATTTATCACGGGCAATCCCAGCATTATTGATCAGAATATCAATTTTGCCGTATTTATTTATAATTTCCTCAAACATATTTCTTACGGAATCCATTTTAGTAATATCCGCAGCAATACCTATTGCGTCACCGCCGCTAGCCTTAATCTCTTCAACGACGCGGTTTACTTTTTCCGTTTCAACGTCGTTAACTACCACTTTTACACCGAGTTGGCTAAGCCTTTTAGCAACACCCTCACCAATTCCACTACCGGAACCTGTAATTATGGCAACCCGATTCTCAAATTTCATGGTTTATAGTCCTCCTTTCTCTTGTGTGTATGAATTATACTGAAAGTGAACTTAGTACACTCTTACCGCCACAGATGAAAACAAGTTGACCTGTAACATAATTTGTTTCATCAGCAGCAAAAAATTGAGCGCCATAAGCAATATCGTCGGGTTTTCCAATTGTCCCAGTTGGCTGAACTTTCATTAAATTTGTTACTGCATCTTCAGGAAGTGTCTTAAAGAGAGGAGTTTCAATTATTCCGGGTGCTATACAGTTAACAGTTATACCATATTTAGCTAGTTCAAGAGCTAAACTTCTGGTTAAACTTACTATTCCACCCTTAGAGGCTGCATAGTTGGTCTGGCCAGGCCATCCGAGCCAAGCACGTGATGCTATATTAATGATCCTGCCGTATTTTTGTTCCCTCATATATTTGATAGCCGACTGACAGCATAAAAAGGTTCCTTTAAGATTAACATTAATTACAGCGTCCCAGTCTTCCTCAGTCATTTTCATAATTCCGCGGTCTTTAGCAATACCTGCATTGTTTACTAAAATGTCAATTCTGCCAAAAGAATCGACTATTTGTTTGAACATTTCATCAACCTGCACCTTTTTAGAAATGTCGCAAGATACCGCTATTGCCTGACCACCGGCATTAACAATTTCGTCCTTAACCCGGTTGGCATGTTCAGTGTTAACATCACAAACTATAACTTTCGCTCCGTTTTGAGCAAATATTTTAGCCATTCCTTCACCGATTCCACTACCTGAACCGGTAATTAATGCAACTCTGTCTTTAATATTCATACACCAGTGCCCCTTTCACGATATTCTAAACTGTGAAGATATGGCAGCCGCAAGCAGCATTATCCATACCGGACACGCCACCACCGGTAATATGACAAAGTGCAGCTTTTAATCCTGGGATCTGCCTGTCACCTGCTTGACCGCGTAGTTGCCAGGTAGCCTCAACGGCTTGGGCGACACCGGTAGCACCGAGAGGATGACCCATACACAGAAGTCCACCCCGTACACTGAAAACAGCTTTAGCATTTGGACCTAATTCGGCTGCTCCACTCCGTAAATATTGAACACCTTCACCCTTATTACAGAAACCGAGTATCTCATAGTATAAGAGTTCGGCAATAGTAAAGGCATCATGACATTCAACCATACCAATATCAGCAGGACCCAATCCGGCCATTTTATAAGCTTTGTTTACAGCTCTTTCGGAAATTTCCGGAATAGTCATATCACTGGGCTCATTCTTAAATTTACCGGAAACTAATACAGAAGCATCAATCCGGACACCTTTTGCTCCCAACTGTAGCATCTTATCCTTACTGCAAACAACAACAGCAGCAGCTCCGTCTGCAATTGGACAGCACTGTTGGAGGGTAAACGGTTCAGCTACCTTCCGGGATGCTAAAACTTCTTCAACAGTTACCAAATTCCTGTATTGAGCATATGGATTTAACGCAGCATGCTTATGGCTTTTAACAGCAACCAAAGCCAGATCCTCTTCAGTAGCGCCATACATTTCCATATACTTTACAGCTCGCATAGCATAGATACCAGGCATAACGTTTCCAAGAATACCTTCTATATCATCCTGATCAGGTGCCAATGCTTCACCGCTTTGTCTTCCCCTTGTCAATGATTCACAGCCAACAGCCATAACTGCATCATATTGTCCGGTAGCGACTGCATAATAGGCTAAATTAAGGGCTGTTTGACCACTGGAACATGCGTTTTCAACGTTAATGATAAGCATACCGGTCATACCTAGCTTTTTAAATACTTTTTGTCCAGGCGCCATTCCAGCCTTAACGTTCGATACATAACCAGCTTCAATTTGACGATGGTCTATACCAGCGTCTTTAATAGCTTTGTATACGGCCTCCTGGCCCAAATCGTAATAATCTTTGTCAGAGTGTTTTCCAAAGGGCGTCATTCCTGCTCCAACAATGTAAACTTCTCTCATTTGATTTCCCCCCTAAATTTAATTGATTTATATAGCCTTAAATTTATAACTGATCATTTTGGGATTGCCGACTTTATCAGTACGGACAACTCCAGATATTACTTCAACAGGTATTCCGGTTTTTACTTTGTCAGGCTCAATTTCTAATTGGCCATATATTCTTACATTTTCAGGGAAATCAATGTAGCCGACTACATATGGAGTCTTAATTCCAGGCTGTCCAATATGAATTACTGAATAACTGTACAATGTACCTTGACGACTAAGTTTAATTTGATTCAAGTCTGACCAACATCCGGGGCACAGCTCTAATTTAGGAAACCAGACTTTCCCGCAATTTTCACATTTATACCCCATGAGATAGGGTGCCTCACCATTTTCGGGTACTACGAATAAATCAGGATGGAAAAAGTCAACTTCCTCTCCCACTGCAGCATTTTTTTCACTCAATTTTTACAACCCCTTTCGTCTTTATACAAGATATCGTGCCAAGCTAAATCCGTATATTATTAATTTTTTGCAGCAAACCCTCTACTGTACTGCACCCCCTCTCAAAAAAGTACCTATTAGAGTACTTTCCTGCTTCATTAATGAAACACTATAGGTAGAAAAACATAAATCACCTCACTTTTAAATGAGCTACAAGGATATTCAATATTTTATTATGCAAAAGTTATACCAAAATTCAAAGTATGCTAATAAGCTCTAGGATATAACCTTTTCAAAATACTTCGACTTTTTCTCAAACACATGCGATGAATTTCATCATCACGGGACTGGTAATTATATACACTCTTAGATATTTACTATATACTTAAGGACATATTCCAATAATCATCACCGATGATAAACGTCATCAGTTTAGTCGTGACTTACTGAATTATTCCTTGGAAAATTGCATCCTCGTCTTCAAACATAGTCTGAAAATAGTCTTGAGCTTCCTTCCTTATCTTTTCAGCTGCATCGCCGACAATCCCTCTCTCACTGATCCAGTTCTCCAGAAGGACCCCTCCAGGTAACCATTTTTTCATGGTTTCCCGCTCAAAAACCCAGGCTTTTGTCTTTATACCCGCATTTGCGAGTATTTTCCAAACCTCTTCACTCTGCCTGACATCACAATAAACACACATTACACATTCGGTTAAAAGAATATTTTTGAATTCTTTTATCGGTTTTCTGTCAAACTTTATACAAGGAATCTGCTTATTTTCCACATACGAGTTCAGCTTTTCAACCATAATATTTATTTCTTCCCTAGTCCCTAAAACTACCCATTTCCCCCAATTTTCTAAGTATTCCTTATTTGTAAGTGCTTTGCCCTTGTAACAGATGTAATGTTCATTAGCGTAAACATATCTACTAGAGAATACAAATACAAAATGTGAACCGGGTTGATCAACAATCATTATAAGCCCCCCTCCTCATGACCTTAACCACCTGCCAGGCCTCAAGGGTATCACCTGATTCGCATGTAATTGTTACTCCACATCATCGATTTATAAATAATTCGTATTAGCTAATAACTTTGCAAATTCTTTAGGGAGCTCTTTTATGCTGTCTATAAAAACTACCTGTTTTTCATATTCTTTTTTTAATGCTGTCTTATTACTAGGTGAACACCTAAATCCTAAACTCATCAGATTAATTTTTTTCTCTTTGCAAAAATTTATAGCGTGTTTAACATCTGCCCCCCAATTGGATGCTCCATCAGTTAGATGAATGATAAACGGACGTTTTACACTTTTTTTCAACATCAGAGCGGTAGCAATAATAGCCTCACCGGATGCAGTTTTCCCCTGGGGTTTAACAGTATTTAATACCCGATGCAGGGGTGTAAGTTCAGTAATTATGCATTCCCCTCTGACCTCACTATAAGCAAACACACGGGTCGTTTTATTAAAACTGTTTACTGCTTCATAGAGTGCGTTATAAATCCTCTGAACTTGTTTCCACTTAGGTCCACCCATCGAACCGGTTGCATCTACAAGTAATACGACATGACTATTCATTTCCAGTTTTTGCTTTTTGTAATGAAAAATATTGCCATTAATCGGAGCTCTAAACAACCGCCGAGAATCTAGTTTCCCGTTTTTCAATCCCCTGGTAAATATATTTCTTTTTTTGGCATGACTTTTTAAGGCAACATACAACCGATACATTAGTTCTCTGTCTAAAGGTTCAATTAATGGTATAACATAATCAGTAACTTTAATCGGTACTATATCCGCATCTTCACCACAAATAATTCGAATATCATCAGTCAAATCAAATACATTCTGAGTCAAACTTGCTTCAACTTCTCTTGCTAAAGTTGCCTGGATAGCTTTTAAAGCATCGCCTGATTCTTTACTAACCAGCTCATTAATGTCGATTGCCTTTGGCATTAGAATAGGATCGTATGCATCTACCATCCAGAATCGGGTCATATCTATAAGTTCCTTCCAGACACGAACATAAAGAGTAACTCGATAGTTGCAGCGGTCAACTACGCTCCTGATTTTAGGGCATTCTTCGATCAGTTCTTTAATAATTGAGTTTAATAGGCGCAGCGGTCTTAGGTAATAATATTCCAGATTGTAACCCCTAACGTTATAGACTTCATGTGTAAAATCCTCTTGATATTTGCACCCACTTCTATCTCCGGCCATTAACCACCAGATATTAATAAGTTCACCAAATGAAGGGGGTTGGACAAAATACTTCTTTGTTTCGTTAAATTTTGTCTGGCGAACTTTTTCTGTATATAAGCCTAATATAGAACGGTTGGATACAATATCTACATAAATCTGTTCGGCTATGTCTAAAAACATTTTTAGTCTATAATTTGCCTCAACTTGTACTTTTGCATATTTAATAAAGGTCTGATCAATAACTCGCTGGCTCCATTCAGCCTTTTTAAGTGCTTCGCTAATGACTGTACCGATTACAATATCAGTCTTATTACCTGGAATGGGGTACCTCCCCATCACAAGTTGCGGGTTAATAGCTATATCGGTTGCTTCCGCTGTGGACCGCATCCCATTCCAAATAACATTTCCTACATGTGGTCCGATATAACTGGTAATTTTCCTGATTGAGTACAGTAAATTGGCCAGCTCTTTTGTCTCAATCGGAGATTTATTGGTTCGCCAGTATTCAGATATTCCTTCTCCTCCCGCAACAGAGAATTTTTTAATTATATCTATTGGCTTAACCGTCATGGGTGCTGTCCCCCTTTAATCTTAAAAAGCTGGACTAATCAATATTCCTGTCAAACAAAATATATTCACTTGCTTTGCTGCCTACATTTCCTCTCTCCAGGTGTAGAGTCAGAAGGATAGATTCCAGATGTTCTTTAGTAGTTTGTAAGCTATATATTATTGCATCCCTGATTGTGGTCCCTAGAGCTACTAATTCGGCGATCATCAGACTGGTTCTTGTGGAAACATCTATTGGAAAATCAGTATGACCGCGAAGTTTATTAATAATATTAACGATTTCTAAGGCTTGTTCTCTGCTTATACCGGCTTTTTGAGCTAATACTTCAGCTTCTACCTCCGGAGGAATGTAATCCATCAGTACTGTATAAAACCTATCCCGTAAGGCTGGATCTAGCATTTCGGTTCCGATATATTCGTCACCCTCATTCATAGTTGCGAAAAACACCACGCCATCTGCAACCTTAAGTAACCCTAATTCATCCATCCAAATCTGCCTGTCTTCTGCTAGTATTGAATAGAGCATATTTAGGGCCTTGGGATTTTCTGGTCGGTTAATTTCCTCTAGATGTATAACGCAACCCGGGGTTTGGATTGCTTCCGGAAATAAATAAGGCCGGTAACTTGTTTCCCCGTTTTTCAAACTATGTTCACCAAACAACTGGCCCGGTTCAGATAATACGCCAATTTGAAAATGAGCAACAGGCCTGTTGTAAACAGCTCCGTACTGCCTTACTAAAGACGACTTACCACAGCCTTGTTTACCTGTTATTAAGACATTAACAGGATGTTTTTTGGATAAGTTCTCCATCCTATCTAAAATAATCCGGAGCTCTTTATCTATAAAAAAATATGGGTCTTTTTCTGGGATTGTAAGGCTGGTAATTCTCTTGTCACTGACCATAGTTTTGTACCCCCTAATTTTGTTATTAATACGATAAAACAGCAGGGTTATTAATATGCACTCCGTAAGGAGTGCATATTAATAACCAAGTTGATATTATACATGTTCCCTGAAGTCAATTTCACCTTCTTCGAATTTTGAACAGGTGCAATTGTAATAGTCAGGGATCATTCTTTTCCAGATGCCTCCCAAATGGTTCCGTGAACCTACGCAGTTACCTTTCGCCGGGTTAACGGAGTCGGGCTTACCCCATTTACAATTTGAGCATGACTTGGTAGTCCCTGGCTCCTTAACTATATCAAAACGATTTTTCTGTGCCATTTAAAATATTCACTCCCTACATAAGTTATTGTTAGAGACCGGGAATAGTTTTTTTCAAGGGAGTACCGGCATCCAGCACTCCCTTGATTTACTTATAGATCAACACCTAGGAATTCAAGATCTTCAGCATTGAAGTCTTGCTCAGTCCGAGCAATAATTGTGTTTTGAGCATAAGTGGACAGGTCAACAAAACGGGCGCTAAAACCAGCAACACGAACAATCAAATCCTGGTGTTTTTCCGGCTCTTTCTGAGCTGCCAACATTTCCTCGGTGCTAACCACGTTAAACTGAACATGGTCAATATTTAAATCACACCAAGTATTCATATAAGCCAGCCAAATCTTAAATCCATGTTTGCTGCGCATGATAGGCACAGATAAGCGCTGATTTAACAAGTTGGCTTTTTGAGTGGAAGCATTAATTTTGGATACAGAACGTAATACCGCAGTTGGTCCTTTCTTATCTGTTCCCATATATGGTGAAATACCGCCGTCATCTGCTGCTTCACCGCCATACCGACCATCTGGGGTAGGACCGGTACGGGAACCAATCTCCATGTACAGACCCACGGCCTGACCGGTAGGATGCACAGGGCCGCCGGAGTAATTAGTGATCTTTCTCATTTCACCGGCAATGATATCTTCATAGAACCGCTTAATAATTTCGTCCGCATAATTATCGTCATTACCCCATTTAGGTGCGTTCCAGAAGTCTTTCCGCATTTCTTCATAACCCTCCCAGTTATTATGGAGAGCTTCGTTTAGTTCTTTGAAGGTATATTTTTTCTCGTCAAAAATTAACTTTTTAATTGCAACCATTGAGTTTGCTGCAACGACAGTGGTAATGGGGTTATGCCAACCGTTGGGCTGTTCAGACAACTCCATACATTCTATACCGGTTTCCATACAGCCATCATCAATGGCTGAAACAAACGGATTCTCCAGAACCTTAATCTCCCAATACCTGGAGACGTCTTTGGCTCTGATCATGAGATCCATACCCCAACGATATTGTATACGGTATGCTTCCCAGAATTCCTCAAAGGTTTTGAAGTCTTCGACATTCCCGGTTTGCAAACCAGATTGCATGTTGGCAAAGCTCCAGTCAAAGCCGTTGTTAAGAGTAACTTCCATTATTTTCGCCGGGAATATGGAACCACCGCCTTCACTCCTGGTTTTCTGGGTTTTTCTCCTACCCACCAAGCCGGGAGACATACAAAGTACGTTTGCCCAGTCATATGCTTCTTCAGGTGTAGCGCCATTACCGTTCTGGCTGTACCTGGCAAAATAGAGCATTTGTTGAGTGTTAATAATGTCATGCTTAATTGAGGGGTAACCTAATCCATCCTTGATACATTCAAAAACCAGTCTTTTGGTTTTTAGCCGTCCTTTAGGATTCCAACGGAAGGCAATAGAAGGCTCGGTAGTCCGGATATTTCTGGCGGCCTCCAAGATTGCATCTGTACAGTCATTACAGCCATCGGTACCATCTCCATTTAGTCCGCCCAGCGTGAAGATAAATAGGTCGTTTGAACCAGGGAAAACTTCACGATAACCTCTGGACTTTCCAGGGGCATGTTCGGAAATTTTTAGGCGCTCACACTCAAAGAGCTCAATTGCTTCTTCATGAGACAAAGGCTGGAAGCTCTTTTCAATAACACTTTTCTGGTATAGCGGCCATAGTAGTTTGTCTGCCTTATGAGCGTAACCGCTGCTGTACCTTTCCAGAGCATGGCAAATCAGGAAGGTAAACCACCTGGCCTGCATTCCATCCCGTAGGCCTTGTGCCGGTTCAGCAGGCACCCGCTGGCAGATATCAGCAATCATCAGTAGCTCTTCTTTGCGCTGGGGATTAGATTCGAAGTTTTCAGCAATAATCTTGCAAAGCCGGGCATGTCTTCTTGCCCAGGCAATAACAGCCTTACAGGAAATAATCATTGATTTCCAGTTATCGATTTTAGGAAGCAGTTGCAATCTTTCAGGAGCGTTCCAGTAGGGTGCACCCAACTTTTCTTTGGCTTCTGCAATTTGTTGTTCAGCAAGTTCAATTCTCTTGAGCAGGCCGTCCTCAAGTACTGTCTCATACGGAGGAACGGTACTGTTAAAGCCGGTGGCAAAACCAGGAGTTTCCAGTGTGCTCCAGGAGTACATTACATCAAGCTCATGTTCAGTAAAATATGACTCGCATTTTTTTTGCAGAGAATGCTCAACCCAAAATTCTGCTAACTCTCTTGCTTCCTCCACAGGTTGGGGAGCAATTTTGGGATCAAGGACGTAATCCATACAAGCCATGTAGGATTGTTCAGGGTAGAGAGGAATAAAGTTAGGCTTCTCAGCATGATAACCAATAATCAGCTCATCTTCCTGAACAATGATAGTACACTTATTGAGAAGATTGGCTAAAAGATTAGCTCTACGGATAACATGGGGTTTACCGGTGTCTTTTTTATAAGCCTCCGTAATTAACTGCATCCTTTCAATTCCTGCTTTTACGTCTTCTTCTACAAATTCACCGGCTGCGGAGTGCTTCCACCGACATCTCGATTTTAGTCTTTTTGTCCTTTCAGTACTGGGGCGAGCTAAATGTTCGTGTAACTCTTCATCTGGAGTAGTTTCTTCCGCGGCGTTTTCAAAGGGAAATTCAATAATCTTACCTTTATATTCAATCGATTTATGTCTTTTTGCCATTTAACGCCAACCTCCCTAATTTAATTTTTTCTGACCGAATTTAGGACAATTATCGGCTGATTTATCGCCCATTACAGGTTTAGATTCATACCAAACACCTTTTGCATCCTTTTCCTTGCGAACACAATCACCTTTACCTGGTTCAAAGTCATCAGCATCTTCAGGAATTGGGAAAAATGATTTACATTGTGAACAATTAGCCACTAACATTCACCCTTTCTTCAATGTTATCCACAAAACCGATTTAAACTCATCTTTTCTATGTATCTCCGAAACTACTATACTTTTTACCTGCTGGGTTAAATCAAGCTGGAATTCACCTCCATATGTATTTTAGCATGGTATAGTGTTGTGCTTCTATATAATGCAAGATTTATACCAATTATTGTGGTTTTAAAGATTGCTTGACCGACGTCATTTTTGTGAATATTTTATTATTCTGTCAATTAATTAAGATGCAAAAAATCATCACTATTTCTATTTTCAATTGGCAAAATAAAGTCATTTAGGACGTGGGGCGCGATTCTTACCAACATCACTGATGATATCCATCATCACTTATAGGATACTTTTGTAGTTTGTTCACTATAGTCGATTGATCAATGACCATATAAATGAAAAAAGGCAAAGGCGGAGACCACTGAAAAAGACGTAGTTTTACAACCCACTACAATAACAAAACAGGAGTTGAGACAAATTAGGCTAACTTATCCCAACTCCTGTTTCCTTTTTCGTTTTTATCGGCAAAATCAAGGATTAATTCTCCTAACACCAGCTCCTTTAATTTTCTGATATTCTTTTTGGGCTTCTCTTCTTTACGGGAACAACCTTGTCGTCTGCTATTCCCCACTCTTCTATGCTTATCTGTAACTGCTTAGCGTATTTAACCATAATAAATTTCTGGTCGGGGGTTACGAAGTTAATTGTCAACCCCTCTTGTCCAGCCCTTCCGGTACGGCCTGCCCGATGGATATAATAATCTGCATTAGTAGGTATATCGAAGTTGAAGACAAACTCCACATCTTTGATATCCATTCCGCGGGCGAATAAATCGGTGGTCACCAATAGTTGGGCCTTTCCTGAGCGGAATTTCTCTAGAACATTTTTTCTTTCCTGGGGGTTCATTTCACTGTGGAGTCCTTCAGTGGCAAAACCAAAATCCCGAAAACGCTTGGTGAAAGGTAAAACCCCTTTATTGCTGTTAATGAAGACAATGGCTTTTTTGGGCTTGTAGATTCTAATTAACTTCCGTAGATTATCTGCCTTGGATTTTTCCTGGGTCATAAAATAGATGTGTTTTATGGTTCCGGCTATTTTGGTATCCTGTGAGACATTAACCAATTCTGGTTTATTCAACATCTCCAGGGAAGATGCTACTATTTCAGGGGCTACAGTGGCTGAAACCATAATTACTTGGCGGTCTCGTAGGGTGGATTTGATGATGGACTTAACGTCTTCCTTGAAACCCATCTGCCACATTTTATCGGCTTCGTCTACTACTATGGTCTTGACGGTTTGGGCGTTGATTTTCTTCATACGAATCAGTTCCAGCACTCGACCGGGGGTTCCTACCACCAGTTGAGGCTTCTTTTTTAGGGAGTCTGCTTGACGTTGGATGTTTACCCCACCCAGAATGGGTATGGTTAATATCCCTTGGTCATCACCCATTTCATTGGCTACTTTAGTGATTTGCATGGCCAACTCCCTGGTGGGGGCCAAGATTAGGACTTGAATGGTTTTTTCGGTAGGGATAATTTTAGTTAATATAGGCAGTAAGTAGGCCAAGGTTTTGCCCGTTCCGGTAGGGGATTGGCCGATTACATCCTTTCCCTGTAGTATTAGAGGTATTGCCTCTGCTTGAACCTTAGTGGGGGTCAGGATGTTATTGATTTTGAGCTTTTCTACTAAAGGCCCTGGAATGCCTAGTTGTTCGAAACTTTGCTTGTTATTCACTTTATCGCTCCTTGTTGCAATGGTGTCTTGTCTTATGGATAATTCTTCATTTAACTCCATTATCCTTTATGGTAAAAAAATAACCCTAATTCAGTCTGAATTACGGTTGTTTTAATACCATAATGGGGCTGCGGCCACGGCACAGCCTATATTCTCTCCTCTTCTTTATTGAACTTCCGTAACATTGGTAGTTTATGAGGGGAGAAAAATAATATGCATGGGGATTACTATTGTCCTGATTTCTGTCGGACGATGGCCTCAGCAAGTTCATTAAGGTAGGTCCATCGTTCCAGTAATTCATCAAGCTGGGCTTCAAGTTTCTGTTGTTCAGCTAAAAGTTCCTGAAGTAGAGAATAGTTGCTTCCTGCTTCGAGGATTTTACTTTTTACCTGTTGCAGTTCATCTTCTACCTTAGCGATGATGTCATCTATTTCTTCGTATTCCTTTTGTTCTTTATAGGAGAACTTGAGGGCCCGTTCCTTATTACGGGCCGCTTTTTCCTTTGTTTCAGTGACTTTGGGCTCCAGGTTATCCTTCTTGTTTTTAAGGAATTCCGACTCCAGATATTCGGTATAATTACCAGTGAACTCATATATGGAGCCATTTCC
Source organism: Bacillota bacterium (assembly GCA_021849745.1). Lineage (GTDB taxonomy): Bacteria > Bacillota > Carboxydocellales > JAJZSN01 > JAJZSN01. The sequence goes on along the minus strand of JAJZSN010000029.1, from coordinate 9,508 downwards.
GACGAAATCGAGAATTTTCTCGGTCACTCTGTCTAAGAAATAGCGGTCATGGGAAACCACCACCACTGCGCCGGGAAAATCATCTAGGTAATCCTCCAGGATGGTCAGGGTTTGGATATCCAAATCATTGGTCGGTTCATCTAGTAAGAGGACATTGGGGGCACCCATCAGAATCCTCAGCAGATAAAGGCGTCTCTTTTCACCACCTGAAAGTTTGGCGATGGGGGTCCACTGAAGTCCAGAGGGGAACAGAAACCTCTCCAGCATTTGGGCCGCACTAATGAGGCCGCCATCAGGGGTGGGGATATATTCGGCTTCTTCTTTGATGTATTCGATGACTCTAAGATTGGGGTCCATCTCGGTATTTTCTTGGGAGAAATAGCCCACTTTAACCGTTGGGCCGCGGTCTACAGTGCCTTCATCCGGTTCTAAGGTTCCTGCTAAGATTTTTAACAAGGTGGTTTTGCCGGTTCCGTTGGGACCGATGATACCCACCCGATCATCTCTCGCTAAGGAGTAACTAAAATCCTTGATAAAGTTTCTTCCGGAGAAGCTTTTACTAACTCTCTCCAGTTGGATGACTTTTTTACCCAATCTGGTAGCACCTACGGAGATTTCGATTTTATCATTAGAGACCGTTGGTTCATCGGCAAGGAGGTTGTTAAAGCGTTCAATCCTGGCCTTCTGTTTGGTGGTTCTGGCTTTGGCCCCTCGTTTTATCCAGGCCAATTCATTGCGAAGGAGGTTTTGGCGCTTTAGTTCAGAGGCTTGAAGCTGCTCCTCCCTCTCTGCTTTTAGTTCCAGAAACATGCTGTAGTTGCCTTCATAAGTGTACAGTTTACCCTTATCCAGTTCGATGATACGATTGGTTACCCGGTCTAAGAAATATCTGTCATGGGTTATCATTAATAAGGCGCCTTTGCGGGCTTTGAGATAATCCTCCAGCCACGCCACCGTTTCATTATCGATATGATTGGTAGGTTCGTCCAGGATTAATAAGTCAGCAGGGCTCAACAAGGTGGCGGCCATGGCGATGCGTTTTCTTTGGCCCCCTGAAAGGGTACCAACTTTGGCCTCCAGGTCGGTGATGCCTAGTTTGTTGAGGATGGTTTTGGCCTCGCTTTCCAGTTGCCAAGGGTCTACGGAATTGGTTTGCTTGGAGGTTCCTTTGAATACTTGTTCCAGCACCGTTACTTGGGGGTCGAAATCAGGGTTTTGAGCAAGGTACTCGATTCTCACTTTACTACCCTTGATTACTTTTCCTTTGTCGGGGAAATCTACCCCGGCAATAATTTTCAGAAAGGTAGATTTACCCGTTCCGTTTACCCCAATGAGGCCTATTTTCTCCCCTTCGCTTATACCAAAGGTAATATCTTGGAAAAGGGTTTTATCACCATAGCTTTTGGAGAGGTTTTCCATTGAGAGAAGGTTCATTTGGTGCCTCCTTCTTATTAAGCATTTGTTTAGTTATGTTTATATATGCTTATGGCAATGCCCTACTGTGATTATTACAGCAGGGCTTAAAAGTAAACGCAAGATTTTCCTTACCTTAATTAATTTTTTCTCTGTGGTCCTCTGTGGTTTCCTTTTAAAGATTATTTTTAAAATCAATCCACAGAGGTCCACAGAGGACACAGAGGTTTATTACTTTTATAATAGCTTGCTTTGCCCCTTGTGGTTAACTATACATCTCTTCCCGTAGTTTGGCTACTGCTTCATCTTCCAGATACTCATCGAAAGTCATTTCTTTATCTATGATACCCTTAGGGGTAATCTCGATAATCCTGGTGGCGATGGTTTGAACAAATTGATGGTCGTGGGATACGAAAAGGATTGTTCCTTTGAAATTGATTAAACCATTATTTAACGCTGTGATAGACTCCAAGTCTAAGTGATTGGTGGGTTCATCCAGGAGCAGGACGTTGGCGCCGCTGAGCATCATTCTAGAGAGCATGCAGCGGACTTTTTCTCCTCCTGAAAGGACGCTGGCTTTCTTGAGGGCCTCTTCCCCGGAGAAGAGCATGCGTCCCAGGAAGCCCCGGACAAAGGTCTCGTCCTGGTCGGGAGAATATTGACGTAACCAATCCACCAGATTCAGGTCAACATCAAAGTAGTTGGAGTTCTCTTTGGGGAAATAGGTTTGGGAGGTGGTTACACCCCATTTGAATTCACCATTGTCAGGGGTAACTTCACCCATTAAAACCTGGAATAGGGTGGTTTTAGCCAACTCGTTAGGGCCTACCAGGGCTACTTTGTCCCCAGGGTTGATGGTGAAGGTAAGGTTATCCAGTACCTTCTCCCCTTCTATGGTTTTACTCAACCCATTGACTGTCAAAAGGTTATTACCAGCTTCCCGGTCGGGTTTGAAGTCGATATATGGATATTTTCTAGATGAAGGTTTAATGTCTTCCAAGGTTAGTTTTTCTAACTGTTTCTTTCTGGCGGTGGCCTGCTTGGCCTTGGAGGCGTTGGAGCTGAAGCGCTCGATGAATTTCTTCAGTTCCAGGGCCTTCTCTTCCTTCTTCTTGTTGGCATCCTTTAATAATCTCAAGGCCAACTGGCTGGATTCATACCAGAAATCATAGTTACCTACGTAAAGCTGAATTTTACCATAATCGATATCGGCGATATGGGTACAGACCTTATTCAAAAAGTGACGATCATGGGAAACCACAATGACAGTGTTCTTATAGTTATACAGGAAATGCTCCAGCCAGTTGATGGATTGCAAATCCAGGTGGTTGGTGGGCTCGTCCAGCAATAGGATATCGGGGTTGCCTAATAAGGCCTGGGCCAGAAGTACCCGTACCTTTTCTTTCCCGCTAAGGTCTTTCATTAGCTTACTATGAAGATCAACTGGAATACCCAAGCCGGTGAGCAGGGTGGCCGCTTCTGATTCGGCTTCCCAACCGTTGAGTTCGGCAAATTCAGCTTCTAATTCAGCGGCTTTCATACCATCCTCGTCGGAGAAATCGATCTTGGCATAGATGGCGTCTTTTTCTTCCATGATTTCATAAAGCCTGCTGTGGCCCATGATGACGGTTTTCAGCACGTCAAATTCATCAAATTCAAAGTGATTCTGTTTAAGAAAAGCCAGCCTCTCCCCAGGGGTGATGATAACTTCCCCTTTGGATTGCTCCACCTCGCCGGAGAGGATTTTCAGAAAGGTTGATTTCCCGGCTCCGTTGGCCCCGATTAAGCCATAACAATTGCCAGGGGTGAATTTGATATTCACATCTTCGAACAACGGCCTTTTGCCGTAGGTTAGGGTAATTCCGCTTGTACTAATCAATTTGCTACCGCCTTTATAATTTATTTGTCCAATCTTCCACATTCCACACGTGGGTTACTACATCCCGGTAAAATTCCGGTTCGTGACAAACCAGCACTACAGTGCCTTTGAATTCTTGTATAGCTTTTTTAAGTTCATCCTTGGCATCCACGTCTAAGTGGTTGGTGGGTTCATCCAGCACCAGCCAGTTGGTTTCTTTAAGCATTAGTTTACAAAGCCTTACTTTGGTCTGCTCACCGCCGCTCAATACCTGCATCTGGCTGGTGATGTGTTCAGTTTTCAGGCCGCATTTGGCCAAGGCTGAACGGGCCTCGAACTGGGTCAGGCCGGGGAATTCGTCCCAGACTTCCTGTAAAGCGGTTTTGGTGTTCTTCTGCCTCTCCTCCTGCTCGAAATATGCAGGGTGCAGGTAATCCCCCGTTTCTACCGTGCCGCCTACCGGGGGCAAGATGCCCAACAGGGTTTTAAGAAGGGTTGATTTACCCAAGCCGTTACTGCCCCGAATGGCTACTTTCTGACCCCGTTCAAGAAGAATATCTAAGGGCTTGGTTAAGGGTTCGCTGTAGCCGATTTCTAACCCTTTGGCCTGGAAGATAATCTTGCCAGGGGTGCGGGCCTCATTGAACTTAAAGGTTGGCTTGACCTTTTCTTTGGGTTTATCTATGAGTTCCATTTTCTCCAGTTGTTTTTGTCTGCTTTTGGCCCGTCCGGTGGTGGAAATCCTAGCCTTGTTGCGGGCCACGAAATCCTCCAATCGGGCGATTTCCTGCTGCTGCTTTTCGTAGGCATTGGCATGCTTTGCTTTATTAATCTCATAAAGCTCCATAAAGCGGTTGTAATCGCCTACATAGCGGGTCAGGCGGCCTTGTTCAACATGGTAGATAAGATTGATTACTTTATTGAGAAAATCGATATCATGGGAAACCAGGATAAAGGCATTCTCATATTCTTGTAGATACCTAGTCAACCAAGTTATGTGTTCATCATCAAGGTAGTTGGTAGGCTCGTCCAGAATCAGGATGGTGGGGTTCTCCAGCAAGAGCTTGGCCAGGAGAACCTTAGTCCGCTGACCGCCGCTTAAGTCCTGAACCTGGCGATCCAAGCCGATGGCCCCCAGACCTAAACCATTGCCTATCTCTTCTACCTTAGCATCAATCATATAAAAACCGCTGTGGTCGAGGATGTCCTGGATATCACCTACTGATTCCAGCAGTTTGGTCATGGTATCTTCATCGGCGGTGGCCATTTGTTCATAGGCGGCCTGGAGTTCCGCTTCCAGGGTGAAAAGCCTGTTAAAGGCCTCCCGCAATGTGTCCCGGATGGTTTTCCCCGGCTCCAGTTTGGTATGCTGGTCCAGGTAGCCTACAGTTACCCGGTTGGACCATTCCACTTTGCCTTGGTCAGGGGCTAACTGACCGGTTATGATATTTAAAAAGGTGGATTTCCCTTCACCATTGGCCCCGATAAGGCCCACGTGTTCCCCTTTTAACAGCCGGAAGGTGACATCCGCCAGGATGCTGCGGTCACCGAAGCCATGACTTGCGTTTTCGACATTTAATACACTCACTTCAAGTTCCTCCTGTTTAAATCGCTACATTCCATTATAGCGTAGATTAAAGAGAAGATAAATAAAAATACCGTTAAGATTTATGGTAATGTAAAAGAAGTTGTCACATTCTTATTAACAGTCTTCGTGTTGTGTAATACACCTAAAATTATTAACCCACATATGATATTAAAACTAGTGATTCAGCGTTTTCAATAACTATAGTTTCAATAAATACTGCAATAAAACATATAATGAATTTCCAATCGTTTCCTGGGGGGAAAAGTATGAAAAAAAGAAAGCCAGTCTATAAGGTTCCATCCGCAAAAAAGTTAAAAAATTCATTAAGTAGAGGTATAAAAAAACGATTAAAGCCTACGAAGAAAAGATCACCTCACAAAAAAGCGCCTTCCTGTCAATTTAAGAGTCGTATAATTAAAAATTTAGTCTCGAAAATAAAACAATTGAAAAAAAAATTATTGAAAATTAAAAAAATATCTGTTAATAATCAAACTGTTCCTGTTAATAATCAAACTGTTCCCCCGCCAATCAACTATTTAGAAAATTTGCTACAATCCAACGTTAATGAAAAGGATTTTACAACAGTAGATATTATTATTCCGATTTATAATGCTGTAGAATATATCAAAACCTGTATAAAAAGCGTGCTGAATAATACTAACATTCCTTATACTCTTAACCTTATCGATGATTGTAGCACCGATGAAAAAGTTGTGGATTATCTTGAAGAATTGAGACTTCTCAAACAGAAACCAGATAACTTAAAAAACATATCCATCATTCGCAATAATCAAAATATTGGTTTTATCCAGTCAATTAATAAAGGACTGGAATTAACCTCTAATCACGTGGTCATTTTGAATTCTGATACAGAAGTGCCAAAAGAATGGCTTAGCCGTCTGATTAAACCTATTATGAGAAATAACACCATTGCTTCGGTTACACCTTTTTCCAACAGTGCGGAAATCTGCTCTTTCCCATTGATAGGTCAAGATAATAAATTACCGGAAAATTTAACATTAGATGAGCTAAATGATGTTTTTAGCCAATACGGACAGGATATCCCCGTGGAAATTCCTACAGGAATCGGTTTTTGTTTGGCGATGAACCGAAATACAATACACGACATTGGCTTTTTCGATGCTAACTTATTTGAAAAAGGATACGGTGAGGAAAATGATTGGTGCTTACGGGCTGAACAAGCAGGTTATAAGAATGTTTTAATCCCTAATCTTTTTGTATATCATAAACATGGTGCTAGTTTTAACCAGATATCATCAGATATTAAACAAAATCTGATGATGAAACACCTTAGTATTATCGAAGCAAAATTTCCTGGATATAATAGACGGATTCAGGAGTTTTACGAGAACGATCCAATTCGCCCGATTCGCTCGATCCTAAATAGCGCTGTAACGGCTCGAACTACCAAAAGAGAGGGATTACTAATTATAACCAACACATTGGGAGGCGGCAGTCAGCTGTTTTACGAATATTGCATGAAGTCTCTGCAGCAAGAAAAACGGTTATATGTGATGACTTTTCAAGAAGGCCAATTATATATCGTAGACCATAATACTATTGAACCTGTTACCTATGTGCTGGATATAAGCTATACAACAGTGGAAAAGTTCAAAAAATTGTTGGAGTTGTTCTTTATTCACCATGTATTCATCAACCACTTAATAAATTATCCAGTATATACAATGTTGAAATTAATTGAACAATGCGGTATTGAATACAGTTACTTCATTCACGATTATTTTGCAGTATGTCCGAATTGCCATCTGATGAACCGCGAGGGTGTCTATTGCAATGTTGAAACGACCCTTAGCAAATGTAGGGAATGCATCAGTACCAACCTGCGCAACGAAACTATCATCAAAGTATCTTCTTCCCCAATTGATATTGACCTATGGAGATTTAAGTTTACTTCATTTTTACGGAATGCGAATCAGATTATTGCCCCCAGTACATGTGCCCGAGACATTATTAATAAATATTATCCGAATATTAATATCGAGGTTCGGGAACACCGAATTTGTTGGCCCGTTGAGTATACTTTCCAGGAACAGTTCGTAAATGAAGAACAAATAAAGATTGCTTTTATTGGGGCGATTGGACAAGAAAAAGGTTCCCTCATCATCTATGGGCTTGAAGATGAAATCAGAAAACGGCAGTTGCCGATACGCTTGAAAGTTATCGGATATACAGACTTTCATTGTACGACCTGTACCAGTGAGGATGGAATCTTACACATCACAGGAAAATATCAAAATAATAATATATCCGAATTACTCGCACTACATCATGTCGCTATCGTCGTTATAGCTTCTGTCGTACCTGAAACATATTCTTATACAACAAGTGAAGCATTACTTTCAGGTTATCCGGTGATAACCTTTGACCTCGGTGCCCCGGCTGAGAGAATGCGTAGAACTGGAGTCGGTTGGATATTATCCGAGAGAACAGTCAGCAGCATTTTACATTTGTTGGAGACCTTGTTATCCAATCGAGAAGAAATTTTGTATAAAGCTCATCTACTATCAAAATTGTTAAAAACCAATAGGCTCCCATAAGAGCCTATTGGTTTTTTATCTCAGATTGCAACCTTTTAAGATAAATGTTCAGAATTTCCTTGTTGTTTGTTTCAACGCTGTGTAGAATCCCCCAGATGTTCAACGTTTTTCCATAGAATGATTCAATCCTTTCATTGAATGTAGAGTCCACTGTTCCCTGATAATATTTGATAACACTTTGCACAAATTCTTTGCCGTAAGTTATATACAAGTGCATAAAATCAAAAGCGGGATCCCCTACCTGCATATCTTCAAAATCAATAATCCCCGATAATTTTTTATCTTCAGTATTGTATAAAATGTGTGCTCCATGCAGATCACCGTGAATTAATTGGGGCTTGAACCTAAAATTTTCTGGATTCAATAAAAAACGTTCAAACAAGTTCTTACACCAATCACGGGTTTGAGTTTCCATAAACGGAAATGCTTTGCTGCAAAGTTTGTATAAACGCTCCCATTCAGCTTTAATTTGGGAAGTATCATTTTTCTTCTCTAAAAGATCAAGATGAGAGAATCTATGCATGACTGTAAGAAATTTTCCCAACATTTGAGCAAGATGTCCTTTTTCTAGACTGGACAGGGTGCGAAACTTTTCCGCATGTAACGGCTCCCCTTTAATCATAGGGTATCCGACATAAACCAGATCATCAGAGGGATCGGAAGTATAGATAAAATCTGGTATACTGATAGGTAGTATACCTTTTAACAAAGGTAGAATCTTTCGCTCTTTTTCCAACCTTTTTTTAACTTCCTCTCTCCTGGGGAAGCGGAATACATACTTATCTCCGGCAATGACTACTAGATAGGACCAACTAGAATCAAGGACTTTATAAGGCAAATTTCTTAATTCAGGATATTTTTTATGCAAATACGGGATTAATTTACTCGCTGTAATCATATCATTTTCTCCTTTTTGTAAAAGTTTATGATTTTTCGAAAAATACCATTGCATCATTTCTTGTCCCTATGCGTATTCCCCTCTTTTGCAATTCGTTAAAAAGTGTCAAAAGTTTGTTGGCGGTAAAACGGGGATCCCATGTATGAGCAAAGAGGATGCATAGTGCTCTTTTTCTTACTGTTTCATTCAGCACTTTTTCAAGCTTACCTTCCATAATCAAATCAATAAAATCAACGGAATTTAGACAGTGTCGATTAATTGAACCTCTCTCGTTAATTGCCGTTGTACTCCCCGCCCTAGCTGAAATATAATGCTCTGCTACAATTTGCTGACTTCTTGCGTCATAGGCATTCCAGGGATAAGTAAAATGGTCCACAGAAATCCCTATTTTTAAAAAAAAATTTTTGCAGCTGATGATTTGTTCCTTTATAGACTCATCGGTAAGCCCGATTCTTGCGTTGGCTGAATAATAGCCTTTTATACCTGTTTCAAGTTGCACAAAAGTACCAATGGAATCCTTCCCGGAACTTCCCGTTATGATTTCCTCACTTTTATTTCCTTCATAAATTTTGCATGGGCAATGTTTAAAAAAATCGGGCTCACTGATATATATTTTTTTATCACCTATATTCACGGTTGTGTTTATAAAACTGTCAATTAAAAGTTTGTGTCCTTTGGAATGGGCTACTATGTTCCAGCCCGCACCATAGATGTTTAGAATTTGTTCCTTGGTCAGATAGCCTGAAACACCGATATAATCAGAAATTACATTGATTTCAGCTGGAATGCCGAATTGAACATGAAGAGGAAATGCTATTGTATAATCCGTTAGAGGGGCATCATCGTAAGAAATGATTACTAGCGGCTCTGTTAACTCATAATTTAAGTTCATTATGAATCTCCTCAAATAAGTTTTGGGTTCTCTCCTGCAAGCCGTTAAAAGGACTTCTAATTTATTATATGTATGTTATATTCCTATGGTATACACGATAATTAAAAATGGGATAATGCATAGAGTAAGTACCCATCATATTGTTCCTATCAATAAATTGGCGTTTATTTGTGGTATAATGATATTGCAGTTTATTAGGCGTATCGAGCATCAATAAAGGCATCAGCAGTCTTTTGAGACGGTTGATGCCTAAAATATAAATCAATATTAAGCCTAATAA
>JAJZSN010000126.1 GCA_021849745.1 Bacillota bacterium | reverse complement strand
CCCGGTAGTTCACGGTAATCCAATGACCATAAACCTTGGCCACCCCATAAGGACTCCGGGGATAAAAAGGTGTGGTTTCCTTTTGAGGAATCTCGACAACCTTGCCGTACATTTCACTGCTGGAAGCCTGATAAAACTTGGCATCAGGTTTAACCAACCTGATGGCTTCTAGCACGTTGGTAACTCCCATCCCCGTCACCTGACCTGTCAACACAGGCTGTGGCCAAGAAGCACTCACAAAAGACTGGGCCGCCAAGTTATATATCTCATCAGGCTGGCTTTTTTGCACTGCTGCAACCAAAGAACCCTGATCGGTGAGATCACCCGAGATAAGCTCTATTTCATTAACCAAGTGCCCGATATTGGTCATATTAGGAACACTGGTCCGTCTAATCAAACCATAGACCTTATACCCCTTGGCTAAAAGTAACTCTGCTAGATAAGAACCATCCTGCCCGGTTACCCCGGTAATTAATGCTTTTTTCATGAATAATATTCCCCCTTATGCTGCCTTATAAATATTTTTCAAGCCCTTCTTCCCTGATCCGCTGGATAACCTGGCGGACATTCTGGGCCTCCTCTTTGGGGCAAATCAACAGAACATCACCCGTATCAACAACGATTAGGTTCTCAATCCCTAAAGTGGCAATAACCTTATCTGAACCCTCAATGATACATCCCTTGGTATTAACGGCAATCACTTGACCTTTAAATACATTACCGTTATTATCCAACGGGTTAACCCGTTCAAGGGCCGTCCAACTACCCACATCATCCCAACCAAAATCACAGGGAAAAACAAAAATAGACTCCGCTTTTTCCATAATCCCGTAATCAATAGAAGTCTTGTCCATCTTACAGAATTCTTCCACCAGAACCTCCGGAATCCCCCATGCCCGGCTGATTTTCTCCAGCCCCTGGTATAACCCAGGCATGAACCTGGCATACATCTCCATAATGGTGGAAACCTTCCAAAGGAACATCCCGCTGTTCCAAAAATAATCGCCGCTGACCAAATACTTCTCCGCCGTCTCTTTATCCGGCTTTTCCACGAAGCGGGCGACCTTGTAACCGGGATGGCCGTGGAAGTCGTCATATTTTTCCCCGAGGTGTATATAGCCATACCCCGTTTCCGGCCTGTCCGGTCTAATCCCCAGGGTCACCAGGTTATCACCCTGACCCGCTAAGCGGGAGGCCGCTACAACCATGTCACAGTATTGTTCCTCATCCTCAATGTAATGATCTGCAGGCAAAACCGCCATTACAGCATCGGGATGGTCTTGTTGGATATGTAAAGAGGCCAGACCGATACAAGGAGCGGTATTCCGCCCTTCCGGCTCCACGATGATATTCTCCACCGGCATTTCCGGGAGCTGCTCTTTGATCAGTTCAACGTAATCCCGTCCGGCAATGACGTAAACCTTTGCCCAATCCACTATTCTGTTGATTCGCCTAGCAGTCAACTGCAGAAGAGTACCTTGACCCGTAAGATCCAAAAACTGCTTGGGCAGCTTTTCCCTACTCTTGGGCCAGAACCGTTCCCCTCTACCTCCCGCCATAATCAGAGCAACTAACATTAAGTATCCTCCTAAATCACGGTCTTACGACCCAATATTTCCTCGGCGGGAACCTCTTCCCCCATGGGAACCTTTACCCCGTCGGCAATGATTACGCCAGGTTTTAAAACGCTTCCCTTCCCCAAGGTACACCGATTACCTATGATGGAAGCAGTAACCGAAGCGTTCTCCTCAACTATGGTATTGGCCCAGATAATACTATCCTGAATAACAGAACCTTTTTTAATAACACATTTGGGGCCGATAATAACCTTCCCCGCCAGGGTTACGTCTGGCTCAATGATAACCTGCCGGCCAAGCATGATTTTCCCTATCAATTGGGCGCTGTTATGTACTTGCACCCCATCTTCCAGCCATATCCCCTGACCGTCAATCTCCCCAGGGATATTAACCTTAACCCTACCCATGAGGACATCGAAGTTGGCCTCTCGGTAAGTTTCCAGACTCCCTATGTCACACCAGTAATCATCTATAGGCCAACCATAGAAGGGAGCATTGAGGTTAACCAAAAGGGGAAATAATTGCTTACCGAAATCATAAACTTCCCCATCGGGAATCAGTTTAAAAATCTCCGGCTCAAAAACATATATCCCGGTATTAACCAGGTCACTTAATGCCTCTTCCTGTTTAGGCTTCTCTTGAAAGCTCCTTATACGGCCGGTTTCATCGGTGATGACCACCCCGAATTTACTGACATCCTCAACCCGTTTCAGGGCAATGGTAGCCAGAGCGGCCCTTGACTTATGGAAGTCTATTAGCCTTCGAAGGTTTATATCGGTCAAGGCGTCACCACTGACCACCACAAAGGTATCATCAAGGAACCACTGGTTGTTCTTAACCCCACCGGCGGTACCCATGAGCTTAGTCTCTTGGGAATAATGAAGATTAACACCAAAATCCCTGCCATCACCGAAATATTCCTTTATCCTGCCGGGTAGATAGTAGGTATTAGCGATTATATCTGTAATCCCATGCTGCTGGAGCAGCCCAATAATATGCTCCATCACCGGTCGGTTGACCACAGGCACCATGGGCTTAGGCACTTCATATGTTAGAGGTTCAAGCCGGGTACCAACCCCGGCGGCCATGACCATGGCTTTCATCTACATCGCCTTCCTTGCTTCCTCAAGGCTTGCTTCAATAGCAGGAGTTACCTGAAGCATAGGCGGATACCAAATGGGCAAATCCTTGACTTCTTCCGCCTTCTTATTAATCATATCAGGTACCCCCAGGGCTTTATCAAGCATTGCCTTGGCTCTATCCCTCTGCCCCTGACGGAGCAATTCATTACCTGCAGCTACATAAATCTTAACCAATTCATCATAACCTTCCTGGCGTAGAGGAATAAGCTTTTGAGCATCCTCAGCTGCCTTGGCGGCTTCTTCAGGAAGACCCCTGGCGAAATAGACCTGGGCCAGGTTCCAATAACCCTGAACATTACCACTATTTAATTTTACCCCTCGCTGGGCATTTGCCAAGGCCTTATCCAAGTCCTGGGGATTCCTGGTCTGCATAACTTGGGCCAGATAAAGCCGCGATAATTCCATGGCATAATCAGCCGTAAACCAATCCGCATCGGCAGCATCTTCAAAAGCACTAATGGTTCCAGCCAGATCACCTCTATAAGAAGCCTCCTGTCCCCGTTTAACATAGGTATCTGCTGAAGACAAGATAGCAGAAAAGAAGAAAAACCCTACAGCAATTATAGAAACCACCACTTTAACGGCCGTACCTCCAAGGATTTGGGAACCTACCGGGCCGTCCTCCACCGAAGTCCTTTCCGCACCTCTAACCAACCCAAATAAAGCCCAAAGCAGGATAGAAACCGAACCTAAAGAAAGGCTAAAATCTATGGAGGAATGTAAACCAATGGCCAATGCAGCCATTCCCACCGTCCAGACAAAAGCCTTATTTTCCATATCATCTGTTTTCCGGTATACACGAACCAAGCTATAGAAAAATCCACCCCATAGACCGATGAAGAAGATAAACCCAAGGGTTCCAGCTTCTACCCAAGTCTGGAGAAAATGATTATGAACTTCTGTGGAATTATAGTTATATGATTGATATTTGCGGTAAATGGCATTCCATCCGCCACCCCCAACACCGAGAACCGGATTATCAGCCACCAATTTAACAGAGTCTTTATAAAAGGTAAACCGCTCCTGTACACTGTGAATCTGGAAACTAATGTTTTTAAACCTTTCCACCACATTCTCAGGCATGATTTTTGATGAAAAGGCGGTTCCGACTATAACAAGGGCTACCAGGACAACCACCGAACCCCCTAGGATGACTCGTCGGTTATTCCATATGCTCAAGGAGGAAAGGTATTGAATACCCAACTGTCCGGCAGCACTAACAGCCATCCCAGCAAAGAGCCATGATAAGTGAGTCGCATTGGATATGTCAGGGGTAAAAACCAACACTTGTTTCGAGGTCAAATAGAAACTAACAAAAAGCAAAATGACATTAAAAATACCCTGGATTCGATAACCTTTAGGCAAGCCAATAATCAGGGGAACCAAAACTATAAGAAACACCAACATTGCTCCTCTGGATACAGCCCCCAGCATGGCCATGAAAGCAAGATAATTACCTGCCCCCACCGCCATTTTTAACCATATGTTATCCAACCGAGCCACCAGGTAGGTTCCTAAAATAACGGTAGCGACCAGAAAAACGGCGGTGGCATTGTGATACTGCAGAGTGGAGTTAATCATTCCATCGGCAAAAGCACCGTTGTACTCCCAAATCCCATAAGCGGCCCCAAATCCCCGGACAGCCACTCCTATTCCACTGATGTATAAGACCAGAAGAATACGGTTTAAGTCAGTAAAGTTCCTTACGCTATAGGCCACCATGACATATATGAGGAAGTAGTTGGCGACCTTCAAGACCTCCCCGACCCCATCCCGGGCGTTAATGGCCACGAAACTCGAGAGGAGGTAAGCCACAAAAAGCCCTAGTCCGGCATAGTCCATGATGTTGTTAGTGAGACGCAGTTCGGCCCTGGGCCTGGTGAAAAGAAATACAAGCAAGGCTGCACTTGTGAACATGTGCAGGTATAAGAGTTCATAATCGAAGAACATCCCCCTAAAGTAAGGCGGGATCCAGATTAGCACCCATAAGAAGGCAGGGAACACCATTTGTAGAAGTTCTGATGAATTATTATATTGAGTACTTTTTCGCGACATTTTATCCTCCAAATTTTAAAATGTTTTAACGAGAATTAACAATATTTATATTTCGACCTCTAATAATAAGATTCCTTCTTTTATAATAAGGACTAAACTACTAAAATTTTGAAAGTATAAAAGGTACAGTATTTTAATCTACTGTACCTTAACCATTTTTATTTTGTCTCAGCAACATCCAATAAGTACTCTCCATACTGATTATTTTTACCTAAACGATTAGCCAAGTTCATGAGTTGTTCCTTGGTTATAAATCCATTGTGGTATGCTATCTCTTCAAGGCAGGCAACCTTCATACCCTGCCTCTTTTCAATAGTTTCGATAAACTGTGACGCTTCCAGTAGAGAGGCATGGGTTCCGGTGTCTAACCAGGCAAAACCCCTCCCAAGCAGTTGAACACTTAAGGAACCCCTGTTGAGGTATTCTTTATTAACATCAGTAATTTCCAATTCTCCCCTTGGGGAAGGTTTTAAGTTTTTGGCTATCTCGACCACGTCATTATCATAAAAATATAGCCCGGTGACGGCATAATTAGACTTAGGCTTTTGAGGTTTTTCCTCTATGGATAAAACCCTGCCATTATCATCAAACTCAACAATTCCAAATCTGTTGGGATCCTTAACTTGGTAAGCAAAAACAGTGGCCCCTTTTTCCGTTTTAACGGCTTCCTGAAGCATTCCGGTAAAACCGTGACCAAAGAAAATGTTATCACCTAACACCAGGGCGACCCTGTCGCTACCAATAAATTGTTCCCCAATTATAAATGCTTGGGCCAACCCCCCCGGTGTAGGCTGAACAGCGTAACTCAACTTTATTC
Source organism: Bacillota bacterium (assembly GCA_021849745.1). Taxonomy (GTDB): domain Bacteria; phylum Bacillota; order Carboxydocellales; family JAJZSN01; genus JAJZSN01. Next base: position 1,280 of record JAJZSN010000126.1, on the reverse strand, counting down.
CCCAGTCTTCACCGTTGCCAAGAAGTTGCTCATACCTTGGTGTATCCTCTGGGGTGGAGATGATTAAGATATCCCTGATTCCAGCCAGCATAAGTACAGACAGAGGATAATAGACCATAGGCTTATCGTAAACTGGAAGCAATTGTTTGGAAATGCATTTGGTTAATGGGTACAGCCTGGTCCCACTGCCACCAGCAAGCACTATCCCTTTCATTCATTCTCCTCCTTAATGATTTGGATAATATTTTCCAAAATGAGCCTTTTTCCGGTGAGTGAGAGCCATGTATCCGAAATAAAAAAGCTACCACAAAGCGGCTTAGTTCAATAATTCCTATGCGCAGTATGCCCCCCTACTTCTTTTCCGATATTATTATCGTTTGTACCGCAATTCCCAAATTGCGCGGGTCATTGTTAATCTTCGCCGCAAGCGGGGAAGTGGCATCTGGCATTTCAAAACTAATTTTTAATAAAGGATCTGTTACAGAACTTTGTGGTATCTCAATTGTATACTCTCCGGCATTTCTAGCTGTCCATTTACCTATATTTTTTCCGTTAACATATATATTAATTATTTGCCTATCCACTTTACCTGCAATAAAGGGAGTTAATACAACCTTTAAATTAAGATTAGATTCGGGCTTGCTAATAGGCATTGCAAGTGTTGCATTCTTACCATCCGTCCAGTTGAAACCTTTTTCAGGACCACTCCATCCTTCGATTTGATAGGGTTGAGCATTTCCCCCTGAACCGAATAGAATCTCCGAATCATAATGGTATATAGGAGGTTGAACGTTTTTAACTCCTTCAGAAGTGAATTTGCGATAAGTTGGTCTCCATGACTTGTTTAGCCAACTAAAACCTGATACTAGTAGTTTGTCAACACTAAAACTAATAATAAAAGTTATTTTCGTGGTATACTATCCTTAAGAATGGGGGGTGTATACCATGCCAAAGATTAAATATCATGTTCATCTTTCGAAGAAAGAACGAATCACGTTGCTAGACATTGTTTCAAAAGATTCTGCATCTGCTAGATCCATCATGCGAGCCAATGTATTATTAGCTGCCGACGAAAATAGTCCCAATGGTAAAAAGAGCGAAAATGAAATTGCAGAGCTTTTTAATGTCCACCAACAGACCGTTCACACTATTCGAAAAGAGTATTCTGAAAAAGGACTTGACGCTGCTCTCTCAAGGAAAAAGCGTGAAACGCCACCAGTGGAACCTAAGATTACAGGAGAAGTCGAAGCAAAAATCATTGCTCTTAGTTGCAGTTCCCC
>JAJZSN010000028.1 GCA_021849745.1 Bacillota bacterium | reverse complement strand
ATACTACGATAGAAACAGTAAGCGGCGGGGCCACAATCCCCGCCGCTATTGACATTCTTTATTGTTTTTGTTACCATAAAACCACGTCGGGGTATAGCGCAGTTTGGCTAGCGCACCTGCTTCGGGAGCAGGGGGTCGGGGGTTCAAATCCCTCTACTCCGACCATAGTTATTTAGTGTGTTTAGGAGCAGCTTGGTAGCGCACCGCGTTCGGGACTTGAACCTTAGTTTGCGGGTTCGAATCCCTCCACGCCGACCAGTTCAAAAAATAACGCTGGAGAATTGCTCCAGCGATTTTTTTTTCTAACCGATGGCACCGGAAAAACCGGTGCCATTATAGTTAGTCTTCTTTTTCTTCGTTTTTATCTTTATCTTTTTGCTTATCTTTATCCCGTTCTTTGTCTTTATCTTTTTCCTTGGTTTCATCCTTCTGATTGTTGTTCCCTTCATCATTTATTTTCCCGATATTCTGCTTATTGCCTTTGCGGTCGGACAGAGGACGACTTTCGTCCTCCTCTTGTTCCTCCTTCTCTTTATTATCCTTATCATCTTCTTTATCATCAACGCCGGGATTAGGTATGGTATTGGGATTTTGATTGTCCTTTTTATCATCCTCTCTATCGTCCCGGTCATCTTTATCATCAACTTTTATCTTTTCTGTATTCTTTTTATCAGGACGGACAGGTTTTACTCCCTTTTTATTACTTTGATTATTAATAGCTTTCTTATCGTCTTCCTTACGGTCGTCATCATCTTGTTTATCCCGGTGGTCATCGTCTTTTTTCGGTAACGCAGGATTATTTTTATTAATTTTACCCTTATCCTCATGGATGTCATCATCGGTATCTTCGTCATCATCGTCCTTATCCCGGTCCACCTTAAGGATGGAAGCCTTAACTGGAATTTTAACCTTAGCTTTGCTATATTCCACGGGGTCTTTTATTTTACCCTCAGTGACTAAGCTGGTGATGCTGGCAGCTTTAATCTCGGCCGCAGTTACCTGGCTGCCAGAGTTTTTGGCGTATTCCAGAATCACTGTTTTGCCCATGGTTAGCTTGAGAGCATCGGCTTTTTTGCGGATGTTGTCATCCACTTGATAGATGACTATTTCGCCGGGGAGGCGGCCCTGGTTTAGGTTGTTAGTAATAACTTTTTGAATTTTATCTTCGTCCACCTTCAGTTTCTCGGAACCGGCGGGGAAGACAGCGGTTAGAATAATATTTTTCCCGGTGGGCTGCATATATTTATTGGCGATGGCTGAAGCTATAAGTTTTTCTATCGCTTCGTAAAGATCCAGATTTATGACCTTAGCTGAATCGACCAATTGTTGTCCGTCTTGGTTAAAGGTTTTCACATCAATAACTTTTTGCTCTTTATCCACAGCCAGTTCAATGCTGGGGTTAATATCCAAAGAAACATAGGCCGCAGGGGCTATCTCCGGCTGGTATAAGAAATTAACACCGACCATTACCAGGAGAAAGGAAGCCACCAATAAACTGTACTTAGTCCAGTTGTTAAGGATACCGCCTTCCCGGAAAGTAATTTCCTGTCCTACCCGCACAGGTTGAGAGGGCAGGGGAACCCGCTTGAATTCACCTTCCTTGGTAACCACAATACAGTATTTTTCTTTTACTTTGGTAACCAGACCTTTGTTCAAGCCCATCTTAACACACCTTCTTCTTTTGGCTGTAATGTCATACTGAGATATATGATTTAAGATATATAAACTCTTCGGGCTGCTGTAAAATCACAGCCAAGGCGATGATGAACTTGCGGCCCCGCTCCAGGGTTTTACGGTTAACACCGGTGGCTAGGCCCAGTTCTTTGAGAGGAAGTTGTTTTTTGGCCAACAGATAATCGAACAATTCTTTATTGGAGACCAATATCCGGGCCACGCTAAACAAGGTTTCCCTGGTATCCCGGTGTTTGGGCGAAACCATGGTCAGGTCTTCAAAATCTATCTTGTAATCGGCCAGTACCCTTTCGAAATATTCAATCTCTGTCTGCCGCTCATCTTCGATGGTGCGGTTCTGATATTCTTCCCATGCAGCTTTGATTTCAGCTGGACTGAAAATATCCTCAGAATCCGATTCCAACCACAGGCTTTCATGTTGGGCCCGGGACTCCTTTTTGAAATAGTCTTTTAATCGATTACGGATGACTACCTGGGCATAAGGAAGAAAGGGTACCCCTTTATCGGGTTGAAAGGTGTCGATGGCTCCATTGAAGGCGATAAGTCCAATGCTTAGTTCATCGTCCCGTCCCCAATCCAAATACCTTTTACATAAGGAGGTGGCCACTTTAGCGACAAAGGGCTGGTATTCTTCGAGGAACCTTTCCCGGGCTGTGGTATCTCCTTGTTGAATATCTATGATTAACTGAAGTAATGGGTCGTTCCCAACCATTTCAACACCTCGGCTTCCCTAGTCATGTCTATTATATCGAATCGGGGGCTCATTGTCTTTAGTTTAAGACATGTTTTGCCAGGGTGTTTTTTTATTCATCACCTTATACGATGGGGCTGGAGATTTTCAGAGGGTTGATTACAATACCATAAAGTATTCAAAATCTTATAACTTCAATACTAACCCCCTAAAAATAAGATTTTGTTGCGTAAACAGTAATTAGACAAGCCAATTAGGCAAAAAAATAAAAGAGGTGACGCAAAATGGTAAAGAAAAAACTTTTGGTGCTAATGGTTTTAGCGGTATTTCTGGTGAATATTTTCGGTGTCGGGGTGGCCGGGGCCGCAACCACCACTGTTACCATCGCTCCCGACGGTCAGGTGACCGTTACGTTACAGTTTAAAGACATGGAAAGCGCTCTATGGGCTCTTAAGGACATTTCCAAGATGCACTCTCAAGATGTAATTAAGGGTTATAAAGACGGAACCTTCAGGCCTAACTCCCCTATTAAACGGCAGGAAGCCGTAACCATGGCAATCCGTCTCATGGGCTTAGAAAAGGAAGCTGTCAACAAAAGTGTATATGAAAGCGTTTATGGCAGTACATATCTTCCTTTTGCCGACACCAAGCAGATTGACAACTGGGCTAAAGGATATGTAGCGCTGGCCCTGGAAAAGAAAATCATCGACTCCACTACCGGCGACTTCCAGCCCAATAAACCTGCCACCCGTCTCTGGGTATCTGTATTGCTGACCAAGGCTCTTGGTCTTCAGGCTGAAGCTGATGCGAAGAAAAATACTCTACTGAGTTTCAAAGATGCAGGCGCTATCCCGGCCGACCTGGTAGGTTATGTAGCTGTAGCAGTAGAAAAAGGCCTGGTTAAAGGTTTTCCCGACCAAACCTTCCAGCCCAATAAACCTGTGACCAGGGCCGAGATGGCTGCCCTGCTGGGCCGCACCGATGACCGGTTGCCTTATGATAAAAAGAAAGCAAAAGGTACAGTAACAGCCGTTGACCTAGTTGCTTCTACCATCACCATTAATAACGATGCCGTAGGTACGACGGTATATGGTTCGATCTATGGTAATACCCAAACCTTCCCGGTCGACCCGGATGCAAAGATTTTTATTGCAGATCAACCCGCAGAATTAGCTGATATCAAGGTTGGTTATAAGGTCTACTTGCGGTTAAAGGATGGGGTGGTAAAATTTCTTGAGGTCAAGGCACGGGAAATTGAAGGAACAGTAGTGGCCAAATCCGTCTATTCCATGACTATTAAAGGCGAAGCAGAAGATGAAGATGACGAGGATGAAAACTTTATCGGTGAAATCAAAGTTACTTCTGACACCAGAATCAAGTTGGAAGGTAAGAGGAAAGCTACTTTTGATGATATCCTGGTAGGGGATGAAATTGAAGCCAAAGTGGTAAAGGACGAGGCTATCTTTATCAAGATTGAAGAGCGGGAAGACCAAAAGGAAAAGAAAAAAGAAAGGAAGCAAGACGAAGATAAAAATAGAGGGAAAGACAAAAACAAAGAAGATGACGACGATGATGAAAAAAACCATCAAAATTATGGCAAAGATGGTGATAACAAAGCCCACGGCAAAGAGGGAAAGAAAAACGATAACAAGGACAAAGATTAAGACGATGATTAAGATTTAAGGCCCTTCGGGGCCTTTTTTTATGTCTGAGGGGTGGTAGCGCTTTTAGAATACGAGGGAGTACCCAAGTTTTGTCTATGGGTACTCCCTATTATATTTTGTTATAGGGTGAAAGGTAATTATTTCATTCCAGTGGTTATGTAATGAACTTAATTGCCTTAAAATTGTCGCTAACCAAAGAGTGAAACAGTTGGAACCATTGGGGAAAACTTTTCAACGACCTAAACTGTTTTTTCGTCGTTTCGCAAATTATCTATAGATGAACCCATTTTTTTGGAATATAATTCGAATACAAGTTTTCAAGGGAGGAATAGATAAATGAATTTGGCGGAAATAGTTAATAAAAATGCATTGAGGATTCCCCAACGGCCTGCCATAATCTCAGAACAGGGGCAATTGACCTGGCAGGAATTTTATCTTCAGGTCAACCAAATGGGTAATGCCCTGCGCAAGTTAGGTGTAACCAAAGGTGATCGAGTAGCAATGTATTTACCCAACTCTCCTGAGTATGTAGTAACCTATTTTGCCATCAGTAAACTAGGGGCCATTGCGGTACCGTTTAACATAATGTATAAGTCAAGTGAGATCGACTATATAATAAATAATTCCGGGGCAAAGGTATTAGTTGCAGCTGCAGAAGAGGCGCAAAAATACGTCATGAATATCCGGGACAAACTGCCCTCACTCCAGGAATTAATTATTGTAGGAGAACACCAGATTACAGATGCCCTGTCTTATAGCTTGCTCCTGGCTGAAGCAAGCGGTGAACTTGAAACTTTAGAATGTGCTCCTAATGATATATTAACAATTCTATACACTTCGGGTACAACCGGTCAACCAAAAGGGGCTATGCTTACCCACGAGAACCTTTATTATAACGCTGAACTGAATGCCTTTTATACACTGCACGTTAACGATCAGGACAGAGTTCTGACCGGAACCCCATTTTGCCATATCTTTTTTGTCCTAACCGTACTCGGGCCTATGTATAAGGGGGCAGCTGTGGTCCCGGTTCCCAGATTTTTTCCGGATAAAGCACTGGAGTTAATTTCTAGATTCAACATCACTCACTTTGCGGGTGTTCCCACCATGTACATTTACATGTTACAAACCTTTAAGGCCGACCCCGGCAAATATAACTTAAGCTCTTGGAGGTTTGCCCAATCTGCAGGAGCGGCTATGCCTGCTGAATTTATTTCTCAAATAGAAGAGTCTTTTAGCGTTGGTTTCTGTGAATGCTATGGAGCGACCGAAACAAGTTCTACATGTACATATGGACGCTTGGGCCATGGGAAAGCCGGGTCAATCGGTCTCCCAGCCGATACGTGGGAAGTTAGGATAGTTGACGGGCAAAATCAAGAGTTGCCGGTTGGAGAAGTTGGTGAAATAGTTGTCAAAGGGCCCGGAGTGTTTAAAGGTTACTGGGAAATGCCTGAGGCTACAGCCGCAGCTTTTAACGATCAATGGTTCCATACGGGAGATTTGGGACGTTCCGACCAGGACGGATATTTGTACATTGTAGATCGCAAAAAAGATCTGTTAATTTGCGGCGGTTATAACATTTACCCAAGAGAGGTCGAAGAAGTGTTGTATACCCATCCCTCGGTATTAGAAGTTGCTGTAATAGGTATATCCGATGATGCAAAAGGGGAGGTTCCCAAGGCCTTTATCACTTTAAAACCGGATGCCGAAAAGGTCAGTGAGAACGAAATTATTGCCTTTTGTAAAGAGCGAATAGCAGCTTATAAAGTACCAAGAATTGTAGAAATTATAGCAAATATGCCAAAAAATGCCACCGGCAAGATTTTAAAACGTGTTTTGCAAGATATGTGCCCAGCTCAACATAGTTTATAAAAGAATATGATTATAAAAGCTTAGCCACCAAATCCAAAGCGGATGGTGGCTATTTTTTAATTTTGGCGAACAGTTTGTTTTATTCGCTGAATGGGTGTTCTATTAACTAATAAATTGCATTTGAAAAATTTAAACCATTATCGTTAGCTGGCTGACAACTGGACTAACGAATTTGCCAATTCAAGGGCAAGGTGATGACTAGTCTTTTATTTTTGACTACAATCAGTTTAAGCACTGAGTTTTTATTAAAAAGGAGGCATATTATGAAAAAGAGAAAGTTTAGTCTGGTGTTTTTTGGAGTGCTCTTGTTTGGTTTACTGACCATCGCCGGCTGTGGTCAAAGCAACAGTTCCACCGGTGGTGACAGTAAAACCACAGAGGCGAAACCCATAGTAATTGGGGTAGCTACCGCCTTGGGGTCCATCGAAGGCGCTGATTCCTTAAGGTCGGTAGAACTAGCAGTGGATGAAGTAAATGCCAGTGGGGGAGTCACGGTTAAAGGTGAAAAACGTCCTCTAAAGGTTGTTTCTATTGACACTCGGGAACATGAACCCGGATTACCGGTACACGATGCATTAGCAGCTTTGGAAAAATTAATTACCCAAGAAAAGCCTGATGCGCTGTTAGTTGGTTCCTTCCGGTCTGAAGTAATGCTCTCGGCCATGGACCTAATCGCTAAATACAAGGTGCCGAACATTATTTCAATTGCCATGTCACCTGAATTTGAAAAGAAACTTCAAACCAACTATGAGAATTATAAGTATAACTTCAGGATGGGCCCAACTTCAGCGAATTTTGTCCAATATCTATCTAAGACCATGGAATTTATAGGTAAGGAGAATGGGTTCAATAAAGCTTATATAGTTAACCAAGAAGTGTTATGGGCAGAAGGCACTGCCAAAGGAGTTAAGAAATACTTAGAAGCCAACGGTTGGCAAGTTATCGGTAAAGATACTTATGCTACCGGTGCCTCTGATTTTTCTGCATCCCTTACCAAAGCTAAGAATGGCGGAGCACAGATAATCGTTCCTGTCTTCGATATGCCTCAATCCGGTGTGTTGATAAAACAAGCAAAATCTATGAAGGTTCCGGCTATCATGGTTGGTCATATTAGTCCGGCTACTAATAACAATGCTTGGAATACCTTTGGTGGCGATGTAGACGGTTTAGTAAATTTTGTTCACGAAATTGGGTCAATATCCATTAGTGCGGTACCCAAGTCAGCAACTTTTATTGAAAATTTCGGTAAAAAGCATGGTGAAGATAAGAAGAATAAGATGGCTGGACATGGTACCGGGCCAGCTTATGATTCAGTGTTTGTTTTAACTGATGCTATTCAAAGGGCCGATTCTGTAGAAGCTGATGCCATTGTAGAGGCCCTGAAAAAGACTGACACGGATGGCGTAATTGGAAAAATCAAATTTAACGAAAACCACCAAGTGATTTATGATGTTGACCCAAAAACCTCTGCTATGGGTGTAGCCTTCCAGTGGGTTGATGGTAAAAGAATACCGGTCTTCCCTGAGGCGGCTGCAGAAGCTAAAGTTAAACTTCCGGATTATATGAATAAATAGGGTATCTGAGCATCCATACCTTGAATAGTCAAATTTTTAATAAAGAAATTGCATAGCAACTGTTAAATAAAAACAGAAAATATTAAAAATAAGCCCTTTTGGACTATGATATGATCCAAAAGGGCTTATTTTTAAGTGTTATAACCTACTCAATTATGCAGGAAAACAATAGGAGAAAATAAAGGATATTGCAAAAAAATGGCGAAAGTTATATTAAGGGAATAGGAGAGATGACGATGCTATCTTCTGTTGAATTGCCAAATAAAGAGAAAACCTCAAAAAATGTACCATTTAAATACCTTCTCGTAGTTTTTCTAACCGTGGTTTTGCCCGGATTTAATGAAATTTTTTTTAATTTTAAAGTTAACATAATTGAATTTTTTTATTTGATTCCCGCTTTTATTCTTTCTTATTATTTGGGCTTGTACGGTGGGTTTTTGGCGATAGTTTTGGTTTCGTTGAGTGTTGTAGCTTCTCATACATTGCATTGGTGGTTGGGCAGAGGTCAGTTAGCTTCTAACTTACTGGATGATTTAATTGGTTTAGGGAGCATTCTGGCTTTCTCCCTAATGGTAGGATATTTTGCGGAGAAGATGTTGTTCCGTAACAAGATGCTGGAGATGGCTAATGCTAAACTACAGATGCTGGCTATGACCGATGAATTGACTAGGTTGTATAACCACCGGTATTTCCAGATGCGCTTGGAAGAAGAGATTCAACGCTCCAATAGGCAGAATAATCATTTATCCCTGATTATTTTGGATATGGATTTTTTCAAACAGTATAATGATACTCACGGACATCCTATGGGGGACTATCTTCTTCAGTTAACAAGTAATTTATTACGGGAGAAAGTCCGGGTAATGGATACGGTAGCCCGTTATGGGGGGGAGGAATTTGTCATTATCCTCGCTGATACTTCGGGGGAACAGGCAGTACAAGTGGCTGACCGCATTCGACAGGCCATTCAGGATTATCCTTTTCCGGGCCGCGAAACCCAACCCGGTGGAAGGATTACTGTGTCGGTAGGGATTGCTTCTTATCCTAATAATGCAACAACCAAGGAGGAACTAATTCAAAGGGCCGATGAAGCCTTATACAAAGCCAAAAAAGAAACGCGCAACGCTGTTCAGTTAAGTTTTTCTGTCTCTGAAGACAAATCTCACCTGCGTTTAATAAAAGGTTAGATTTGCGGTAGATGGTCAATATGTTATAATGGTAGACGTGAATTAGCAAATTTGCTGACAAGGGTGAAATGATGAGGAGATACTACTGGCTTCTGGCTTGGGTCTTGATATGGTTGAACTTATTTACCGGTACCGTATGGGCCGTAACTACTGGACCGTCTGAACTACCACCGCAAGTGGTTGGTAAGGCGGCCATTTTGATTGATGCCCGGACCGGGGCCGTCTTGTATGAGAAACAAATCCACCAGCCATTGCCGCCGGCCAGTACTACCAAGATTTTGACTGTCTTGGTGGCTCTAGAAAAGGGAAATTTGAAACAAAAGGTGCGTACAAGTAAGGCGGCTACTCTGGAAGACGGTTCCTCCATTTGGTTGCTGGAGGGGGAGGAGATGACCTTGGAGGATCTCCTTTATGCGGTACTTCTTAATTCTGCTAATGACGCATCTCTGGTGGTTGCAGAAACCATTGGCGGATCTAAAGAAGGTTTTGCCCGGATGATGAATGAGAAGGCCAGGCAGTTGGGTGCTAAAAACTCCAATTTCCTTAACCCCAATGGCTTACCGGAAGAGGGGCATTATACTACTGCTTATGACTTGGCTTTAATTACCAAAGGGGCTTTGGACAATCCTAAGTTTCGGGAGATAGCTGCCACCAAAGTGCGGGAAATCCCTCGTCAGCAGCCCGCGGCTTTGAACCGTCTAATTAATCATAACAAGTTACTATGGAGTTATGAGGGCGCCAACGGGGTGAAAACCGGTTATACCGTAGAAGCCCAGCAGTGCTTAGTAGCCTCGGCCAGTAGGGGAGACCGGGAATTTATATCGGTGGTGTTGGGCAGTCAGGGGCAAAACATCTGGAGTGATTCCATCAAGTTATTGGATTATGGCTTTAACAATTTCAAAATCATGCCATTAATTAAGGTCGGTGAACGGGTGACCGAAGTTGAGGTTAATGATGGTATTACTAAATTACAGGTAATTAGCGGCGAAGATTTATCCTGGACAACTTCTATCCAAGAAAAACGCAAACCTAGTGGCCGGCTGGTATTAAGTGGGAATTTGGCGGCCCCTATAACCAAAGGAAAAAAGGTAGGTACCATGATTTACAGCCTGGACGGTCAGGAGGTGGGGCAGGTAAGGTTGTTTGCAGCTAAACAGGTGGAGGAAAATAAAACCATAGAAAATCTGATAAAGGGTGGCTTGTTGGTTCTATCCCTTCTGGTTGTACCAGTCATGATACGCCAACGCCAATTACATCGCCGCCGGGAAATGAGACGTCTTGCTCGCCGGAGCAGGCGGAATTATTAGGTTACCACGAGGTAAAATCTGGCTGAGTGATTCTTTCCGGCATGGATATACTACTAGTAACATGTTGGAGGTGACTGGTAATGTCTGTGGATCAGGAAAGCCCGAAGATAAGGTTATTGATAAATAATGTTTCAGAACTGGAAGCCCTCCATGATACTATCTATGAAAGGTTAAACGATCCTACCAAAAGTGGTATTCGCCAGTTGCTTAATTTAAATAACCGGAGTTTTAATAAAGCTCTATACCCTAATTTACATCTATACGGGGTAAAAGACCCAGCCGGTCTAATGACTACCATAGACTCTTTGCTTGAACTTCATTCCAAGGAATGTTACATTATCGGTTATTTGGACTGCTTGAAAAAAGATGAGCTAATTGGCAAAAAGGTAAGACCGTATAATAGTGATAATGGACTAATTAATAGCACTTAATTAAGAAAAATATTTTATTCGACAAAATTTTACATATATACCTGGTGAAGATATGGTATAATGTCACCAAAAAGTATATTTATAAAGGTGGTGAAACCATGGACGCATGGGAATTGCTATCTGAAATACGAAAACAACAAGCTCTTTTAGAGAAAATGGCCGATGATAGTATAGACCCTTTGCGAGATGACGAGATCTACCAAAAAAGCTGTGAAATCGATATATTGATCGTTAGATACATGGAGTTAATCAAAGGAAAAGCTTGTCTTGCCTAACTAAAGCGAAGGGATCCTGTTTAAGGGATCTTTTTTGTTTTTTATAGTACATTCTTACTATTTAGGAGGATAAATTAGCTTTTTGTCGAATTGAAACTTTAAAATGATTCTTGGACAATTTTAACAAGATTTAAAGAGATTATGGGGGGGTTGGGGTTTTTGAATATAAATTTTCGCTTAAAACTTATTCTTGTCATGATGTTAATGGTTTTCATAACTGCTACCGGAATCGGCGTATATTCGGTTAATTACGCCGAAAGGGAATTGGAACAAAGTCTTAAAGTGAAGTTATCGTCAGAAATGGCTTTGGCCCGGGAGTTATTTGAGCGGGAACTACCCGGTCCTTGGGAGGTCAAAAAAAATCAATTGTATAAGGGTGGTTATTTAATTAGGGGAAATTCCCTGGAGTTGGAAAAATACAAGCAAATTAGTGGAGAAGAGTTTGCCCTTTATCTTTATGATACTTCTGTAGCTACAAGTATTAAAGGACCGGACGGAAAAGCTTTAACCGGGATTAATGCCAGGGCAGAAGTGTTGGAACAGGTTATTAACAAGGAAGATATTTATTATGGTCATGAACTGTTCAATGATGAGGAATACCTGGTTTATCTTGAACCACTAAAAGATAAGGATAATAAAGTTGTAGGCATGTGGTTTATCGGGGCTTCCAATGAATTAATTCAAGGCATGGTTGACACATTGAAAGTGAAAATGATTTTAGGCATGGTCTTAGGGCTGCTGGGTACGGTGTTACTGGCCTGGCTTATTGCGAGAAATCTTTCCCAACCCTTGCGTACTATTATGGGGGTAATGGTTAAAGCCGAAAAAGGTGATCTGACTGTTTCGGTAGAAGCTACGAGTAATGACGAGTTTGGACACCTGGCCAACACTTTTAACACCATGATAAACAATATTTCCCAGTTGGTAGCTAAGGTGGTGGAAGTAACTAAACATGTTTCTTCATCGGCTCAGCAGTTAAGTAAAGGCGCCGATGAATCAGGTAACGCTACTGAACAGATTGCTGCTACTATTGCCCAGGTTGCCCATGGTACTGAAAGCCAGTCGAAAAGCGTGGATGAAACTTCGGGGAGCATAGCCCAGATGTCCAGGGCCGCCCAACAGATTGCCTCCAATGCCCATAATGTTTCCCAGGCCTCAAGCAATGCCAGCGAGGCGGCCTTAGAGGGTGGGGAGGCTATTGGCAAAGCAATTCTGCAGATGCAGGCCATAAGTGAAACGGTTAGCAGGTCGGCAATCCAAATTGAGACTTTGGGCAGTAGATCGCAAGAGATTGGTAAGATTGTGGATGTTATTACCGGAATCGCTAAGCAGACCAACTTATTGGCACTGAATGCCGCCATCGAGGCGGCCCGGGCCGGAGAACAAGGCCGTGGGTTTGCCGTAGTGGCCGATGAGGTTAGAAAGTTAGCAGAACAATCTGCAGAGTCTACTACCCAGATTGCCGGTTTAATAAAAGAAATTCAATCCGATACTCAGGAAGCCGTTCAGGCCATGAAGGTAGGGGTGGAGGAAGTCGAAAACGGAACCCAGGTGGTAAATCAGGCGGGTGAAGCTTTCAAACAGATTATCAAGTTAATTCAGAAAGTCACAGTACAGATTGAAGAAGTTTCCAGTGCCACAGAAGAATTAGCGGCAGGGGGCCAGGAAGTAGTGGCTAATATCGATAACATCGCCGCTATATCTGAAGAAACTGCTTCAAGCGCTCATCAAGTTGCCGTGGCTGCCGAAGAACAAACTGCCTCAGTACAGGAAATTGCTGCTTCCGCCAACATCCTGGCCGATTTGGCTAGAGCTCTGGAAGAGCATGCCATGAAGTTTAGAATATGAAAAGAAAGCTGTCAGCTGATAGCTAAAGACTACTCCCGAATAACCCTTTCCACCAGTCTGCTGAACTGGTTGACGAAGGGGATTACTGCCAGGGAGCTGACTATGTTGAAGATGGTGTGGGCATTGGCCACTTGGCGGGGGAGTTGGTCGGTAGTGGCATTTATTAAATCTGAAAAAGGATGAATTAAGGGGAGGAAGACGGCGGCCCCGATGACATTTAATAGCACGTGGGCGGCAGCTACCCGTTTGGCGGCTGTGGAAGTACCGATGGCCGATAGGACGCCGGTAATGCAGGTGCCGATATTACTTCCTAGGATAATGGCAATAGCACCGGGAAGATCCATTAGATTTTGGCTGGAAAGGGCTATGACCACGCCGATAGTGGCACTGCTGCTGTGAATTAAGGCCGTAAAAACAGTACCCGCTAATACCCCTAAAAGCGGGTTGGTGCTTAGTTTGGCAAGCCAATTAACGATAACGGGATAGTCTTTTAGGGGTTGTAAAGATTCGGCCATGATGTTCATCCCCAGGAAGACCACCCCAAAACCCATGAGGGCCTGGCCGAAGTATTTTAATCGCTCACTTCCCAGAAACCAGCCTGTTGCGCCAAGGCCTATGGCTGGCACGGCCAACTTTTCAAGATTAAAGGAAATTAGTAATGCTGTGACACAGGTGCCAATATTTGTACCTAAAATAATACCAACCGCTTGGGCGAAGGACATTATTCTGGCGTTAACCAGGCCAATAGACAGGACGGTAACAGCCGTGCTACTTTGTACCAAGGCAGTAATCACCATCCCTGTAATCATACCCAACCAAGGAGTTTTGGTCAGTAAATTCAAGGCTGCTTTAATTTTATTTTGGGCAGCTTGCTCCAATCCGGATTTCATTAACTGCATACCGAAAAACAATAATGCTAAACCGGCTGAAACACTTAAAAGAATAATTAACATTTGGTAACCACCTTTTCAGTCAGTTAATTAAAATTATTCAATCAAGGAAGGATTAAAAACAACAATTTTTCCCAGGCAACCAAAAGATGGTACTATTGACTGTAGTAGACTCAAGTGATATTATAAAAGTAACTTACTGGGAAAGGGGGCGAGGATGGTGCTGACCAAAATTGCTGCTGAATTTAAACCACATAAAATAGGTTTACGCAAAGTTTTGGGCGACCTGGAAGCAGATATAATGGAAGTAGTATGGGCTAAAGAACACGCTACAGTCCGCGAGGTTTATGAGCAGCTTCGGCTGCAGAGAGAGATTGCTTACACTACTGTTATGACCATTATGGGTCGGTTAAATGAGAAGAACTTACTTGAAAAGCACCCCCAGGGCAATGCCTATATTTATTCACCCACAGTTTCCAGGCTGGAATTTACCAAAAAGATTGTCAAAGAAGTACTTGACGGATTATTTGATGAGTTTGCCGAGCCTGCCATGAATCATTTGGTAGACCGATTGAGCAAAGAAAAATCTAACGATATAGATACCTTAGAAGAATTAATTAAACAGAAAAGGGTTGAAGGGGGGAAATAACATGCCCAATCACTGGTTGCAGGATAACTTTCACCCCTTCATTATCTATGCCTTGATAGGCTCTTTTTTAGCTTACATTCTAGTATTGTTTGTCATAAAAAAGCTACAGATCGAAAATCCTCGCACTAGATCTCAGTTAATGCTTCTTCCCTTAGTAATTCCTGCTTTTACTTCCATGGCCCGGGTTTTTGAAGTTGCTCCTCGTTGCTTCTTATTAAATATTAATTCCGGCAGTCAAAGCTTAGATTCGATGCTTCAAGGGTTATGTACCGCTAGCAATGCCATGGCTATTCTAGTCACCCCATTATTTTTCCTAGCCTTTGCTTTTGCCTTTATCCGGGTTGCTATGGGTTTCACAACCAGTCACCGTTTGATTCGGAAATTTGGTTTCGCTACCTTGGCAACACAGTCCAGGATTATAGAGTCAGCGCAGAATTTGGCTTATAAAGGCAAAATTGAAATCCCTCAAATTGTCGTCACGCCTTATCTATTCGGACAAGCTTTTACTTTTGGCTATAGAAAGCCGGTGATTGTACTTTCCCAAGGGTTAATTGATAATCTGGATGATGAAGAACTGGAAGCGGTTCTTGCCCATGAGCTGGCCCATATTATTAGAAAAGACGCCATCCTTAACTGGATAGCAGTTTTCCTAAGGGACCTTATGTTTTTTGCCCCGGTTACCTATTGGGTCTATAATTATTTTGCAGATGAGAACGAAAAGGCCTCTGATGATATTACCCTCCAGTTAACCGATAAACCTTTAGCTTTTGCGGCAGCTCTGATCAAGGTTTGGAAACTTTCACCTAAATCATTATGGTCGAGACTTATGTGGAATAACTTCTCTCCTAATCCTGGTTTGGTTAAGAAGGCGGGTACTTTGCAAATCAGGGTAGAACGGGTCATGAATCAAGTTGATCATTTGCGGCAACCTTCTGTGGGCTGGGTTGCTGGTGGGATAGTTACTTCGGTTACCGGGGTTTTGTTTTTGGTTTGTTAATTCTAGTACCTAGTACTAGAATTCTTTTCAAAGGATCTACTACATAAATTAGTAGATTTATGTTGAAAATTTTAATTAGTAGGAGTATAATAATATAAACTACTACTTTAAGTAGTAGAAATATTTAGATAGGAGGTTTTATAATGAGTGGCGATAATAAAGATTTTATCGACCTAGATGAGGATTTTGAAGAGGAATCCATTACCAAGGAACGGCAAGAAAAGAAAGCTAAGGTCATGGGAAAATCCAAAAAGAAAAAAAGCTTTGTTTTGCCATTGGTGATAGTAGCTGCCATTGGTTTGATGTCAGTGGCTTTTATGTCCAATCTCAAAGGTTCTGGTGGATTGGATAAGCAAAATAAAGGCACCTACTATATTACCGAGAAAGTGGACTATCGCGGAAAGAGTTTTCAGCCTACCATGATTGAACCTAAATTTGAGAACGGCAAAGTGATTTTGGACCTCGATGAGATTAAAAAGAAAAATTATATAAAATTCATTATCCCCAATCAACAGGTGATCTTACCTGATACCGGTACCGTTTTTGACTATTTGCCCATTATGTCTTATATTTCCCCGGATAAAAGATTGGTGGTAGCCATTAGTTTCTGTGAACCTTGTGACGGCGAGAATTTTTATACCGAAATTAACCAATTGGTTTGCGCTGCCTGCGGTACTCGTTGGGATTTGAAAAACCTTAAAGGCTTATCCGGCGGTTGTCCTAACAACCCGCCTGATGAAGTGGATTATAAAGTTGAAGGCAATAAAGTTATTCTGGATGAACAAGCTTTACGGGCCTGGAAACCGAGACCTTTACTTTAAGGGGTAAGGAGGTGCCCGGGATGGATGATTTTCTTTCCTATTCTCCTGGGGAATTAGCAAGGCTTCGCAAAAGGGATAAAGTTTTAACCTGGATGCTTACAGTTTTGATTATCCTGGGTATTATTATAGGTACTCGCCTATATGTGGTGGAACGTAAAGCAGCCTCCCTTCAAATGGATAGTAAATTTCTTGCCGGTACCGTTTCCACCACTGGTTATATGCAATGCTGCACAAGTAAAACGAGGGGTCAGAGGGTCGATTTACAAGCTATTAATCAAGCCGGTATTGATTATTATCGGCAGAAGTACCGGGATAGTTCCGAAGTAAAAGCTCTTGTCAAGGATTTTGGTTGCCACGTGAAATGTGATATTATAAAAGATGGGAAAGTAATAAAGAGTTTTTATTTTCGGGATGGTAAATTTGAAGAAGTTTAGGGAGCAGTTTTTTCGTAACGCTGCTTTTAACCAAGCAAAGGGGTGAAGGGGAGTGCGCCTTGAGTCAATCGCAATAAATAATTTGCGTCGCCGGAAGGCCAAGATGTTGTTTTTGGTCATCGGTATGGTTATCGGTATAACCACTATTGTGACCTTGTTCACTATCACCAAATCAATGAAGATTGAATTAGGTAATAAGTTTGACCAGATTGGGGCCAACATGCTTATTATACCCAAAGCTGATAAATTGACCTTATCTTACGGAGGGGTACCGGTTTCCGGAGTTTCTTTTGATGTCAAGAAAATTGACAGTTCTGCCATAGATAAAATCCGAACCATTAAGAATAAGGAAAACATTGCCGTGGTATCTCCGAAGTTATTAGGTGGTATTAAGGTTAACGAGAAGAACGCTTTGGCTATAGGGATTCAGTTTAAAAATGAATTGAGGATGAAACGCTGGTGGAAGATTAACACAGATGCCGGTAAACCCGAACAATTTGAGGCTAAACCACAACGGATGGAAATGAAAAATACTGAGGTTTTGTTGGGGAGCGAACTAGCCGCCAAATTGGATAAAAAGCCGGGTGAAACGGTAAACATTGGTGACCAAAGCTTTACTGTCAGGGGGGTCATCCAGAGTCTTGGCTCGGAGGAAGATAATTCTATTTTGCTGGATTTGACTGTGGCCCAGGAAATCTTGAATCGGCCTAACATGATTAGCATGATTGAGGTCAGCGCTTTGTGTAATACCTGTCCGATAGAGGAAATCGTGGCTCAAATCTCGGAGAAACTACCACAAACCAATGTCTTAGCTGTTAAAGAGGCTGTGGAGGCCCGGAAGGCAGTGGTTGACCGTTTTGCCAATTTTGCCTTGGCTATTTCGGTGGTGGTATTGCTCATCGGTTCTTTAGTGGTATTTTTAACCATGATGGGTTCAGTCAATGAAAGAACCAGGGAAATCGGCATCTTTAGATCTATCGGGTTCCGAAAGGTTGATGTGGCTCAGATAATTCTCACCGAAGCTGCTGTTGTAAGTATCTTAGGAGGAATTTCAGGTTATCTGTTAGGCATGGTGGTAGCCGGTTCGACGGCTCCCCTAATTGCTCAGATGGATTTGACCATTCCCTGGGAACTCAATATAGCTGCCGGAGCACTGGGAATATCCGTTATCGTGGGTTTACTGGCCAGCGTTTTCCCGGCTTACCAGGCAGCAAAGTTAGACCCGTCAGAAGCGCTTAGATTTATATAGGCTGGAGGTGGCAAGTATGAATATTATTGAAGTTCGTAATGTAACGAAAACTTATGACGGCGGTGAGGGTTTGGTTACCGCCCTGGGTGGGGTAAACCTGAAGGTTGAAGAGGGCGAATTTTTGGCTTTGGTTGGGCCTTCCGGTTCGGGTAAAAGTACCCTCTTAAGTATTCTTGGGGCTATTAATCCACCGACAAACGGAGAGGTTATTATCGATGATATTAACATTTATGAGCTGTCTTCGGAACGTAGGGCTGATTTTCGCAGTGAATACCTGGGATTCGTTTTTCAACAATTTCAGTTGATTCCTTATCTAACTGCCATTGAAAATGTTATGCTGCCTTTAGCTATTACCAATCGGTCTACCACAGAGCAGCGGGAAATGGCCAAGGCGGTTCTGGAAAAGGTGGGTTTGGGTAATAAATGTGAGCGTTTACCCAATCAATTGTCCGGGGGCGAGCAAGAACGGGTGGCCATCGCCCGGGCCATCGTTAACCACCCCCCCATTCTTTTCGCTGATGAACCCACTGGGGCCTTAGACACCAAGACCGGGCAAGAGATTATGGATCTTTTCAAAACCCTCAACAAAGAGGGACAAACCATCATCATGGTTACCCATAACATGGACTGTCTCTCTTACACCGGTCGCGCCGTCTTCATCCGCGACGGCTTGTTAGAAAAGACGGAGGAGTATCGGAAGAAGGTAATATGAAGGGAAGGGAAAAATGGTTCATAGTTCGAACTATGAACCATGAACTACGAACTGACCCAATGAAATACCCACAAGCGAGGTGATGTTTTCATGAAATTAAAAGACATTGCCCTAAATAACTTGCGGCGGCGTAAGATTAAAATGTTTTTTTTGGTCTTTGGGATGGTTTTTGGAGTGGCTACCATCGTCACCCTTTCTGCCATCACTGCCACCATGCAAAAAGAAATGCAGGGTAATATTTTGGAAGTTGGAACCAGGTTGATTATAACTCCTAAAACGGAAGAGAGGAATTACTCCTATAATGGTATCGCCATCCCCGGATCTGATGTGAATTTTGATGTAACAGAGTTTAATGACGGTGTCGTTGCGAAAATTCAGGATTCAGACGGGATTAATGTAGTTGCGCCCAAGGTTCTAGGGGCGGCTAAAGTTCAGAGTTCCAAACGTAGTAGAGATGTGGCTGTTATAGTCGGGGTGGATTTCGAAAAGGAATTACAGATTAAGAATTACTGGCGTTTGGTAGGGGATAAACCGGCTACAGAAGATCAAGTACTCATTGGTAGTAATATAGGCATGGAATTCAAGGTGGAACCCGGTAAAAAGTTAACTATTAATGGGCGGGACTTCGTGATTTCGGGGGTTATTGAAAGTACTGCTTCCGATGAGGATGGCCTTGTATTTATGAATTTGGCTACTGCTCAAGAGTTATTGAAAAAACCTGATGCTTTGAGTTTTTTGGAAGTGGCGGCTTTTAAAAACCTTCGGGCCACTGATGAACAGGTTAAGGCGGTGGTGCAACAGGTTTCGGTCAAAGTTCCGGAGGCTCGGGTCACATCGGTAAAAGATAAAGTAGAAGCCAGAAAGGAATTGGTGGATCGGTTTGCTAATTTCTCATTAGTGGTGTCGGTCATTGTATTAATTATCGGTTCTTTGATTGTTATGACCACTATGATGAGTTCGGTTAACGAACGAACCAGGGAAATTGGAATTTTTCGGGCCATTGGTTTCAGAAAGAAGCATATCATCAAAATAATTCTTATGGAAGCCGGTGTGGTCAGTGTTATTAGCGGTATAGTCGGTTTTATTGTAGGTATGGGCGTGGCTACCTTAACTGCCCCCATGGTGGTTGGTAACCTGAAGGGTTCGGTGGCCTGGAATCCCCTGTTAGCTGTGGGAGTATTGGTTTTATCCACCTTAGTAGGATTACTTGCCAGTTGGTATCCTGCAGTGAAAGCTTCTCGCCTTGATCCCGCAGAAGCGTTGAGATTTATTTAGCTGGAGGAAAAACCATGACCCTGGCGACAATTTTTTCTGCTGCTTTAGTAGCTGGGTTTTCCGGGGCAATGATGCCCGGCCCTATGCTTTCGGTAACTATTAATTCCTGTGCCCGCCGCGGGTTTAAGGCTGCTCTACTGGTTGTCTTGGGGCATGCCATTCTGGAACTGATTTAATTATCGGGTTGTTAATGGGCCACATTAGCGCTGATTTAATTTGGTATAGCCTGGTGGGTTTCGCTGTAGCCGCAGGCCGGAGGTTTATGAGTAATACAGTTTATCGGGGTATTTTGGGGGTCTGCGGGATATTCCTGGTGGCCCTAGGCATATGGTTTGTTTATTCTGCCAAAGGGTTAGGGTAACATGGACCAGAATCTTAAGGGAAAGGAACAGAAGAGTTGGATGGAATTACTCGTTAAATTTGTACGAATTTCGGCTCTTGGCAGGAAATATCACTTCTGTATGGAATAAATAACAGTAGAGGTGATTTTCCTAATGTCTCCCATTGACTTGAAGGCCTTGATTGATAAAACAGAAGCTCTTCCGGCTCTGCCGGGGGTGGCGGCCCAGGCTTTGGCAATCTGTAATAACCCCAGAGCTACTAATGTGGAACTGGCTGGGGTAATCAGTATGGATCAGAGCTTGGTAGCGGGTATTCTTCGTTTAGCTAATTCCGCTTATTACGGATTTAGCAGAAAAGTTAGTACCGTCCACGATGCTATAGTATTGTTGGGCTTTCATAATATTCGTAGCTTAGTTTTGGCGTCAAGCGTAAAAAGTCAAATTGATAAACCTTTACAGGGTTATAGTCTAGCAAAGGGCGAGATGTGGAAACATTCTCTTATCTGTGCCATGACAGCCCGTGATATTGCCAAAAGGGTTAAGTTCCCGGCGCCGGAAGAGGCCTTTGTGGCCGGTTTGCTCCATGATATTGGCAAGGTTGTTCTAAATATTCACGTCGGTAATCTTTACCAGGAGATTCTTGATAAAATAACAACCGAAAAAATACCCTTTACTGTAGCAGAGGATGAAATACTAGGTATTAGTCATGCTGAAATAGGCGCAAGAGTGGGGGAAAAGTGGAATTTACCTAAGGATTTGGTTGATGCCATCGGTAACCATCATTTAACCGATGAAAAATTAACTCCTCAAATGTTAACAGCTATTATTCATGTGGCTGATGCCATTTGTTTAATGTTAGGAATAGGCCTTGGAGGCGATGGTCTAATGTATCCCCTGGATGAAAAAGCGGTCAAGATGTTGGGGTTGGACGATAAGACCATAGAAGAAATATTATTAGGAGTAACCGATTACTTACAAGAGCACGAAAAGTTAAATTGGTAGGACTAGGTAGTTTTGTTTAGGTTGCGCTAGATTACCATTAAAAAAATTGAGATTTTCGTGAAATTAGGCCTTGTTATAATTTTAACAAGGCCATATAATAAGAATAGATTACTACAGCTCGTAGTATTAGAAAATGGTATACACATAGCAATTAAATTAATTAAAAGTAAGGAGGAAACTTAAAAATGAAGAAAAAGTTTATTTCACTACTAATGGCCTTGGCATTGGTGTTATTAACGGTTCCGCTAAGTCCTGCCTATGCTGCCGGAGATATGACCATGAAAGATTTTAGTATATCTGTTTGGCCGGAATACGATGATCCAAGGGTATTGGTTATTTATCAAGGAACTTTTGTAAATACCACCGGCGCTGAACTACCTAAAAATACTGAAGTCAAGTTTAATATCCCTAAAGGTGCAGAGATAGGTATGGCCTGCGAGCTTGTAGACGGTGGTGGACACTCCTGTCAGCCTTATAAAACTGACGATAAGGGTGATTATGTTCAATTGTCTTGGAAAACCACCAAAGCTCTTAAAGCCGGTGTAGAATAATCTGTATTCTGGGAGTTTTACTATAACCCCTTTAAAGGTGCCACTTCTGACAAAAAGTTTGATTACATTTTTATCCCCTCCTATACTATTCAAAAGTTAGATTTATCTTTCAAACAGCCACTGAAGGCTACCGACCTTAAAATTGACCCCGCTCCTGCTTCCACCGGCCAGGACAGTGAAGGGTTCACCAACCATTTTTATTCCTGGAATAACTTAACCGCTGGCGACAATAACAAAGTTAATCTTAAAATTAGTTATACCAAAACTGATCCTAACCCTTCAGTTAAGAAAAGCGTGGGTCAACAGCAACCTACTCAAGAGCAGGGTTCCAGCCTAGGTACCAGTGCTTGGACACAACCCAGTATAATTGTTCCCGTGGTACTGTTTGTCGTTATTTTGGTAGCCTTTATCATTTATGCTCTGAATAACTCCAACCGGAGAAACACCGAGCGTATCCACCGAATTAAGAGCCAGGCTAACAGCAGGGGAAGAGGCGGTCAAGAGCTTAATGCTAATCCGAAATTGGCTAAAGAGAAGAAACGAATTCGTCAAATGCTATTAAACGGTGAAATCAGTGAAGAAACCTATCATGAGTTGTTGATGGATTTAGAAGAGGATGAAAAGGAATAAAAAATGCAACTTTGGGAGCAAATGACTATAGGGCGCAAAGTTATTTGCTTCTTTCTTGAATGGGGGGAAGGTAAATGAATAAAAAAGTACGGATGTTGGTGGGTGTGGCCCTAGTGGTATTGGTTATGGGTGTGTTATTTGCCCAAGGGTTTAAAGCTGATGGGGGAGTAGGGGTTTATTTAACCCTGGAAGAGGCCTTGGCTAAGGTTGAGCAAGATTCTGATAAATTTGTTCAAATGGAAGGCAATGTGATTAATGCCAACACTAAGTATGATAGCAGCAAACCTTTACTGGTGTTTGACTTAACCGATGGTAAAAACATTATTAAAGTTACTTTTAACGATGTCAAACCCGATAATTTTGATTCCGGGTATCCGGTTATTGTAGAAGGTAAGTTTACTGGGGAGAAGGAGTTCTTGGCTGAGAAGTTAAAGGTTAAATGTCCTTCCAAGTATGAGGAAGAACAAGCTACCGGAGAGGGTTCGCCCCCCGCGAAATAGTTAATTTATTTAAGTTACGCAATCCAATATCCAAGGAGGTCTAATTATGGCAGATGTCGGGTATTTAGCCCTTTTAATCAGCTTTGTTCTAGCAATATACACCATAGCCGGTTTTACCATTTACGTGAAGACCGGTAACCAGAAGATTTTGGAGAGTACCAAAGGGGCCGTTTATGCGACAGCTTTTTTGAGTACCGTTGCTTATTTCCTACTGACCTATTTATTTGGGGTAAGTGATTTTAGTGTAAGTTATGTCTGGAGGTATTCCAGTACTGATCTGCCTTGGTTTTATAAACTAACTGCGGTATGGGCCGGAAATGACGGTTCGTTGCTGTTATGGTTCTGGGTACTTGCCTTGTATACTGCTATTGTGGTTTATCAAAATAAAATTAAGGATATGACCCCTTATGTCGGCGCTCTTTTGGCTGTGAATTCCTTGTTTTTCATCTTTGTAATGGTTTTTCTGACCAATCCCTTTGAAACACTTCCTTATCCTCAACCGGAGGGTCAGGGTATGAATCCTATGTTACAGAACCCGGGGATGGTTATTCACCCGGTCACCACTTACCTTGGTTATGTAGGGTTTGCCATTCCTTTTGCTTATGCCATGGCGGCCCTGATTATGAAGCGTAGTGATGATCAGTGGATTAAAGTAACCCGGTATTGGACCATTACTGCTTGGTTGTTCCTCAGTCTGGGTAACTTGAGCGGCGCCCAGTGGGCTTATGAAGAACTGGGCTGGGGTGGTTACTGGGCCTGGGATCCGGTAGAAAATGCCTCCTTTATGCCCTGGCTTACCGGTAGCGCCTTCTTGCACTCGGTAATGATTCAAGAACGGAAAAATATGCTGAAGATCTGGAATATAGTGTTGATTATCATTACCTTTGTTTTGACTCTTTTCGGTACTTTCTTGGTGCGAAGCGGTGTGTTAACTTCCGTTCATGCTTTTGGAAACTCTGATTTAGGCAAATATTTCTTAGCCTTTACGGTGGTGGCCTTGGTGGGTTCCCTGATTTTGATGGTGGACCGGCTGAATATGTTGAAGGAAGATAAAGAATTTGAGTCCTACATTTCCAAAGAAAGCAGCTTTTTATTAAACAACCTGATTTTGGTAGGAATAGCCTTTGCTACTTTCTGGGGCACCATATTCCCCTTGGTTTCCGAGGCGGTTACCGGGGATAAAATCACTGTTTCTATTCCTTTCTTCAATTCAGTTAATGCTCCTTTAGGCTTGGTTATGACATTACTGCTGGGGATTTGTCCACTTATTGCCTGGCGTAAGGCTTCGGTAAAAAACCTAATAGAAAACTTTACTATACCTTTGGCTATAGCGGGGATTTTCTTTGCGGGAGCTGTTACCTTAGGGGTCTTAAAGTATTATGAGTTAAAGATTTATCCCATCTTCGCTTTTGCCATTGCAGTTTTCGCCTTAATGGCTACCGTAATTGAATTTATCAAGGGTACCCGAGTCAGGATGAAAATGACGGGAGAAAACCCTGTTACTGCTTTCTTCAAATTGACAAGTAAAAATCGGCGTCGTTACGGCGGTTATGTGATTCATCTCGGTATCATCATGATGCTGTTTGCCATCATCGGCTCTAACACTTATGAAATGGAAACCCTTAGAAATGCACCTATTAACGGTACCTTCAAGGTTAGGGATTATACCGTCACATATCTTAACCTTGCAGATGAAACCCGGGGCAAAAACTATGTGGTTTATGCAGATCTAAGTGTTTCTAAGAACGGTAAGTTTCTGGGCCAAATCAGACCGGAAAGGGTGCAGTATCCTACTCACCCTCAACCGTCTACAGAGCCGGACATCCTGAGTTCTTATAAGGAAGACCTGTATATCATGCTTGTCGGCTGGAACGAGGACGGAACAGCTACCTTTAAAGTATTGATTAATCCTCTGGTGAAATGGTTATGGATCGGAGGCTATGTGATTATCCTAGGTACCATTTTTGCCCTTTGGCCTGGTAAAGGCAGTGAGTTCGGACCCAAGTACACCCGAAGGAGTTGATACGATGAGATTTAACCTGCGGAAATGCGCTTTATTGGGTTTATTACTGACGCTGTTGATGTCTTTTACCGCAGGACCGGTATCAGCAGCTCCAGTTGATGAGAAACTAAAGAAAGAGATTGAAGCCATGCTGGTCTGTATGGACGATTGCGGAATGATTGTTACTGCCTGCGACAACTCTACCGCTGAATATATGCGTGGTATCCTTAAAGAAAAGCTGGCCCTGGGCATGAATAAGGAAGAGGTTCTTAAAGAATTCGTAAAGATTTACGGTACCAAGGTTCTGGCTGCCCCACCAAAAGAGGGTTTTAACATCGCCGCCTGGGTTACTCCCTTTGTAGCTATATTAGCCGGAGCGTTGATTATTTACTTCATGTTGGATAAATGGGTATTCAACAAAGAAGACGAGGAACTGGATGCAGGGTTACAGGCTGCCGCCAAACTTGATCGTGCTCGGCTTGAGGAGTACGAAGACAAGCTGGATAAGGAATTAAAGAAATACCTTTAACAAGAAGCTGTCAGCTATCAGCTGTCAGTCGTCAGCTTGCATGGATTCCTTATAAGCCTAAAGGAGATAAGCTAAGGACTATATCGGAGGTGAATTATAGTGGATTTAGTGGTTATTGCCTTGATGGTAATTATTATGGTAGTGGTAGTCTTCTTGGTTGGTTATCCTTTGATTAAACCGGATAGACCTGCTTACAGAAGGGCTTTAGTCGATGGAGCGGACTATTTGCTGACTAAAGATAAAGAGTCGGTTATGTCTACTATTAATGAAATTGAGTTTGATTACCAGATGAATAAGTTGGCTGAGGATGACTACCGGATTCTCAAAGATAAATATAAACTGATGGCTTTGAACATCCTAAAGGAAGAGGAAGACGAAGCCCTGGAAACCGTTGATATAGTAAACAAGGGGAAAAAGGCCAGGGTGGAAGATGAGATCGAACAGGAAATTGAGGCTGAATTGGCCAGGCAGAAAAGCCAAAAGTAGAAGAGGTGACCGGTTTTGGCTATCAAGAATCGAATTATAATCTCGTTGATGATAATGGTATTAATGATCCCTATTTCCGGAGGATCGGCTTTGGCCGCTGAGGGTATCTTGGTGGCCCAGGCCGATAATAACGGAGCTAACGAAAAAGTTGTTAACAGCAGTTACAACCCGGCCAAAGTGGCCTTCCACAGTCCGGGCCATATCCAAAGGTGGTATAACTCCCCCCTTCGAAATCAGGATGCTCACCTCTGGTTTGTTTTTCTGATCGTCCTCATCATCGGGATAATAGTTGCCGCAGGCATGCTTTACCGCACTAAGCAACAAGAAGCCGCCAAAGCTGAAGAAGCCCAGAAAGAGGACAAACTCTTCCTGGAACTGGTGGCCAAACAAAAACGCCTAATGGCCAAAATAGCCGACCTGGACGCTAAGTTAACCAAAAGCGAGATAAGCCAAGAAGAATATGACCTCCTCCGTGACGACTATAAAAAGACCCTGGTCAAAGTTAAGCTGAAGCTTAAGGAGTTGGAGGAGGTTTAGCTGATAGCTAGTAGCTTGTAGCTTGTAGCTTATGGCTATACTTTGCGGTCAGGTGTTAGGTTTTAGGGGTTAGGGGTGAGGTTGGGGTATTCTTGGAAGAGGGTTTGTAGTTCATAGTTCGTAGTTCGTAGTTCATAGTTGGTAGGTAAGTCTATGGGGTTTAATAGCTGATGGCTGACAGCCGACCCTTGGGAGTGCCCATAAGCTTGACATGCATAGGCTGGGGGTATTTCCGGAGTAACTTTTCATCAGCGTGCGTTCAACAGCCCGTCAGATGCCGAGACACTACCCTGGAAGGGCGTCAAAGGTGCAGTCACCTCTCATTCAAGACGGTGGATAAAACCAATGGTAGCTCTCTTTAAGCCTTGAAAAGTTACGCTAGAAAGGCTTAGGCTGGCGCCTAAGAGCCAGACTTAGCCTTTCTTGTGCCGCGATACCCAAGGTGCATACTTATAGGCGAGGAAATACCCCCAGCCTGCCCACTACAATTCTTTTAAGGAGGTGCCACCCATGCTCACCGCCCAAAATATAACCAAAACCATCGGCACCAAAACCATCCTCCACAACATCGACCTCCACATCAAAGAAGGCGAATTCATCACCGTCTTCGGACCCAACGGCGCAGGCAAAAGCACCCTCCTGAAGATACTGTCCTTGCTCATGAAACCATCCACCGGCACTTTAACCATAAACGGCAGCAGTGCCAACCAAGAATCCAGTAAAACCCGCAGTCAAATCGGGGTTATCTCTCACCAGTCATTCCTCTATGACAACCTCACCGCTTACGAAAACCTGGAATTCTACGGGCGTATGTACCAAGTGGACAACCTGCGGGATCGCATCTATGACGTCCTCAAAGAAGTGGGCCTGGAATACTCCCTCAATGACCCCGTACGCAACTTCTCCAGAGGGATGCTGCAGCGGCTGGCCATCGCCAGGGCCACCCTCCACCAGCCCGCCATCCTCTTCCTGGACGAACCATACACCGGCCTGGACCAGCAAGCCATAGATATATTGAACAGTGTCCTTCGTAACCTCAACATCAAAGACCGCACCGTCTTCATGATTACCCACAACTTCGAACAAGGGCTGGACCTAAGCGACCGGGTCCTCATTATCAAAAAAGGCCGCCTAGCCTATGAAGGAGCGGCCCCAGGCCTAACTCCCGGCCAAATGAAAGAAATCTACCTCAACACGGTGGGAGGTCTGACCCCATGAACTACCTCAACCAAATCAGAACCCTAGTCTGGAAAGACCTGACCTCCGAACTCAGAACCAAAGAAATGCTAAGCTCCATGCTCATCTTCGCTTTTCTCACCACCGTGGTCTTCAGCTTCGCCTTCGACCCCGACAGCGAAACAGTGAAAAAAGTCTTCCCCGGCATCATCTGGGTAGCCTTCATCTTCGCCGGCATCCTGGGCCTCAACCGCTCCTTCCTAAGTGAAAAAAGCAATGACTGCATCATGGGTCTCATGTTATGCACTACCGACCGGGGTATCATCTACCTAGGCAAAATGATCAGTAACCTGATCTTCATGTATATAATGGAGGCAGTAACCCTGCCCATCCTCTTCGTACTCTTTGATTACCGCCTTAAAGGCTCTCTGCTTTATCTTATATTAATCGTGGCACTGGGCACCTGGGGCTTTATCGCCATCGGCACCTTCCTGTCGGCCCTCGCGGTGAACACCCGCAACAGCGAAATCCTGTTGCCCATCATCCTTTTCCCCCTCATCGTACCCCTTTTAATCGCAGCGGTGCAAGCCACCGGCGTAATCCTAGGGGGCGGGGTCTGGGCCGACTGGTCCAACTGGTTAAGAATCCTCACTGCTTTTGCCGTAATCTTCACCGTGGTGCCGTGGCTGCTCTTTGACTACTTGCTGGAGGTGTAACAAATGTTCAACAAAATCCTGGGCTGGCTCACCTTCATCATCACCATGACCGCCCTTTACCTGGTCTTCATGTGGGTGCCCAACGAACGAATCATGGGCCCCGTCCAGAAAATCTTTTACTTCCACGTGTCCTCGGCCTGGATAGGCTTCTTCGCCTTCCTGGTGGTCTTCATCGCCGGATTGGCCTACCTCTTCACCAGGGACAACAAATGGGATACCATCGGAGTATCCTCGGCCCAAATCGGGGTCATGTTCACCACCATCGTCCTCATCACCGGCCCCATCTGGGCCAAACCTTCCTGGAACACCTGGTGGACCTGGGATCCCCGGCTAACCACCACCCTGGTACTCTGGTTCCTCTACCTGGCCTACCTGATGATTCGCTCATCCATTCACGAAGAAGAAAAGAAGGCCCGCTTCTCCGCCATCTTCGGCATTATCGCCTTCATCGACGTACCCATCGTCTGGTTCTCCATCCGCTGGTGGCGCACCATCCACCCAGTGGTGGTGGACTCCTCGGGATTTGCCATGTCCCCCAAAATGTTTACAACTCTAATGGTCAGCCTTTTGGCCTTCACCTTCTTGTATTTTTACCTCTTAACTAATACAATGAAACTGGAAAAGATGCGGGCCGAAGTGGCAGGCTTGAAAGAAAGACTGAGAAATAGCTGATAGCTGATAGCTGACAGCTAAACAGGAGGTGCTTAAACCATGGAATATCTTTTCGCTGCTTACGCCGTTATCTGGACCGTTATTTTCGGTTACACCCTGATGTTGGGGAAAAGACAGAAGGAGTTGGAGCAGGAAGTTTTTCTTTTAAGAAAATCCTTAGAGGGAAAACAATAAGGGAGGGAATTAGGTGAAAAAAAATATTTTAAGTGTTTTTATTTTGGCTGGTTTAGTCACAATTATCCTCGTCGGGTATTATATGTTTGTTGGTAACCCCGCTAAGCCTGGTAACACGGTTAACGGGTCTCAAGGGGCGGCTTTTACTAAAGAGAGTTTTCCTCAATCCTTGGCAGGGAGTACTCTGGCGGGTGAGGTTGTTAGCGGCCCGGATGCCATGCAGAACATTAACAGGCTTCACGGTGCCAGCATTAGTGTTGTAGAAGGTTTTATCGCTCAATACCTGGGTAAAAACGAAATTACCGTCTGGGTTTCGGTTTCCGCAACCACTAATGATGCCCTGGCTTTGTTTGATATCATGGACAAAAAGATGCCGGCCAGTCAAATGTTTACCAACCGAGAAGAACTGCAAATGGACGGAAAGCAGGTAATCAAAGTTCTCGGTATGGGTCAGGATCATTATTATTGGGTCAGGGATAAACAGGTTTATTGGATTGCTGTCGGTGGTGGAGACTCCCTGACGGTATTGCAAGAAGCTTTAAAACTTTAATCTGTGCTCCGAAAGTCATCCCCACTTAGAAAGGGTGTAAGCCATGATTGATCGTGAACAAAAACGAACTCGTTTTGAAGAAAGAGAGGTCAATCGTCAAAAGCGTAAAAAATTAATTTTGGGTATTACTGCTGTGATTACTGTTGTTAGCATAGCTATTTTTGCTTGGATTAACAGTGGTCAATATGATTCGGTTGACACAGGAAATTATAATGTTGGTTATGAGCCTAATTATGAAGGCAAGAAAATTGAAATGAAGGAAATAAAATTAATTCTGGAAAATGGTAAAGCTAAAATTCCCATTGAAGAGGTTAAGAAAAATAGTATCGTTCGACTCAAATATAACGGAGATGGTAAAAAAATCTTTTATGGGGATTTGAATTATTTACCCATTCTGGCTTATGTATCTCCTTCTGGTCGGGTTGTAGTGGTTGATGGGATTTGCCAACCATGCTATAGTACCAGATTTTATATTGAAGGCAAGGAATTGGTTTGTATGGCTTGTGGCACCAGATGGCGTCTAAGTGATTTATATGGGAACATGGGTGGATGCGTAAATTATCCGCCTGAGTTTTTGCAATATAATGCCGAAGGTGAATATCTGGTTATTGACGAAGCTAAACTTAAGAATTGGAAACCAAGTTATTTCGGCGATGATGCCATGAGTGGAACAGAAGTAACTCAATAAAGTATTGGAGTCGGGCGGCCCTGGATAATTATCCAGGGCCGTTTTTGTTGAAAATGAGAAGAAAAGAAACTAAAAAAGAAATGAATTCAGAAGGAAATTTAAGGTAGCATATAGAAATAAAAGTAGAACATAGTAATTTGTGGATATAATGTAATTAAAGGTGTGACGCCATGATGAGCTACATAGCAATCTCAATTTGGAGATTTTTAACCTCTGTTAAACTAGCCATGGCCCTGTTAATTCTCATAATCTTGCTGATTTTAATGGCGGTGTTAACAGAGGTTGACAAGCTGCCCCTAGGGGTGGCTTTACGTAATTTGCCTATCATAAAAACCTTAGGATTGGATAGCCCCTTGGATACCTGGTTCTTTATGGCTACCGTTTATTTACTGCTGATCAACACTTTTTGTTGTACTTGGGCTCAAGTCAAAAAAGCTAGGCTTCTCTGGTGGCGGCCCCCCGGTAGGTTAACTCCAAAATTTAGCTGGGATATAAGTAAAAACGGAGAAAAACCTTATAACCGGATTACAGCCCTTTTGCGAGCCAGGGGTTATAAGATTGTTATTGAAAAAGGCATTCTCACCGCCCAACGTAATCGCTGGGGCTGCGTCGGACCGATAATCTTGCATGTAGGGTTAATTGTAATCATGGTGGGCGGCCTACTTAAGTTAAATGCCGGTATGACAGGGATTTTCCCGGTGACTGAGGGTTTTGCTTTTGAAGATCGGCCTGAGAATTATATCACTTATCAAAAAGGGCCTTGGTTTGACCACAGTTCCAGCCTTTTCACCCTTACCCTGGATAAATTCTATTATCGAATCAATGCCAAAAAATACCCGGATAAGTTTGAAGCGGCCCTGCGGGTGGCCCAATCCAACGGAGAAACCGGGGCAGGGGCTGTCTCTACAGGGTTTCCCCTGACCATGGGCCACTTGACCTTCCACAGTTATGATAATTTCGGGTTCACCCCACGATTGATTATCCAAGAGGAAGGGGGCGGGGTTTTGGATTCCTATATTGCCCTAGACACATCCTGGAACGGTTCAGCCAGGGAGTTCATTTTCCGGGGGGAGTTTACCCAACCTTCCTCAGGTAAGCAGGTGGAAGTAGAGTTCTACCCTGATGGGGACGAAATTAGGCCCAAGCCGGTGAAAAAATCTTACCGGTTTGACAGCCCAGCGGTATCGGTGGTGATAAAAAACGGCAGTGGGGGAGACTTCCGTCAGGTCATCCAGAAGGGTGAGGAGAAAAAACAGGGGAATATTAGGGTAGCTTTCCAGGATTACCGAGCTTGGGCCTCTCTGGTGGTGAAAGTAGACCCCGGCATGAACTTGGTCTACGCCGGTTTTTGGCTGGTTATAGGGGGAACCGCCCTTATCTATCTGGTCATTCCTAGAAGGATTGAGGTTTGGGCCGGGGATGATGGGATATTAAATCTAGGGGCAACCACTCCAAGATTTTTCGGTTCTTTTAATGAGGAATTGGAAGAAATAAAGGTTTTATTGAGAGAATAATCTCACCTACCGAGTTCCTGTTTCTGACCGGTAACTTTATCTTGATTAGGGAATATGCTATTATCATCTTGGATAACATCTTTTAGGAGGTTGTTGCCGATGACCAATGCTTACGACCAGGCTCACCAACTGGCTAGAGTTCTGGCCAAGAGTCCCGAATATGTGGAATATAAAAAAGCCAAGGAAAAGCTGGAAGCTAATGGGGAAAATAAAAAACTGGTTGCCGATCTAAGAGCGAAACAGATGGAACTTCAAAAAGCAGTTATACTTGGCCAAAAAGTGGATGAGGCCAAGAAGAAACAGTTAGAAAAAATGCAACAGATTATCGTTACAAATCCTGCGATAGCTGAATTCTTTCAAACTGAATTTCGTTTTAATAAAATGATGTTGGATGTGCAAAAGATTATCGGTGAGGCGGTAGGGCTACAATTCCCATAAAATACTTAATAAGTTAAGGGGACTTAATCTTCTGGACTAAATTGCAACTTTTTTCACTATTTCCCCCTCAAGTTAGCAGGAAATGTACTATGTTAAGAAGAATATAAATAATACTTATTCTAGGGGGGCTAAAGATGAGGAGAATTTACATTGTATTCGGTATAATCTTCACTTTGTTGACAAATTTCGTTGTTACCGGGGTCCTATATGGCGCTAAACCTGTAGTGGCCGGGGTGCTGAAGGAAGAGTTGCCGCCAGGGAGCGAGATTTCTTTAAAAGAGGTAGTCAATATTATTCTCAGGGGAGTGGAGCAGGGGGAGGCCCTTTTTACCTTAAATAAGCCGGATTTCCAGAAAGAGATGGCTGTTTTGGTGGATTTTTATAACGGGATGCAACCTTATGAGGGAAAGACCAGGGAACTCCATTATCCCCAGGTGGTGGATTTTGAACTGGCTGAAGGGGAGCCGGTGGTGGTGAAGGGGGAAATCTTCACCGCAGAGGACTATTTTGTGGTTGAACAGGGGAATGTTAAACGGGTTATGGAATCCGAAGAACTGAAAAGCTACCTGCGCACCTTCCTGATGGCCCTGGTGCCCGACCTGGCTTTCAAGGATGTGGTTCTGGTTAATGCCGGTGAAAAGGAGAATGTTGTTTTCGGTTCCAAAGAAATGGATGAACTGACACCTAAGCTCAATGAAGTGGTTAAGCCGATAATCATCGCCCCCAAAGGGGTGAAAGCCTCCATCACCAAAGAGGGATTGCAGGAGGAGATTAAGACCAACGCCGGGCTAAAGTATATTGATGCCCTCCTGTACCGGCCGGTTCAGGTTAAGGGGGCTAATGCCGCCAGGGTTCTGGTAATACTTAACGGCGCTTATCAGAATTTCGTGGTCTATACCGATGGCGGCTATAACATCCTCGACGCCCAGAAGGTAGAGGGGATAACAGAATTTTAGTATAATCCAGAAACCCCGGAAAATACCTCATGCCGGGGTTTTTTATACTACAGGAAACTATATTTTCCACCCTTGTGGAAAATTCAGCGGAATGTAGTATAAAAAGGCGCGCGCAGCGGAACAAACGATGCGCGCCTTTTTAATTTTTTCAGGAACTTATAAAAAAGGCAACCACAGAGCGCACGGAGGACACAGAGAAAGACCTTAGAATGACCCGTGAGTGCCGGAGGGTTACTGCCTCACCCGAAGTCACCCGGACGGCGAATTTGTTCAAAACCGCTACTTTGTGATACAATAATATCAAACTCAGGGAAACGGGGAGATATCATGACGGAACAAGTAGATATTATTGCCTTCGGGGCTCATCCCGATGATGTGGAAATAGGTTGTGGCGGGCTGTTGGCCAAGGAGGCCCGGATCG
>JAJZSN010000027.1 GCA_021849745.1 Bacillota bacterium | reverse complement strand
AGTACCTCCTCTGTTATTTAAGGGTCACTTCGCGAAAGCTGACACCTCGTATATTAACAGGAGGTACTTTTTTTTGCAAAGGTCATTTTAATTCATTACAGGAATGCTCCTTTATGTATATTTAGTTTAAATGAGATTTAGGGGATAACTTTCGTTATTACCGAAGTTTCTCATTTTCCATAACTCAGCCTACTATTCCTTCATTTTTTAAGTTTTGGATTTCCTTATCACTCAACCCTAAAACACGTTTTAACACCTCATCCGTATGCTGGCCCACCATTGGGGCAGGCCTTACTAATTGCCCCTTTGTCTTGGTCATGTGAACGGGAGTAATATTATAAACATGTCGGCCCATCTCCTGATGGTCTAAATATTTCCAGAAACCCCTTTCATTTAAATGGGGATCCTCCAAAAGGTCCTTGGCATTTTGCACTACACCGGCCCTAACACCGGCCTGTATTAATTTATTCATCAGTTGATACGGCTCATTATTTTTAGTCCAATCTTCGATAAACCGGTCCAGTTCGTCTTCGTTTACCATGCGGTTGAATAATGTGGCAAATCTGGGTGATTCCGCCCATGTTGGATAATCCATTACTTTTTTTAGGGCTTTCCATTCATCGTCATTATAAACAGCAATGGCAATCCAACGATTGATACCTTTAGTAGTATAAACCCCATGGGGAGCAGTATTTAAATTGCGATTACCCAGACGATTTTGAATTCGACCGTTTGCTGTATAATCCATAATAGCAGTTGGCAAAACGGCTAAAGCAACCTCGGTTTGAGGTACTTCTATATACTGGCCTTCGCCTGTCCTTACACGGTGCAAAAGTGCCACCATAATTGCGAAGGCTGTATGGGCGGGGTTAGGTACATGGTCCGGATAATTTGTTCCGGTACCGAAGGGTTCCTTATCAGGGAATCCTGATAAATGATTGAGTCCTACCAATGCATTCATAGTGGCGCCAAAACCCATATATTTGCGGTGGGGGCCGGTAGAGCCCTGGATAGGCATAGTCACATAGATAATATTGGGGTTTATTATTTTTACATCTTCATAACCTAAATTCCACTTTTCCATAATACCCAAAGTAAAATTATTAATTATTATATCGCTGACTTTAATTAACTCTGCCACTAAATCACAGGCCTTAGGATTTTTCATATTGATTTCAACGCTTTCTTTGTTTGGATTCCGGTTACTGAAATAACCACTACGATTAATTCCCGGAAGACCGTCTTTGAATGGACCTGTAAAGCGCAGAACATCCGGTCTTTTACTGGATTCAAGGCGAAAAACTTCGGCCCCGAACTCAGCCAGCATCCTGGTTGTTGTAGGACCGGCACCAACCCAAGAAAAATCCACAATTCTGACGCCTTCTAACGGTAATTTATTTGACATAAACTACACCTCGTTCCGCCAGTGATTTAATTTGTGATTTAGAATAACCGGATTCTAATAAGACAAGCCCTGTGTCCTCACCAAAATAAGGAGCAGCTTTCCTTAATTCCCATGGAACTTTCTCAAGTTTATAGGGAGCTCCGGGATAACAAACCGTTCCGCCTAAGGCTTCAACTCGCATTGCCTTAAAGAACTTTCTGTGGTTTAACTGGGGGTTTTTCGATACGTCTTTTGACGTGTTTACCGGATAAATTACTACCTTACGTTTTTGACTTTCCTCATAAAGTTCTTGTTTTGTACGTTGTCTCGAAAATCGCTCAAAAATCTGCTTGAATAATTCCTTTGATTCTTTTCTTTTGCGATACTCCGGCTCGGCCCACTGTGCACAAGCCAAACTTTCTGCGTCCGGAATCTTTTCTTCAATTAGCCAACGAGCTAAAGGATCCCATAGATGGGTGTTACGGCCCATAGCTGCCATAACATAAACGTACCCATCTTTGCAGCAGTAAGTTCCATAACCGGCTTCTACCGAGCCTGACGCCCTTTGTATTCTTCCTTCTAAATCATAGGCCTGAATGGCATTCTCTAAAGCGGTAGTTACACTTTCTTGCAAAGATATATCGACAAACTGACCTTCACCTGTGATATTAGCATGATATAACGCCACTATACTTCCGAAGGCGGCATAGAGGTCGCCCATAAAATAGGATTGTTTATCCGGCGCCTGGGCCGGTTTATCATTTTCAATTCCTGCCATATACAGAAAGCCACCCATAGCCAAAACAGTTAAGTCTGAATAGGGATAATCCTTATACGGACCAGTTTGACCATAGGGAGTTATTGCCGTATATACCAGTTTAGGGTTGATAACCCTTAGTTGCTCATATCCAATACCCAGTTTATCCAGGTAGCCTGGAGGATTACTTTCGATTAATATGTCTACATTTTGAACAAGCTTTCGAATGATTTCCCTTCCTTCAGGGAGTGTAATATCAAGAACCATTCCCTTTTTGTTTGTGTTTAAATATTGGTAGCGAAGACTATTTTCTTCACCTGGATTATCCCTGAAGAAGGGTTTTTGACGCCTAGTCGGATCCCCATCAAGGGATTCAATGCGAATTACTTCGGCTCCCAAATCTGCAAATAGTTTTCCGGTATAGGCTCCTAGTTCCCCGGCAAGTTCTAGCACTCGCACCTTGCCTAAGGCATGATTGCCGTCATTATCAACGTCCATGCCACCTCTCCCCTTTCGTTAATCTGGTTAATCAAGATAATGCGCTATTAGCGCTAATGTTATCTATTGCAAGAAACGTACCAACTTTTCTGCCCTCAACGAACCCATTCAGAATAGTTATTATTAATCATCGTTATGGCCTTTATGCAAAGACCCGATGATAATTATCATCATACAAGAGAGGAATGGCTGTAGTATTTTAGTTTATTTGCATTCAAAAACAGATTCGAACCATCATCACCGATGACGATGGTCATCGGTGATGATGGTAAATTCTTATTCTAAGACACGAATTACCCACCAGCAGCAGTCGGGATGATATCTAATTCATCCCCTTCATTAAGCATAGTATCCACGCCTTTATGATAGTTAATATTATATCCATTGAGAAAAATAGTTACATAGGCTTTTAGATTTCCATTTTGATCATATAGCTGCTCTTTAAATGCAGGAAACTCTTGATTTAAGTTATTCAAACAGTCGGCAATAGTATATCCTGATTCAAATACTATTACCGTCTTGTTCCGGGTTAAATGCTTCAAGGAATCGGACATTCTCATAGTAACACCCATCGGATTGTCTCCCTTCCGAAAAAATTATTTTTTGACACCAATTAAACCACCTACATTGATACTATGACCTAAAACAAAGCCTACTTCGGTAAGCATTTCAATCAATGTTTTTACCTCTTTAGATTCCATAGAATTAACATTACGGTACTTGTAATCATCAATTATTCCCAATAACTTATACTTTTTTTCGCCATAACTATGAAAAGGAAGAATATCTACGGCTTCAATTTTCCCGGACAGTTTACCTAAATACTCGGCATAAGCTTCGTAGTCCGTTTTTTGATTGTTAAATCCGGGAATAATCGGTAGTCGAACCCTTACTATTGCCCCGGACTGAACTAATTTCTCTAAATTATTTAAAATAATTCTAAGGTCACCTTTGATGACATTTTTGTATTTATTAGCATCCATAGTCTTAATATCTATCATAAAGAGGTTGACGTATTTCATCAATTTTTCAAAGTAATGCCATTGACCAAAGGCGGATGTCTCAATAGCCACATGAACGTCTTCATTTTGTAGTCTTCTTGCCAATTCCGTTGTGAAAGCCTGAAAATACATGGGGTCGCCACCACTGATAGTTACCCCGCCACCGGAATTTGTATAAAATAAGCGGTCTGCGGTTGCTTCCTTGATAATTGATTCCATTGACCATTCTTTACCAACGATTTCCCTTGCGTGGGTAATACAAACATCAGCACACTTGCCACAACCTATACATTTACTTCTATTGAACCTGAGAAAAGCCTCTTCGCCGTTCTTTTCAATACTTATTGAATTACTCGGACATACTTCAGCACATCTTGCACAACCGGTGCATTTATCAATTTCATAGTTAATCTCTAACCTTGTCAACTGGGTTTCAGGATTATGACACCAGGGACACCTTAATGGACAGCCCTTTAAAAAGACTGTAGTTCTAATGCCGGGTCCGTCCTGAAGGGAGTAACGCTGAATGTTGGTTAATAACGGTATTCCTTCAAGTTTTCCATTGGTTTGGGCTAATGCTGTCATATGTTCACCCCTTAAATTATCCCTAGATATAATTGGTGTGTTTCAATAACTTACTGAATTTTTTCGGCAGTTCCTGTAAAGTATCAACAAACTCAACCTGATTGCCATATTCCTCTCTTAACGCCGCTTTACTACTAGGCTGGCACCCAAAGCCTAAGGTCATCAAGTTGATTTTATTCTTTTTACAATGCTTAATAGCGTATTTAACCTCGCAGCCCCAATTAGACGCACCATCAGTAAAGTGAATGAAAAAAGGCTGCTTAGTTTTCTTTTTCAGCATTAACGTGGTAGCAATAATTGCCTCACCTGAAGCTGTTTTACCCCGGGGAAGAACAGTAAAAAGTTCCCCTTTTTTCGTGGAAAGCTCAGTAAGATTAGTTTTTCCTTTAACTTCGTAATAAGCAAATACTCTGATAGTATTATCAAAGGATTTTACAGCTTCAAATAAGGCGCTGAATATTATCTGAAGGTCCTTCCATTTAGGCCCCCCCATGGAACCGGTGGCATCTACAAGGATAATTAAATCGCTATCTATGACGTGTTTTTCTTTTTTATAATAAAATATCTTGCCATTAATAGGCGCTCTAAACAAACGCCTGCCATCAATCTTTCCGCTATTTAGCCCGCGATTAAACAAATTTCTTCGCTTTGCATGGCCCTTTAGGGCAAGATACAACTTATAGGCTAGTTCCTTGTTGATAGGTTCTTCCAGTGGTACAACGAAGTTGCTCACTTCTATTGGCACTACATTACCGTCATCTTGGCAAATTATGCGAACTTCATCAGTTAAGTCGAAATTATTTCTAGTTAACTTAGCTTCAATCTCTTTAGCAAGAGTAGCTTGAATGGCTTTTAAAGCCTCACCCAAATCACCACTAAGAACATCGTCAAAATCCAAAGCCTTAGGCATAAGACTTGGGTCATTAAGATCTGTAAGCCAAAATTTTGTCATTTCCTCAATCTCATTCCAGATACGTGTGTAAAGTTTAGCCCTATATTCACAACGTTCCACTACACCTCTTAGTTTACGGCACTCTTCTTTCATTTCCCTGACAATTGAGTTTAATACCCTCAAAGGCTTCTTGTAAAAATTTTCAAGATTATACCCGTAACTCCCATGTATTTGGTTGGTAAATTCCTCCTGATATTTGCACCCACTTTTATCAGCAGCCATTAGCCACCAAATGTGAATCAGCTCCTCGAAGGAAGGAGGTTGCACAAAATCCTTCCTTGCTTCCGAGAATTTTATCTCGCGAACTTTTTCTGTATATAAACCTAATACAGTACGATTGGCAACAATATCCACAAAAATTTGTTCGGCCATTTCCAGAAACATTTTAAGCTTGACGTTAGCATCTTGTGTTGGTTTTCCCAACTTTCCATAGATCAATTTAATGACCCGTTCGCTCCATTCAATCCGCTTTAAGGCTTCAATAATAACCGTTCCAATTACCATATCGGTTTTGTTACCAGGTATAGGGTACTTCCCCATAACCAATGCCGGGTTCAAAGTGATGTCAGTTGCTTCGGTGGAAGATCTCATTCCAGCCCAGATAACGTTCCCGGCATTGGGTCCAATATACCCGGTGATTTTCCGGATCGCCTGCAATAAATGGGCTAATTCCCTGGATTCGATGGGAGATTTGTTTCTTCGCCAGTATTCAGATAGACCTTCTCCTCCAGTAATATAAAATCTTTTAATAACATTATCCGGCTTGAACATTGGGTATTTCCCCCCTTTAAGCTTTGCATCACAGGATTTCTTTTGTTTTGACTTTAAGTTTTTATTTTTGAATAACATGCACTCCATTAAACTAACAGAGTGCATGTTATATAATAGCTGTAAATTAATTTTTAAACGTGATCTCTAAAAGAGACTTCTCCTTCTTCGAACTTTTCGCAGGTGGAATTGTAGTAATCATGGATCATTCTTTTCCAGATGCTGCCAATTTTTGTCCTCGAGCCAATGCATTGTCCTCTGGCAGGATCAGTGGGGTCCTCAATACCCCATTTGCACTTTTGACATGACTGCGAAATTCCCGGTTGAATTCTTATATCCAGAGATCTACTCTTAGCTTTAGCCTGCATACAGCTTCCACTCCCTACTATTTAGTCTTAAAATTCAACACCCAGGTACTCCAAATCCGCCGGGCCAAAATCTTGCTCATTTCTGGCAATAATGCAATTTTGACCAAATGTAGAAATATCAACAAACCTGGCGCTAAAACCCGAAACCCGTACAATCAAATCCTGATGTTTTTCCGGCTCTCTCTGTGCGGCTTTCATTTCTTCAGTGCTGACAACGTTAAACTGAACATGGTCAATATTTAAATCACACCATGTATTCATATAGGCCAGCCAAATCTTAAAGCCATGCACGCTTCTCATAATCGGCACGGAGAGACGTTGGTTGAGCAGATTGGCCTTTTGTGTGCCGGAGTCAACTTTGGAAACCGATCTCAGCACAGCAGTGGGACCTTTCTTATCAGTTCCCATGTAAGGTGAGATACCACCATCATCGGCTGCTTCACCGCCAAAACGGCCATCAGGGGTCGGCCCTGTCCGGGAACCAATCTCCATATAGAGGCCTACTGCCTGCCCTACCGGCATAACAGGACCTCCAGAGTAATTGGTGATTTTCACCATTTCGCCAGAGAGGATATCTTCGTAGAAACGCTTAATAATTGGGTCTGCATATTCGTCATCATTGCCCCACTTGGGTGCATCCTTGAAGTCTTGATGCATTTGTTCGAAACCTTCCCAGTTGGCGTGTAGGGCTTCTACCAGTTGCTCCATGGTATATTTCTTTTCATCATAAATTAATTTCTTAATAGCAACCAGTGAATTTGCGGCTACAACGGAGGTAATAGGGTTTTGCCAACCATTTGGCTGTTCGGATAACTCCATACAGTCCATACCCAATTCCATGCAACCGTCGTCAATACTGGAGGTGAATGGCATTTGCAGGGTTCTAATCTCCCAGTATCTCGCAATATCTTTTGCCCTGATTGAAAGGCTCATACAATATTGATACTGTTTACGGAAGGCCTCCCATAAATCCTCAAAAGTTTTGAACTTCCGGGGGTCGCCGGTTTCCAGACCCAATTGCATGTCGGAATAGCTCCAGTCAAACCCATTATTGAGGGTAATTTCCAAAATCTTTGCTGGAAAAATGGCGCCTCCGCCTTCATTTCTGGTTTTTTGAGACTTTCTTCTTCCAACCAGACCAGGTGACATACAAAGTACATTAGCCCAATCCCGTGCTTCTTCTATTGTAGCCCCGTTATTATTCTTGCTGAACTGGCTGTAATAGAGCATTTGTGCCGTATTCAGTGTATCGTGTTTAATCGAGGGATAACCCAGTCCATCCCTGATGCACTCGAATACTAAGCGCTTGGTTTTCAGACGGCCTTTGGGATTCCACCGGAAAACGATGGATGGCTCGGTTGTCCTAATATTCCTGGCCGCTTCCAATATGGCGTCGGTGCAGTCGTTACAACCGTCACTACCATCTCTGTTAATTCCACCAAGAGTAAATATGAATAAGTCATTAGACCCCGGAAATATCTCACGGTAGCCTCTTGACTTACCGGCACCGTGCTCAGATATCTTTAACCGCTCACATTCAAAAAGCTCGACAGCATCTTCATGGGTCATAGGCTGAAAACTCTTTTCGATGATGCTGGTCTGGTAATAAGGCCATAATAATTTATCTGCTTTATGAGCGTAACCGCTGGCGTACCGGTCAATGGCATGGCAAATCAAGTAAGTAAACCACTTAGACTGCATTGCATCCCTCAGACCAACTGCCGGCTCAGCGGGCACCCGCTGGCAGATGTCACTTAGCATTAACAATTCTTCTTTGCGTTTCGGATCGGTTTCAAAATTTTCAGCTACGATCTTGCATAGACGGGCATGTCGCCTTGCCCAGGCAATTACCG
This sequence comes from Bacillota bacterium, assembly GCA_021849745.1. Taxonomy (GTDB): domain Bacteria; phylum Bacillota; order Carboxydocellales; family JAJZSN01; genus JAJZSN01. The sequence goes on along the minus strand of JAJZSN010000027.1, from coordinate 25,385 downwards.
CCTTATCAGCGATAATCATAGCATTCCAGTTATCTATTTTCGGGACCAGATCCAATCTCTCAGGAGCATTCCAGTATGGAGCAGATAACTCCTCTTTTGCTTTCTTAATGTGCTGTTCGGCTAACTCAATCCTCTTCAGCAGACCATCTTCAAGCACAGTCTCGTAAGGAGGAATCATACTGTTATAACCGGTGGCAAAGGGAGGGGCCTCCATAGTACTTACTTGATACATCCGCAACAGATCTATAGGTTCAAAATACGTTTCGCATTTGGCCTGTAAGGAGTGCTTTTTCCAATATTCATTAATTTCCTTTGCCTCTTCCACAGGCTGCGGGGCATATCTGCTTTGAATGTAATCTTGTACCGCCATATAGGACAACTCAGGATAGAGAGGCACCCAGTTGGGACTCTCAGCGTGATACCCAACGATAATCTCATCTTCCTGTAAAACGACTGTACCTTTATTGAGAATATTGGCTAGAATCATTGCCCGCCTGAGTACTTCGGGCTTACCCTCGGAATTCTTATGCCCTTCGGTAAGTAAACGCATCCGCTCAATTCCGGCTCTAACACTTTCTTCGACAAACTCCCCGGCGGTAGCATGCTTCCAGCGGCACCTATCTTTCAATCTTTTAGTTCTATCTGTAGTTGGTTTGGCCAAATGTTCGTGCAACTCTTCATCCGGTATTAACTCTTCCGCCTGATTATCATAGGGAAATTCAATAACTTTACCCTTATACTGGATAGACTCATGTCTAGTTGCCATTCTTATTAACCCCCTTCACTTAGTTTTTTCCTTTATAGTGCGGACAGGTGTCAGTTAAGGTATGGGACATAATAGGTTTGGACAGCCAATACTTACCCTTCTCGTCCTGTTCTTGACGCACGCAGTCACCTTTACCTTGTTCAAAGTCATCAGCATCTTCCGGGATAAGAAAAAAAGACCTACACTGTGCACAAGTAGCCACCGGCAATCACCCTTTCTTAAGAATTTTCATAAACTCATTTACACTTTTTAAGCCTTTAAGTTAAACCAGATTGAATTCACCTCCAAATACTTTTTGAATATGGTACAGTTGCGTTATTTATCTTACAGCAAGATGTATGCCAATTTTTTTGGGCTCCCATAATTGCTTATTCAAACGAAATTTTTGTGAAAAATTTGATAATTCCGTTTTTATTGAGATGCGTCATTTCATCACTACTTCTATCCTCTGTGGCCAAATTCCCAGTAATATTGGACTTATGAATTAGCTCCTGTTGTCATCACTTATGATTATCATCATCACTTGCAGTATACTTTTGTAGCTTTTTGACTACAGTCGATTGATCTATTCCTAGAATTTTTGCTGCTTTACGCGTACTTTTGAATTCTTTATAAACCTGTAGTATTAGCCTTTTTTCACTTTCCTCTAAAACTGTGCGCAGATTGCGGGTGGTCCACCCATTCTCTTCTTTGTTTCCTTTTCCAGGGAAGAAGTCACCATCGAGTAAATCCTTATCTGTTAGAACTACCATTCTTTCTATGGTGTTTTCTAACTCCCGGATATTACCAGGCCATTGATGGTTAATTAATTTTTCCACTAACTTAGGAGCAATTTTTTTGTTCGTTTTATGTTTTTGGTTACATTTTTGTAGGAAATGGTAAATCAATGCCGGTATATCCTCTTTTCTTTCCCGTAAAGGTGGAATTACAATAGAAATAACATTTAATCGATAATATAAATCCTGACGAAAAGTATTTTCTTTAATCATTTTTTCTAAATCACTATTGGTTGCCGCAAGAATCCGTACATTCAATTTAATCGGTTTACGGCCTCCTACACGGTAAATTTCCCGTTCTTGCAAAACTCTTAATAATTTAGACTGTATTTCCAGTGGTAATTCACCAATTTCGTCTAAAAACAAAGTTCCGCTCTCTGCAATCTCAAATAGACCAGGACGTCCCTCTTTATTAGCTCCTGTAAACGCTCCTCCCTCATACCCAAAAAGTTCTGATTCAACAAGATGTGGAGGAATAGATGCACAATTTAACTTGATGAAAGGATTCTTAGCCCGCTCACTGGCTTCATGAATTATTTTAGCCAATTGTTCTTTGCCCACTCCCGATTCACCTAGCAGCAAAACCGTGGAATCATACTTCGCTACCTTAATCACCTTTTCGATGGTTTCTGTCATAACCTCGCTTTGAAAAACTATCTCCTCATGTAACTGTTCTTTCCTGTACTGTTCTAGTTCAGAAAAATATTTTACAGATAGATTATGGGCCTCTCTAAATTGTTCACGCAAATAGTTTAATTCTGTTAAATCCCGCATATTGGCAACAACCCGATAAACGTCACCGTTTTCATCAAAAATTGGTGTCCCTGTGTGAAGAATTTCACGGCCTGTTTTTAATCTTTGAACACGACTAACCGGAGATTTTTTCTCTATAACCCTAAGTATTACTGATTCAGAGCTAAAACCTTTTTCTATTAACCATTGTACCGACAGACCCACCATGTTTTCTTCCTTAATACCCAATAGTTCTCGACTGGCGGTATTATTTTTAAGAATAATCCCTTTGTTGTCGGCAACTACAATACCGTCCACAGAGAAATCGATAACCGCATTCAGCTCACTGTTGGCGTCCTGAACTGTCCGAAGTTCATGGGATATCTTTTCGACTTCTGATATTCTTTGGAATGTTGCTACGGCACCGATAATTTTTCCGTTGCTAATAATGGGTGTTTCATTGGCCAAGACCTCAGTCTGGCCTACCGTAATTTTTTTGAGATAATAGCATTCGCCGGTTTGTATGACCGAAGTCAAACATGAATTAGGGATAATTTCCTCTATTGGCCTGCCTATTGACTCCTGTAGTGATATGCCTACTAAATCTTCGGCGGATTTATTCATTAACCGAATTTCGGAGTCACTGTTAATAGCCACGATGCTATTATGAGTTGAGTTGATTATGGTATTAACCTCTTCCAAGGCATATTCTAATTGCTGGCGAAAAGCTTTAACCAGATCAGTCCTGGTTACAATTCCCACCATTTCTCCTTTTTCGTTAATTACCGGCAACCTGCCTACCGGAGTCTGCCAGGCATCTTCAGGTACAGCATTTTCACTGATAGTGACCATATTTGTCTGCATCAATTCGCAGATGGGTGTATTCACATCCATTCCCAGCGCCTTAAAAATATGAGTTTTGGTTAAAATACCAACTAGCCGCTCCCTATCATCAATAACAGGTATACCATCGATTCGGTAACTAATCATTATCTCTGCAGCTTTTTGAATTGAATCATGTAGATTAAGACTGATAGGATTAGCGGTCATAATGTCCTTAATAGTCAATTTCAAAAATACCACCCCTTCTGATAAGTTTAAGTTCAGATGGTCCTTAGACCCAACATTAATATTATTTTCCAGATTGATTATTATATTTTCGCCGTTTATGCTTATAATCCTTGTCGATTCACCTATGCTTTTCGTTTACCTAAAGCCAAAATTTGACCATCCAAGATAATTGCTGGTATATAACGGAAATTTACATATAAAAAAGGCAGCCGTTTTAACGGCTGCCCTTATTAATAATTTTATTTACTTGGATATGGAAGAAGTTAGGAGATATTATAACGTTTTAATTTATTGTACAAGGTTGCCAGCGAAATATTAAGTGCCTCTGCAGCCAATTTTTTAGCTTCTACAGAGTAACCATATCTGTCTAATGCTTTTTTCAGCAGAACCCTTTCCATTTCATCAAAGGGCACTATTTCCGAGACCTGAGCCTGGGACTGGTCACTCAATTGCTCAATGTAATGGAGTAGGTGTTTGTGGGAGATTATATCTTCGTCAGTGGTAACCATTGCCCGTTCAATCACGTTCTCCAACTCTCTAATATTTCCCGGCCAGTCATAAGCTGTCAAGATATTTTTCGCATTCTTTGAAATACCTTTGACCTTTTTACCCAGTTGGCGGTTGAACTTCACAATTAAATAGTTGATTAAAAAAGGCAGATCATCATTGCGTTTCCGTAAAGGTGGAAGTGTTAATTCCACAACATTTAACCGATAGTAGAGGTCTTCCCTAAACTCTCCCTTTTTGATAAGCTCTTTGAGATCCCTATTGGTAGCTGCTATAACTCTAACATCAACCTTAACAGTGTAGTTACCCCCTATTTTCTCTAATTCCATTTCCTGCAAAACCCTGAGCAACTTTGCCTGCAAATATAGGTTCATATCTCCTATCTCGTCAAGGAAGATAGTCCCACCATTAGCAAGCTCAAACTTACCCAGTTTGGATTTCACTGCTCCGGTAAATGCCCCTTTTTCGTAACCAAAGAATTCACTCTCCAATAAAGTTTCCGGAATAGCGGCACAATTAACTTTAATAAAGGGTTTCTCCCGTCTTGGGCTGGCCTGGTGGATGGCATGGGCAAATATTTCTTTACCTGTCCCACTCTCGCCCAGCAAGAGAATTGTGGAATTGCTCTGGGCCGCCTTTTTGCTCAAATCAATAACCTGACGCAGTCCTTCATTATTGCCCACAACGGAATCGAAAGAGTATTTACTGCCAGTTATCTGTCCTAGACGATCGTATAAATTTTCGATGATAGTAGTGCTTTTCTTGAGATCCTCCATTATTTTCATAACATCAGTGATATGCTGAAAGACTACAACCGCCCCTTCCATCTGACCGTCTACGAAGATGGGAGCGGAATTGGATATAACCTCGGCATTGGTTCCTCCAACCTTGGTGCGGTAACCCACAATAGACTTTTTAGCACGAAGACATTCTGCAAGGGCTCCGTCGGGCGATACATTGAAAATGTTTTCGCCAATCCTGGTTTCTTCGCTAATACCTGTAATACGACTGAAAGCAGGGTTAACGTATTTTATAACGCCATGGTTATCCGCCACTTCAATGGCTTCTTGGACTGAAGCCAAAACGGCATCCAGTTCCCCTTTCAATCGTTTTATCTCCAGCAACTCTTCCTTTTCGTCCATCAGGGCCTGTTTATCTTTGAGAATCAGCATCATCAAATCAGCAGCCTGAGCATCCATTACTGCTGTATGGATGGGTGTGATTTGGTGTATCCTTTCCCGAACCTTAAGATTCCCGGTAGTCTCAATAACAACATCTATTGTATGCTTTTGGACTAAAACTTCATAATCAGTGGTTGTATAAGTATCATCAAAGCGGGCAGCTAACATCCCAGGAGCTTCAGGATTAATATCAGCTACCCCGATTATTTCCACATAATCCATCTTCTTGAGGACGTTATAGATGGAACTGCCCCCTTGACCGGCGCCTACTATGGCAACTCTTACCCTCTGCATACAGCTACCCCCAATTGAGGAATTGTCGAAATATTTATGATATTCTTTTCGACATAATTACTTTAATTCCTGCTGAGTAGTTAACTATCTTGAAACCCTTACCGGTAGCTGATGGGGATTTTTAGTGTCTGGCCAGGGTAAATTGCTGATTGGTCAAGGTGGTTAATCTTTTTAATATTATAGATAATGGCCCTGGGATCATCCTCGGATTTATATTTGGTGGCTATGGACCATAAAGTATCACCATCTTGAACCGAAATAAGTTCATAACTTTGGACAGTATTACCAACAGCATCGGATTTAAAGAAACTGGATACGCCTAAAATTAAATTAAATACTAAACTGATAGCCAAAATTAATAATAATCTTCTAACGGCCCGGTGCTTTTCCACCTTCTTCTTTACTAAATAACAGTTTGACACTTTCAACACCTCCGAAGGAACACTTGTTCTATTTGTTAATATCTTAGCACGAACGATTGTTCTTAGTCAATAGAAAAATAAATATTTCAAAAAAATTTTCGAACAAGTGTTTGAAATTTTATTAAGGTATGTTATAATATGTAAAGGTAAATGGAAAATATCGGAGGTGTTTCAATTGTACCAAGATTTGAGCGCAAGACAAATGTCTATACTGGATTTTATCAAAAAAGAGATTCGGACCAAAGGATACCCCCCTTCAGTAAGGGAGATTGGTGAAGCGGTAGGTTTAAGTTCCAGTTCTACCGTCCACGGTCACTTAGCCCAACTGGAAGCTAAGGGATACCTGCGCAGAGATGCAACTAAACCAAGAGCCATAGAGGTCTTGGATGGCAGTGAGATTATAATTAAAAAAGAAATGGTTAACGTTCCTATTATAGGTAAAGTAACTGCCGGGCAACCAATACTGGCTGTTGAAAATATCGAAGACACCTTTCCCCTGCCCCTTGATTTTGTCAAAAATGATGATGTTTTTATTCTTTCGGTTAGCGGCGACAGCATGATTGAGGCTGGGATTTTAGATGGAGACTATATCCTGGTTCGCCAGCAAAACATTGCCCGCAACGGTGAAATTGTGGTAGCTTTGATTGAAGATGAGGCAACGGTGAAAACTTTTTATAAAGAAAAAGATCATATCCGACTACAACCGGAAAATCCCCACCTGGATCCAATTATCATAAAGGATGTAAATATCCTTGGAAAAGTCATCGGTGTATTCAGAAGACTTCATTAGTATTTATGTTTATAAACAACAGTAGGCAAAAAACAAACTGTATCCTAAGACACAGTTTGTTTTTTGCCCTTTATAAATATACCTTCTAGAGGCTGTTAAAAAACCTCTTCTAATATTTCGTCAAGTAGTTTTTCAGTTCCCACTCATGAACCTGCATTCGGTAGGTATTCCATTCCGCTTCTTTAGCTTCTATATATTTAGCAAATACATGTTCACCAAGGGCTTCTTTAATAATAGAGTCTTTCTTTAACTCTTCAATGGCTTCACCAAGAGAGCCGGGCAGGCTATCAATGCCAAATTGTTCCCGTTCTTCCTTAGTCATGTCATAAATGTTTCGTTCAGTGGAATCAGGAGGTATAATTTTGTTGGTAATACCGTCAAGTCCGGCCCTAAGCATCACAGCAAAGGCCAAGTAGGGATTACAGGCAGGATCAGGATTACGCATCTCTATTCTGGTACCGATCCCACGGCGGGCAGGAATCCTGATTAAGGGACTGCGGTTACGTTGGGCCCAGGCCACATAAACCGGGGCTTCATAACCGGGAACCAATCTTTTGTATGAGTTGACCAAGGGGTTGGTGACGGCAGCGATGGCCCTGGCGTGTTTAATTAACCCACCGATAAAGTACTTGGCGGTTTGACTAAGCTGGTCAGGGGTAGCAGAATCATAGAAAGCATTTTCCCCGTCTTTAAACAAGGATATATTGCAATGCATCCCGGAGCCTGCAATGCCAAAAACCGGTTTCGGCATAAAGGTGGCATGAAGTCCGTGTTGTTGAGCGATGGTACGCACCACAAACTTAAAAGTAATCACCCGGTCAGCGGCGGTTAAGGCATCGGCGTATTTGAAATCAATTTCATGCTGACCTTCAGCTACCTCGTGGTGGGAAGCTTCAATTTCGAAGCCCAACTGCTCGAGGGTTAAGACCATGTCACGGCGGGCATTCTCACCCAAATCAACAGGAGCTAAATCAAAGTAACCGCCCTCATCATGGGTGAGGGTAGTTGGCAACCCTTTTTCATCTTTGTGGAAGAGGAAAAACTCAGCTTCCGGGCCAACATTCATGCTGAAACCAAGTTTGGCCGCATCATCCAAAGCTCTTATTAGGGTGTTGCGGGGACAGCCGCTAAAGGGCTGACCATGATGATCATAAACATCACAAATCATCCTTGCCACTGCACCGTCCCGGGGCCGCCAAGGGAAAACCACAAAAGTCGACGGGTCCGGCCGTAGATACATATCGGATTCTTCTATTCTAACAAAACCTTCGATGGACGAGCCATCGAACATGATTTCACCGTTAAGAGCCTTTTCTAATTGCTCCACAGTTATAGCTACATTTTTAACAATACCGAGGATATCGGTAAACTGCAGCCTAATAAATTTTACATCATTCTCTTTAGCCATTTTTAGGACAGCTTCTTTGGTGTCTTGGTTCATTCTTTTTCCCCTCTCAGTTATGTAGTTTTAAAATTATGGCATCAGCGCCAGAGCACTTCCCATAAGAAGTATATCATCATTACCAGCCCGATGGCAATCTTAAAAACCATCCCGCCAACCATGCCGACGACAGTTCCCAACCCAACTTTAACAGCATCTTTGGGCTGTTTACCGGCCATCATTTCACCGATGAAGGCACCCGATAAAGGTCCCAGGATAAGGCCGAAGGGTAGAAAAAAAAGACCTGCCACAGCGCCGATAATACTTCCCACTATCCCCTGGCGTGAAGAACCAGAGTACTTAGCTCCAATTATCCCGGTCAGATACTCAATAAAAAAAGAGGCAACCGTAATAATCAGCAGTATAACTACCGTTATAACAGGCAAATCTATAAAATTCGTATAAATACCGTATCCCAAAGCGGCCAAAAAAATCAGGGGAATACCAGGTAGACCCGGTAGTACAGTGCCTATCAAACCTAAAAACATAACTAAGATAGTTACACCCAAAACCCAATTTTCCATGACTCCATCCTTCCCAACCGTTATCCTTTACGCCGGTCAATAACCCAGATGCTTCCCTCTTTCATTTTAGCAAACTTTTTCAATTCCGAAGCAATTTCTGCTACTTCCCAATGACTGTAGATGTCACGATGTACATTAGTGACTATAGCAATAGATATGGTCATAATGGGAAATTTAGATTCCACCTGCTGTCTGTTCTTAGTGATAATATAGCCGTTTCGGCGGTCTTCAACATTATAAAATAAAGGTATTGAACTGTCAAATTGGTTGATTATCCGTTGAGATATATTTTCTACTTTATCCGGATTGGTGATGATAATATAATCATCGCCTCCGATATGACCGATAAAATCGTCTTTGTTACCTAATTCTTTTACGGCTTGTTCCATGATGTGGGCCACCAGCTTGATGACCTCATCGCCTTTTAAAAAACCGTATACATCATTATAAGCCTTAAAATTGTCCAAATCCAGGTACATCACGGCAAAAAGGGTCTCAGATCGAGTAACCCTGGCCTTAATTTCTTCTTCGATGAGAATATTCCCCGGCAGCCCTGTCAGAGGGTTAAAGGATTTGACCTGTTTGGCTCTGCGGATATGAGTCTTAACCCTAGCCACCAGTTCCGGTATAGCAAAAGGTTTAGTTATATAATCATCGGCCCCGGCATCAAAACCGGCCACCTTATCATGGGTATCACTTCTAGAAGTAAGCATTAGAATGGGCACGTGACTGGTACGGGTATCATTACGCAGCATCCGGCAAACCTCATGACCGTCCATGCCCGGCATAATTACATCCAAAAGTATCAAATCAGGAGCATCCCCGTAAATCATATTCAACCCCACAATGCCATCTAAAGCAGTAGAAACTTCAAACCCCTCCAGCAATAGAGCATCGGTAATGATTTTTACTATAAAATTATCATCATCTATAATTAAGACTTTATTTGCCACTAGGGGCCCTCCCGATCATATCTTCCATTAAACTAACTCAAAATAACAGAATATTATTATTATTCGACCAAAGTCGACCAATTCCTTCCTCAGCTCAATAGTTTTTTATTTCTTCCAGTCTTTCAAGGGCAAAGGAAATACCTAATTTGACATATTCTCTGGACAATCCACCTTGAAAATAAACCGCATAGGGTTCCCGCATGGGGCCGTCGGCGCTTAACTCCAGGGTGCCGCCCTGGATGAAGGTTCCCCCGGCCATGATTACCTGTTCCCCGTAACCGGGCATATCCCAGGGTTCAGGGATAACGTGACTGTCTACCGGACAGCCTTGCTGAAGCCCCTGGCAAAAAGCAATTAACTTTTCCCGGCTACCCAGGCCGATAGCCTGAATCAAATCAGTTCGTTCCTCATCATATAAAGGTGAAACAGGATAGCCCAGGCGGTTGAATAATGCCGCTGCAAATACCGCTCCTTTTAAGGCTTCGGTTACGATATGAGGGGCCAGGAACAATCCTTGATACAGGATCCGGTTAAGATCAAGGGTAGATCCCACAGCTGCCCCAATCCCTGGTGCCGTCCAGCGGTGAGAAGCCATCTCCACTAAATCCCGTCGACCGGCTATATAACCTCCGGTAGGCGCAAGCCCCCCGCCAAGATTCTTAATCAACGACCCTGCTACCAAGTCCGCTCCTACTTGGGTAGGCTCCAGTTCTTCTACCAGTTCACCATAGCAATTGTCAACGAATACAATCGTCTGGGGCGATTTTTCTTTAATTAGTTGAATGGCCTCAGACAAAATCCTAATAGAAAAAGAAGGGCGCCAACTATAACCCCGGGAGCGTTGGAGCATCACCATTCGGGGTCTTTCAGCCAGTATCTGTTCCAAAGCCTCTAAATCTATCTGGTAATCGGGTGTTAAATTCACCTGCAAATAGTTTACCCCATATTCTTTCAGAGAACCGGAAGTAATACCTCTAAGCCCGATTATCTCCTCTAAAGTATCATAGGGAGCGCCGGTAGCCGAAACCAATAAATCTCCGGGCCGCAGCACCCCGTAGAGGCAAAGGGCAATGGCGTGGGTACCGGATACTATCTGGCCTCTGACCAAAGCTGCCTCCGCACCGAAGATTTGGGCATAAATCTTCTCCAAAGTATCGCGACCACTATCACTATAACCGTAGCCTGTTGTCCCCTTGAGGTGATAATCGCTGACCTGATGATCCCGAAACGCCTGTAATACTTTTCTGTGATTAACTGCCGAGATAGCATCCAGGCGGCGGTAAACGGGTATTATTAATTCTTCCACTTGAGGAAGCAATTCTTCTATCGCCTTATTCATCTAGGTCACTCCTGTCAATTCTATAAAGGTCAACTCTGGAACCGGTGATGGCATCTACTTCGGCCTCCACCTTCACCCCATCAGCCAGATATTCCTCGGTTATTACCTTTCCTTGGCGGTGTAATAAAGCCAGGACCCCTGTTTGGTCATAGGGAATCAGATATTGATACCTTAGCCTTTTGGCCGGAAGATTTTCGCCAATTAAATGCAATAACTTGTCCAACCTCTGCCCAAAGCGAGCGGATATTTCCACTACCGCTACGTATTCCGTGGGAGGAACCCCAAGTTCCAGAGGATCCTTGACCCGGTCAATTTTATTCAGCACTAAAAGGGTTGGCTTATCCTTTACTTGTAAATCAGCCAAGACACCGTTAACAGCGCGGATTTGGCCCTGATATCCGGGGTGACCGGCGTCAACCAGGTGAAGTAATAAATCAGCTTCCAAGGTTTCTTCCAGGGTGGCCCGGAAAGCTGCTACCAAGTGGTGGGGCAATTTGCGTATAAAACCTACGGTATCAACCAATAGGGCTTCTTTATTCTCCGGCAGGGTAATGCGCCTGATGGTTGGATCAAGGGTGGCAAAAAGCTTGTCTTCCGCCAATACCCCGGCTTCAGTTAAGTGGTTTAATAAAGTACTTTTCCCAGCATTGGTATAACCAACCATGGCCACCACGGGGACCCCGCCGGACTCTCGACCGGCCCGGTGAAGGGCCCGGTGTTTGCGCACCCCGGTTAATTCATGCTCTAAGTCACTGATACGTCTGCGGATACGTCGGCGGTCGGTTTCCAGCTTGGTTTCCCCAGGGCCTCTGGTACCGATGCCGCCCCCCAGGCGGGACAGAACTTGGCCGAAACCGGTCAGCCTGGGCAGCATGTACTTTAACTGGGCCAGTTCCACCTGAAGCTTACCCTCCCTGGTACTGGCCCGCTGAGCGAAGATGTCCAAGATTAATGTAGCCCGGTCAATAATCTTAATCCCTATCATTTGCTCCAGATTGCGCTGTTGAGCGGGGGACAATTCATCATCGAAGATGATTAAGTTAGCGCCTATGGCCTGGCGGTGCAGGGTTATTTCTCCTACCTTGCCGCGGCCCAGATAAAAAGAGGCATCCGGCCTTTCCCGTTTCTGAATAAGTTTATCCAGGACGGTAACTCCTGCGGTTTCAGCTAACTGAGCCAGTTCATTAAGGGAGTCTTCTGCAGTCCAGTTGGTTTCCCGACCGGTCACCAAGGTAACCAAAATGGCTTTTTCTTCAGGTTGTACACCGGTTACCTGATGACCGGGCTGAGTCAAACTACCTTCCATTTCCAGGATGGTTGACATAATATTATTATGGTCAACCTCATATGACCGAAAAGGACCCTGCTGAAGGAACCGGTTGCCAAGGACGTTATTTTCTGCAATCAAATAGGCCAAAGAAATATCAGTAGGCCGCCCGTCAGACCCCACTCCCACGGCGGCCATAACATCAAACCGCAATAACTGTAAAGCGGTAATATCCACCGGACTTAACCGACCATCTCCGCTGGGATGAGTATGGATGCACCTAATCCCGCTATACCGACCGGTTCCCCGGCGGGCTGTAATATCTGCCAGATTCACAGTGGAGGCATCCCCCACCCCTACCTCTACCACCTGACCGCGGCGGTTAATATAAACAGCGATTTCCCGGTTAATAAGTCCGGTCAAGCGGGCTAATTCATCCAGCAACTCCCGGCTGATTAACACATCCTTATCCACAGTAAAACCAGTCAGCGCCTCTAGGTTTTCCAAGTATATATTCTTAATTCCTGTTAGTTCTCCATTTACCCTAGCGGTAATAAGTCTTCACTCCCGTTTCTATGCCATAACTATTCTATTATATCATCTTGGTTCAATTACGCCAAGGCAAGGAGTGTTACTCTATTTGGCCAAGGTTTTGAATTCCGGATCGGAGAAATCTTCCCGGTTCAGAATTATCAATTCCTCTCGCGTCACCTGCTCATTCTTCACCAACCGTACCGCCTGACGGCGGATAGCCCTTTCCAACATGTTCCGCACCAGCCGGGCGTTGCCGCTGTGCTCATGACCTGCCCCGGTGTTACGTTCCAGGATTCGGGCCAGTTCCATGCGGGCCTCCCTATCTAAATTATACTGGCGCTGGCGCAGCATCAGATCTGCAATAGCCATCAGTTCCTTGAGGCTGTAATCAGGGAAATCAATATGGATGGGAAACCGGGAACGCAACCCCGGATTGGTCTGGAGAAACCAGGTCATCTCATCACGATAGCCGGCCAGGATAATGATAATATTGTCTTTGTGATCTTCCATGGCCTTGACTAAGGCATCAATGGCTTCCTTGCCAAAATCCTTTTCACCGCCCCTAGCCAAGGAATAAGCTTCATCTATAAAAAGAATCCCTCCCAAAGCCTTCTTCAATTGTTCCCGGGTTTTTTGGGCCGTATGACCGATGTATTCCCCAACCAGGTCCGCTCTTTCCACCTCCATTAAATGGCCCTTGTTGAGAACCCCCATTTCCTTGAACAGCTTACCTGTAATCCTGGCTACCGTGGTCTTTCCAGTCCCGGGATTACCCCGGAAAATCATGTGCAGAACCAATGGTTCTGCTACCAGTTTTTCCTTCTCTCTTCTCTTCTGGATCTCCACATAGGCGTAAATTTCCCGAACCAGTTTTTTTACGGAGTACAAACCTATTAATTCATCGAGTTCACCGAGGATTTCTTCAATCCTCTTATGTAAAGTTTTATCAGGAAACTCCACCACTTTATCAGGCCTGTCGCAGCCCTTCAGGTCGTCATACATGGTGAGGGCCGTGACCGGAGTAATTTCTCCATTCTGTAACAAATCAAAAACCTCGTCGGTACGGTCAAGACGGTTATTATTACGACGAAAGGTTATAGCCAATTCCCCCACCTCCCTGGGCGTACAATCTCTGCTACCATTATACGCAACCGCCAAGAAAAGGTGACTAAAAAAACATCCGGCTTCATGTCTTTTTATTACCTACAGACACTAACCGGATAAAATCCAAAGTATTATAGTTAAATTAGATTAACGTCATAATCTTACCGGCAATGTGGTTTAAAGGCACAACGTAATCCACAGCGCCAACTTCAATTGCCCTCTTAGGCATTCCGAAAACCATACAGGTTTCTTCATTTTGGGCAATGGTAACAGATCCCGCTTGTTTCATCATCAGTAAACCTTTAGCGCCATCGTCACCCATCCCGGTCAGAATAACACCGATAGCCCCTGTTCCCACATTTTTAGCCATAGATGCAAAAGTTTTATTTACATTAGGCTTATAAATATCCTCAGGTTCACATGGCTTCACCTCAGCAACCAAACTACCGTTGCGTTTTTCTACTGTCATATTAAGCCCTCCCGGAGCCACATAAATATGATCCGGTTTCACCGGTTGACCGGCTACTGCTTCTGATGATTGCCACCCATTAACCTGATTCAGCCGTTGGGCAAAAGATTTAGTAAAACCTGACGGCATGTGTAAAGTAATTAAGATACTATAACCCGCCGGTTTAAGCTTATCTATGATATTATTGACCGCAATAACCCCGCCTGTGGAGGCCCCGATAGCAACAACTTTATGGTGGATTCCACTTTTAACTCTACCTTCTTCAAGATTTGGGTTACCCACCATTTCTTTATGTTGTTGTTCGTTATGTTTTTTTCCTAGAAGATTTAAGTTAACTCTGGCGGCGTTCTTAATCTTGGCTATGATTTCATGTTTAATTTCCGTCAAATTATTACGTTCCGGTTTGGCAATAAAATCAACCGCACCTAATTCTAAAGCTTTGAGAGTGGTCTTGCAACCCTTCTGAGTCCAAGAACTGACCATGATAACCGGGATGGGATAAGATTTCATCAGCTTCTCCAAAAAAGTCAAACCATCCATCCTGGGCATTTCTACATCAAGGGTAATTACATCGGGTGGGTTGCGCATGATTTTTTCCATAGCAAAAATAGGGTCAATGGCTGTTCCGATAACCTCAATTTCTTCGTCTTCAGATATTATCTGACTTAACATCTGTCTAAAAAAAGCAGAGTCTTCTACCACCAGTACTTTAATTTTATTCATGCCCATCCCCCCCCATTCTCCAGGGCGGGTAAAGTGTCATAGATATAGGCATTAAGGGAAGGGTTTCTATAATCAAGGTTATTAGCATTCATTTAACCACCACCAATTCAGTAATAGAAACCAAATAAAAAAGTCTACCCGGTTTACCGAGATAGACTTAAGAACGATTCGAAAAAAAAGATAACGAAGAGTTCTCTTTCATTCGGTAACCCGGCGATCTAATAGACCCAGGGTTTTGCGCTCCCGTATAAGGGATTGCCTTTTCGTGAAAGAACTTTCAGTTTTTGGTTTATTAGGTTAATTATTTTTCTATTTTAAAGTTTTTCGACAAGACATAGTAAAATCCTCCCTTGTATCAACAATATTTTCCGTGTCCATTTGACTAATTTCGACAATTAAAAACAAATAAAAAATCAAGGGTTATATTTACCCTTGATTTATATATACTTATTTAATTATTTGGTCGTTTCTGTAAAGGAAGTATTGACCGCCTTCATGGGCGAGATGGTGGAGATGGCGTGTTTGTAAACCATTTGTTGCTTACCGTCTTGTTCTAAGATAACGGTAAAGTTATCAAAGCCCCTGACTGTTCCCTTTAGTTGGAAACCGTTGACCAGGTAGATGGTCACCGGAATGTTCTCTTTCCTTACCTGGTTTAAAAAAGAGTCCTGAAGATTGATGGTTGTCTTTGTCATCATAGATACCTCCGTAATTTACCTGATTTCTTTATCTTATTTGTAAACTTCTACATCTACCTAAATTATCCTTCAATCCGGGCCGCAATTTCGTTCGCAATTTCGGCTACGTTACAACATTTTTCAACATTAAGCCATTGGATTCTTTGCTCCCGTCTAAACCAGGTTAGCTGACGTTTGGCAAAATGCCTAGTGTTTCGTTTCAGGAGGCGAATTGCTTCGTCTATGTCATATTGGCCTTCCAGAAACGCAACAATCTCTTTATACCCTAACCCTTGCATGGATGTTAAGTTTGGTGAGTATCCTCTGTTGAGTAATTCCCGTACTTCTTCCACCAGCCCGTGTTCCACCATTAAATCAACTCTGCGGTCTATACGGTTGTACAATTCTTGGCGCTCCATGGTCAGGCCGAACATGGCTAGGTTATACTTGGGTTCAGGATTGACATGGGCGTCCTGGTAACTGGAGATGGGCTGCCCGGTAAAGTGGTATACTTCCAGGGCCCGAATAATGCGCCGCAAATCGTTGACGTGGAGCCTAGCCGCAGTAGTGGGATCAACCTCCCTTAACCGGTCAAGCAATACCTGATTCCCCTTCTCCCCGGCCTCTTGTTCCAGCCCCATACGGTATTCTTGGTCAACGGAGAATTCGGTAAAGTTATAGCGGTCTGTTACCGACCGGACATATAATCCGGTACCCCCAGCCAGAATAGGCAACCGTCCCCGACCGACAATCTCCGGGATAAGTTGTTCTGTGTTCCTCTGGAACACAGCTACACTATAATCCTCATCGGGTTCCAGGATATCAATCATATGGTGAGGTATCCCCTTCCGCTCTTCCATGGTAGGCTTAGCCGTCCCAATATCCATGTATTTATAGACCTGCATGGAATCACCGGAGATTATCTCCCCCTTGATAAGTTTAGCTAATTCAATGCCCACAGCCGTCTTCCCCACAGCCGTCGGGCCCACAATGATGATTAAGGGATGCAGCATGGATACCTCCTATTTAGCTGGTAGCTGGTAGCTTGTAGCTTGTAGCTTGTAGCTTGTAAACATTACTCCTTTAGATTAAAGTCCTTGAATAATCCTAGCAGTTATAATACTAATTAGACAGCTCAACAATTACATATAAATCAATCTTAAACAGCTATAAGCTACCAGCTACCAGCTATTAGCCACACCCCATACCCCACCGAACTATATTTCCCCCCTTCCACCTGGGGGAAGCCTAGACGTTTAAACTCAGGGCTGCCGTTGGTTTCTTTGAGGACAACCCGTTTGCGGGCCACCCGCCGGGCGTGGTTGATGGCTTCCGGACTTATCGGGTCGCCTAGGGCGATGCCTCGTAGGGGATTCATGGAAGAGGACCTGGTTTGGGGCCGCCGGAACATGGGGTCAAAGTAAACCACATCAAAGCTTTGCTCCGGTAAGGCCATAAGGTATTCCAGATGGTGTGCCGCCTTGACTTCAATGCGCCTGGCCGCCGCAGTAACATCAGGATTAGTATCGCAGTAGGTTTGGAGGCCTTTTTCCACCAAAGCGGCCAACACCTCGGCCCCCTCCAGTCCGACCACCCGGCCTTGAGGACCTGTGATATAAGAGCTTACCAAGGCATCAGCAGCCAATCCCATGGTACAGTCCAGGACGCTATCGCCGGGCTGCAAAGCCATGGCCTCTACCATGGGGTCGACCAGCCCTTGGGCCAATTGTTTTATCCGCAGTTTGGCCATGCTGGGGTGAAAGTAATATTCCCCGTGAGGGGTAACCAGAGATGTTTTGTTTCTACCCACCACCAACAGGTTTTCTACTTCATATTCTTCCCGTAAAGCTGCAAGGGAGCGTCTATCCCTGGGTACCGCCGGTTTGCCCAGGCGGACCGCCAGGGCCTGGGCCGCCTCCCAACTGCCCCCATTACCTGCCGTAGTGATAATATATTCCATGGCGCTGTACTCCTATGCCCTTTTAAACTTTTTTTCCAGTTCCGTTAAGGTCAACTGAGTTATGGTAGGACGCCCATGGGGACAGGTATAGGGGTTGGCGGTACGGGCTAACTGCCGAAGGAGCTCCTCCTGTAAAGCCTGGGCCAAATGGTCATTGGCCTTGATGGCGGCTTTGCAGGCCATGGTGGTGATAAGATGTTCTTTAAGTAGGGCGGCATTCCATTTGCCGCCTGATTCGGCCACCTTGTCCAACAGGTCGAGAAAAAATTGTTTTTCGTCCCCTTTGGTCAACCCCTGGGGAACGGCCCTGATCAAAAAGGAATCCCCGCCGAAATGTTCCAGAATAAATCCCAATCTGCTAAAAAGCAGGATATAATCAACCACAACCTGGGCCTCCAAGTGGGTGAGTTCCAGGGTAATGGGTATCAGTAATTGCTGCACCGGGGGCTCTTCTTGGCTGGCCGCCATCATGAATTCCTCGTAAAGAATCCGCTCATGGGCGGCGTGTTGGTCAATGATATACAGGCCATCTTCCCCGGTGGCCACGATATAAGAAGAATTTACCTGCCCCAAGGGTATCAGGTACTCCAAAGGGTTCACCGGCGGTGGGGATATTGTCTGTTCCATAAGGGTAACATCTCCGACGGGAGTAACTCCTCCTATAGGTATAAATCTTTCCTCATGGGTAACTAATTCTGATGGGCTAACCTTTTCCACAGGACTATTCTTTACAGTCGGAGGTTGTTGCCAATCCGCCGTAGGCTGGGTTTCATATGATATTGCCGATTCAATGGGCTGAATTTTTACCGGCGGTGTTTCCGCCAAAAACGTTTCAGCTACCATTATTCCCCTGGAGTGGTTGGAAAATTCCTGGGGAGCATAAGATTTTTCCGCCCTTGGCCTGGACAGCTCCAAGGATTCTTGCCGGTAAACTTCTTTTTCCACCGGGGCCGCCGGTTTTTCCAGGGTAATAGCAGGGATAAGGGTTTGGCCTCGTAAGGTTTCAGCCACCCCTTTGGCTAGGCTTTCCCTAATCTCGGCTTCCTCCTCCAGGCGAACTTCCATCTTAGTGGGATGAACATTAACATCCACTTTGGCCGTTTCCATTTCCAGGCCCAGAATGAACACCGGATGACGGCCAATCTCCAGCATGGTATGATAACCTTCGGTCACAGCCCCGCTAATAGCCTGGCTGCGGATATAACGGCCATTGATGAAGAGGGTCTGGTAAGAACGGTTGGATCTGCTCACTTCGGGCTTGGCTATGTAGCCACTGATGACCGAACCGTTAACTTCCACCCGGAGGGGTAACATCTGTTTGGCCAGTTCCTTCCCATAGATACTGATAATGACATCCATGAGCTGACCCGTACCCGGTGTAGCAACCGCCACCCGGCTATTGTTAATAAACTTAAAGGCAATACCGGGGTTGGCCAGGGCTAGCCGGGTAATAATATCACCGATGTGCCCTCCCTCGGTGACTCCGCTCTTGAGGAACTTGCGCCTGGCCGGAGTATTGAAAAATAAGTCCTTAACCACCAAGCGTGTTCCTGCCGGACAACCCACCTCTCCGGTGGATACCACCTGACCGCCGTGAATCACCACCTCCATACCCGCCACCTTGTCCCTGGGCCGGGTAACCAGTTCCACCTTGGCTATAGCGGCAATACTGGGCAGAGCCTCGCCCCGGAACCCCAAAGAATTGATGTGATAAAGGTCTTGAGGAGTGGCGATTTTGCTGGTGGCGTGGCGTTGAAAAGCCAATACCGCATCGGCTTCCTCCATCCCCTCCCCGTTATCGCTGACCCGGATATAATCCAGGCCCCCTTCCCGAATCTCCACTTCAATGGCAGTACTCCCTGCGTCAATGGAGTTTTCCACCAGTTCTTTAACCACCGAAGCGGGACGTTCCACCACTTCCCCGGCAGCAATCTGGTTGGCCGTATGTTCATCAAGAACCCTAATCCTGCCTATCATCACTGTCACCATCCGCTATTCCTGTATTGATTCGATACCTTTATGACAATCAAAAACCTGATACAGGTCGTCCACATTTTCCTGGAGATAAATATAATCTACCTCCCGGCGGGCCTTGGCCTCCCGGTAAAGCTGATGGGCTTCCCGTTGACACCTCTCACAGGCCTGGATTGGTACCGTAATGGCCAGGGCCGAATTCTTGGCCCCATTCCCGCCCGCCTTGGTCTCGATACTGAAATAACCCGGGCAATGATCACATATCCTTAAACGTTCCAATTGTTCTTCCTGAATATAATCAGTGTCATAAAAGATTGATTTATTACGCTCATAAAATTCCTGTCCGGGAGATAATTGTCTGTCGGCCAGTTTTTCCCGGTTGCGCCAATCGGCCTGGAGGCGATTGACCACATTGCTTATATACTCAGTAATCTCCAGTTTCTGTTCCAAACGGTCGGGATCATTGTCGGGCTCAACCACATGGGAGAAGTCAAGGCCGGCCATGGCCAGAATGATGCCCAGGTTAACATAGGGCAATGCGCTTTCCACCGCATAGCCGCCTTCCAGCACGGCCAGATGGGGTTTGAGCAGTTTATTCAACAGGGCATAACCCTGGGCGGTAATCTGCATGTTGGCCAATGGGTCGGTGTAATGGTTGTCCTGCCCGGCGGAATTAACGATGAGGTCAGGCTGAAACTCCCTGATTATCGGCAAGATGAGGTTGTCCAGGACATAAAGCAGCCCGTCATCTCCCGTTTCGGGCGGCAGAGGGATGTTAATGGTGGATCCATAGGCCCTGGGACCACCCATTTCATTTATAAAACCAGTACCAGGATACAAAGTCCGTCCATCCTGGTGGAAGGAGATAAAGAGTACATCAGGGTCATGCCAGAAAATCTCCTGGGTACCGTCTCCGTGATGGACATCGGTATCCACGATGGCAATTCTCTTGACCCCATACTTCTGTCGCAGGTACTGTACCATGATGGCCTCGTTATTGATATTGCAAAAGCCCCGGTTACCATGGACCATGCGCATGGCATGGTGGCCGGGAGGCCGCACCAAGGCAAAACCGTTGCGGATTTCTCCCTTCATCAGGGCATCGGCCAGGACCAAGGCACCCCCTGCCGCTACCAGGTGGGCTTCAGTAGTCTGCTTAGCCACCGTGGGCACACAAGTATGAATTCGGGCCACGTCCCTTACCGTGGCCAACCGGGGCTTATATTCCACAATCTCCGGCAGGTCGAGAATTCCTTCTTCGAAAATCTGATCCCTGGTATAGAGCAACCGTTCCTCCCGCTCAGGGTGGGTGGGGGAAATAGCCCAATCAAAAGCTGGGAAAAATACCAATCCGGTAGGCTTATTCATGATTCTCCCCTCCCCGTCCCGCAGCCATTGTCTGCTGTTCTAAAAGGCCTTCTATCTTCCAGGGGGTCTGGATAATAATATCGATGATTCTTCCCACGGTACCATGACCCCTGACCAGATTAAAGACTTCCTGGCGCACCACTTCCCGTTCCTCCAGGGCCACTTCCACTCCCAGAGCCTGACCCCGTTTCTTCAGCCATTCCTCAGCCAGTTTAACCCCGTCGGCAAGCTTAAAATCCCGGCCCTCAGGGAGGGGCAATTGAATTCCTTCTTCTTCGATGTTATAAAAGCCTCTCTGGGAATCGGCCCTTAAGGTAACTACCACCGAGGGCTGCGCCAAAGCTGCCCCCACTGCATTGGCCACCCTCCCGTGAAGGGGCAGGAAACCGGTGCAACCCATGGCCTTAGCCACCCTGTCCACAATGACGGCGGCTCCGCCTACGCCGATGATGTTCCGGGGCCGCTCCACCGCCTTATGAAGGATTTCCCACAGGCGGTAAGCCGGTTCCTCTTGCCAGACCCTGAACATTTCCTCAATAACCTCCACCATCCGGGAGGTAACCAATTGGGCCACCTCTTCGGCCGCTTCTTCTGGCGTAAGGCCCAGACCTGCCCCCAACTCGGCCATGCTGCCACGGGCCAGGGATAGGTCGCCGATATCAGTCAACGCCAGAACCCGGAAGGCATCGGTAGGAGTAGGCCCAGGGCCGCCCAGACAGGCCGCCGGTCCATAACGGCGGGAATCCAGCTTTAATTGGCCATCCTCAACCCTCAGGCCGCTATCGCCCCCCAGGGCCACAGAAGTAACGGCAAAGGCTCTGACCTGGGTCTTATAATGCCCAATAGGCGCCCCCTGGGAAGCCACCAGGGGCTGCCCGGCCAGAATCAACGCCAGGTCGGTAGTGGTTCCACCCATATCCACCACCACACCGGTCTCCTGCTCTCCGGTCATGGCCAAAGCCCCCAACACACTGGCTGCGGGGCCGGAAAAGATGGTATCCACCGGATGATGGACAGACTTCCCCAGAGGTACCGTCCCCCCGTCTGCTTTCAATACATAAATAGGGGCGCTAATCTTACGCTCCCTGACCGCGTCTTCCACTTGCCGGACAAACCGGGCATACTTAGCTTTGGTTGCCGCCGTAAGCACGGTGGTGGCGGCCCGGCGGGGGAAATTCAAGTGTCCTGCAGTGGTATGACCCAATTCCACCTCCCAGTCAGGATAACGGCCCAGGATGATTTCCCTGACCCGTTCCTCCAGGATAGGATTGCGAATGGAAAACTTCCCAACTACCGCCAATTTGGAAAATCCTTTATCAGCCAGATCTTTGATTACCGTCAAAACCTCGTCCTGAATGATTTCCTGGATAATTTTGCCCCGAAAATCCACTGCCCCCTTAATTATCCTGGTTTCGGGTGCCAATCGCCAGGCCTTAGGGTTATATCCTGGCCCTGGGATGAGTATCAGAGCCACAGGTTCATATTTCTCTTCCACCACTAGATTGGTAATAATGGTTGTGGAAATAGTTACTCTGGTTATCCCACCGGCCCCCTTGACCTGCAAAATTTGGTCCAGAGCCCCGGTCAAACTGGCTAAAAGGTTGTCCGGTTGAGTAGGTGTCTTAGCCCATTCAACCAGCCTGGAACCGTCCAGCAAAACAGCGTCGGTATACGTACCTCCTACATCGATGCCAATCTTCATCATCTCTCACCTGAATCCTTCAGATATCTGTCCTGCAATTCAAATAGCTTGTTTAAAGCCTCCAGGGGCGTCATATTCAGCACGGCCAATCCGGCAAGTTCCTTTAAGACAGGGTGCACCTCAGGGAATAACTGTAACTGGGCGGCCCCGGTTATAGGGCTTGCCGGAGTTTCATTGACAGCCAATACAGGCCAATCCAAGTCTTCCTTGGCTGAAGCGATGCCCCGCTGGCCTTTGCCCATATTTTCCTGGGCCTCCAGGGTAAGCAAAATCTCCTTGGACCTCTTGATAACCTCCGGCGGCAGCCCGGCCAGCCTGGCCACCTGGATCCCGTAACTACGATCTGCCCCGCCGGGGATAATTTTTCGCAGGAAAATAATATCTTCCCCTTTTTCCTTGACCGCAATGGAGTAATTCTGTACCCCGGAGTGAAGTTCACTCAGTTCGGTCAGTTCATGATAATGGGTAGCAAAAAGGGTCTTAGCACCAATCCGTTTGGGATCATGGATATACTCGGCCACCGCCCAGGCTATGGACAGACCGTCAAAGGTACTGGTACCCCGGCCGATTTCATCCAGGATAATCAAACTCCGGGAGGTAGCGTTGTTGAGGATATTGGCTACCTCATTCATTTCCACCATAAAGGTGGACTGACCGGTGGCCAGGTCGTCCGAGGCCCCTACCCGGGTAAATATCCGGTCTACCACCCCGATAACGGCCTCGGTGGCCGGGACAAAACTGCCACACTGAGCCATCAGGGTAATGAGGGCCACCTGCCGCATGTAGGTGCTCTTCCCCGCCATGTTGGGACCGGTAATGATTAGGAGCCGATTAACCTCATCATCCAGCAGGGTGTCATTGGGAATGAACCATTCCTGCTGGAGCATCTTCTCCACCACCGGGTGGCGGCCTTCTTTAATTTCAATCTTGCCCTTATCAGTAATAATAGGCTTAGTATAATTCCCCCTTACCGCCGCTTCGGCCAGGGAACACAAAGCATCGACCCTGGCGATAACCCCGGCGGTCTGCTGGATTCTGGTGGACTGATCCTTGATTGTATCCCTGATCTGGCAGAAGATTTCATACTCCTGTTGGGTTATTTTATCCTCAGCCCCCAGAATCACCGATTCCTGTTCTTTAAGTTCCGGGGTTATATAACGTTCAGCATTGGCCAAGGTTTGTTTTCTGATAAAGTCGTCCGGCACCGCCCCCAGGTTGGAGCGGGTAACCTCGATGTAATAACCGAAAACCTTGTTATACCCAACCTTGAGGGATTTTATCCCCGTCCGTTCCCGCTCCCTGGCCTCCAGAGCCGCAATCCACTGCTTCCCATCGGTGGTGGCGGACCTGAGCCGGTCAACTTCTGGATGGAATCCGGTCTTGATGAGCCCCCCTTCCCGGATGGAAAAGGGCGGTTCGTCTATAATAGCCTCCTGGATAAGGTTTTTCATGTCCTCCAGGAGGTCAAGTTCTTTATGTAACGCCTGCAGCAGGAAACCGGAGGTTTTGGTCAGCAGGGCCTGAAGCTTAGGCAGCGCCGCCAGGGAAACCTTGAGGGCCACCAAGTCCCGGGCATTGGCAGTACCGTAAGCAACCCGGCCCACCAACCGTTCCAGGTCGTAAATCTCCTCCATGGTTTCCAGCAGTTCAGTACGCAGTAAGGTATCCCCTGCCAGTTCACTGTTGGCTTCCAGACGGCCCCTGATAGCCTCCGCTTCAATGAGAGGTTGCTCCAGCCAGTTTTTCAACAGCCGTCCCCCCATGGCGGTAACGGTATTATCCAACACCCATAACAAAGTCCCTTTCCGGGAACCGTCTCTGATAGTCCGGGTTAACTCCAGGTTGCGCCTGGTAGCGCTGTCTAGAAACATAAAATTACTGGTGGAATACACATTTAGCCTATTCAAATGGTTTAAGTCATTTTTCTGGGTGGTGTGGAGAAAATCCAATAAAGCCCCGGCAGCACAAGTACCCAAAGGATACTCCCGGCAACCATAGCCATCCAAAGATCTGGTGCCAAAATGGCGGCACAGAGTTTCCACTGCAGTCTGCTCCCTAAATGATGCCGCCGGGTAAAAGGAAAGGGCAACCTTGTTCATACTACGCAGGTATTGTACCAGATTCTCCTGTTCCAGCCGGTCGTCCAGAACTATCTCCGCCGGGTTCAAGCGACCCAACTCATCCACCAGCCTCCTCTCGGCCCGTTGGCCGGTCAACTGGGTAACGCCAAAAAACCCGGTGGTCACATCAGCCACAGCCAAACCATAGCCTTCACCCCAGGTTATACTAACGATGTAATTATGTAGTTTTTCATCAAGGACATTAGTATCAAGGATGGTTCCCGGAGTAATTACCCGGACTACATCCCTTTTGACAATACCCTTGGCCTCCCTGGGGTCTTCCACCTGTTCACAGATGGCCACTTTATAACCCCTGTCCACCAGGCGGGCAATATAATTATCAGCGGAGTGATAGGGTACTCCGCACATAGGAATTCGCTGCTCCAGTCCCCCGTCCCGACCGGTGAGGGTGATTTCTAGCACTCCGGAGGCTTCTTCAGCATCCTCAAAAAACATTTCATAGAAATCCCCCAGACGGAAAAAGAGGATACAATCACGGTATTGTTGCTTAATGGTCAAATACTGCTGCATCATCGGGGTCAGACCGTTCAAGAGTTTTTCCTCCCTTAACCACAATTACTATAATTGTACCAAACCGCTGCGCGGTAGCTCAACGGTTTTTTGAATTTAATTTTACTTTTCTGCTTTTATCCTAACCTTACCTTCATTGTTGCATGTACAATAGTTACAT
>JAJZSN010000125.1 GCA_021849745.1 Bacillota bacterium | reverse complement strand
TGAGACAGGTACCGGTTCAGTTGCGCCAAGGGGATAGAAAACCTCTTGGCCGGTAGTGACACTGAAGGAAACCAGGCCGTCTACCTTGGCCATATCGTGAGCACCTAGGGCCAGGCCGTACTTGAGGGAGACCAAGTTATATAAATCCACCAAGGCATTGATTTGCATCAGCCTTTCCCGTTGGGCCAGAAATTCAAGCAAATATTGGGGAGCCGGGGTAAAGGTTTGACCGCCGAATTTAGTATGGAGCTGCCGGTAGGAATCCAGATTAGAATCAATATTGATATGCATTTAGCCCCACCTTTTTCTTTAGTAAATCAAGTTATTTACTTGGTTTATGTTAAACATTATAAACCTTTAAATGCAAAATGAAAAGATTGTAAACTAGCCGGTGAATGGTTAAATATTTAAGAACCTATTCGTAGATTTCCTATTTTTGGTCATCAGGTTTTAAATTTGACCTTTGACCTTTTGATAACTGCAATTAAAGATAAGTTACTTGTTAGAATAAAAAGTAATGAAATATAATCAATTTAGCTAGGTTTAATATGTTCAAGCGGTATTCTTTTCAGGTGTTAACTGATGGTTAAAAAATCATTGCGTTAAGGGAGGAGAAACGGTGCAAGCCTTAGCATCTTTCCAACAAGTTGTTAATATTAACTTGGCCTGGGATCAATACACCAAAACCCAAAAGATTGACCCTATAGTACGTCCGGTAATTGCCGGATCTTGGAAAAGGTGTAGTAATTATAACATTGATCCCTTTGCCCAATCTGGTAAAGAATTTTTAAAGGGTACTGAATTTCAGGAAAGGTTTAACCGACACTACAATTTAATCCGGGTTGCGCTCCTTTTTATGCAAATGCTTATTAAAATATGTGGAGAAGATTTCGTGGCTGTCTTAGGTGATGAAGAAGGTATTATTTTGGAGGATTACGGAAAGTCGGAGACTCTGGAGTGGGCCAAGAAGCATCGAATTGGCAAAGGATTCAACCTAGGCGAAAGGGTGGTAGGTACTAACACCCTTGGGACGGTATCGGTGGAAAGGGTACCAATACAGGTTCTAGCTAAGGAACATTATTGCAAAGTATTTCATGAGTGGACCTCCTCAGCAGCGCCGATCTTTGGGACTTCCGGGGATTTAATCGGGGTTTTATGCATCAGTGGACACTATAATAAAGTTCATCCTCATACTTTAGGAATGGTTATAGCCGCGGCGAAGGCTATTGAAAACCAATTACATCTGGAAGCGGCCAATGAGGAACTTAAACGGGAAGCGAACTTAAGGGAAATCAAAACCGTTAATAGGCTGGTTGGGGCCAAAGCCCGTTTTACCTTTGATGATTCAATCGGGGAATGTGAAGTATTTCAACAAGCAGTTTTTCTTGCCCGTTGCGGGGCAGCTTCCAGTTCAACCATTTTGCTTCAGGGGGAAAGCGGCACTGGTAAAGAATTGTTTGCCCAGGCTATTCATAATGCCGGCAAACGAGCAAACGGACCCTTTATCGCAGTTAACTGTGGAGCTATTCCCCGGGAACTGATTGAAAGCGAACTTTTTGGTTATGAAGAGGGTGCTTTTACGGGAGCCCGCCGTGGGGGGTGCCCTGGTAAATTCGAACTAGCTTCAGGCGGAACTATTTTTCTTGATGAAATTGGGGATATGCCCCTTGACCTACAGGTGATACTGTTACGGGTTCTTCAGGAAAAGGTGTTGACTCGCCTTGGAGGGCGAAAAGTTATCCCGGTTGATGTCCGAGTGATTGCGGCCACTCACAGGGATTTAAAATCTGAAATCAAAAAAGGACAATTCCGGGAAGACCTCTTTTACCGACTTGATATTTTTACCATTAATGTACCACCCTTAAGGGAGCGTCAAGAAGATATTCCGCTTCTGGCCGGTTATTTCGTCCGTAAAATTGGGCGTCAACTAGGGAAACCATTCATGGAAATCAGTCCCCAAGCCTTAATCAGCCTGACCAATTATGTCTGGCCTGGCAATGTTCGTGAACTTGAAAACGCACTGGAAAGGGCCATTAATGTGGCTCCTGGAGACCAAATCATGGTGGAGCATTTACCGGAAAATTTGGCGTTTGTGATAAAAAGCCAGTTGCCGACGGAAACCGGGTTAACCAAACTTTATAGTCTCCAGGAAATAGAATACCAGACTATAATATACACTTTGAGTACCCTTAAAAAGAATATTGCCCAGGCGGCACGAGTTTTAGGGGTATCTAGAAATACCCTTTATAAAAAAATTCAGCAGTATCAAATAGAAATTAAATAATATTATTTTATGAGAGAAAGGGGATGCCCTTTCTTTTTTTTGGAATGAAAGTGCTCAAAAAATTAACATGTACTAATCTTTCACACTAAATTTAGTGCCCGAATTCCCAAGGATATAAGTTAATTACTGAAGTTGCGTGTCCTAAAACTGAGCATCCAAAATAAAACTCCAAAGGAAAAAGGGCGGTTTAACGCCCTTTTTCCTTTGGCATAGAAATTGCTCTTATTAATTTTTGATTTATAACACCATAAGGAATTGGCGGAGGTGAGGCATTTAAAGAGAAAAAACCAATTAAATAAGCGATTATAGAAGAGAGCATTAAAACAAGGAGGGATTGATAAGGATGCAAGCAAGAACTAGTTTAGAAGCAATTGTTGGTAAAAGTCATGTATTGGATGATCCGACTATTCTGGATCAATATTCAGCCGACCTTAGTTTTGTTCCCCGGGTCAGACCCAAGTGGGTAGTTAAACCTAGTAGTACCGCAGAGGTGCAAGAAATAGTTAAGTGGGCAAATGCAAACTCTACACCACTGGTCCCGGTGAGCTCAGGTTCTCCCCACTTTCGAGGGGATACAATTCCCGGCACCGGGGGGGCTGTAATTGTTGACATGAGCAGGATGAAGAGAATAATCAGGATTGACCCAAAAAACCGAGTGGCTATGGTTGAACCTGGGGTTACCTTTGCGGAACTCCAGCCAGCTTTAGAAAAGGCCGGTTTGTCTGCCTATTTGCCCCTGTGCCCTCGGGGTTCCAAATCAGTGATTGGAAGTATGCTGGAGCGTGAACCGATAACAATGCCGAATCATCACTGGGATAGTCTCGATCCCTTACTTTGTGCCGAGATGGTCTTTGGGACCGGGGACATATTGCGTAGTGGTGAGGCTGCTGGTCCGGATACTGTCGAAGAACAGTGGGAAATCGGGAAAGCCCATATCAATCCCACCGGTCCCGGTCAGTATGACCAAGCCAGATTGGTTTCGGCAGCACAGGGAACTATTGGACTGGTGACCTGGGCAACTTTGAAATGTCGTCCATTGTCCAAAGTCAACCGGACTTTCTTGGTTCCTTCAGAAACCATTGAACCCCTAATTGAGTTAAGTTATCGAATGGGTAAAGCCAGATTAGGCAACAACTGCTTTATCGTAAATGATTTAAACTTTGCCTGTCTATATGCTCAAGATCCTGAAGAGATTCGCAGGTTAAGAGAAACTTTACCGCGCTGGATTCTAGTTGCTAGTTTTGAGGGTTATGGTGAGCTACCCGAAGAGAAAGTAAAATATGAAGAAGCTGATTTTATGGAGATGCTGGTCGGTCTAGGTGGGTTGAAAGCCCTTGATGCAATTTCCGGCGCCTTTGCGGAAGATGTTGCGAATTTGTTATCTGGACCTTCGGCCGAACCTTACTGGAAACTAAGATATAAAGGTGGGTGTCAGGAGACCTTCTTCATGACCACAATGGATCAAACACCTAGGTTTACCGATACCATGTACGATTTAGCAGAATCTTGTAAATATCGAGGAGAAGATATGGGGATTTACATCCAGATGATGGTGCAGGGAACTAGTTGCCACTGTGAGTTTGATTTGTACTATGATCCGGCTAATCAAACCGAAGTAGACCGGACCAAAGGGTTGGTTACCCGGAGTAGTGAGGAACTAGTTAAAATGGGGGCCTTTTTTTCAAGACCCTATGGACAATGGGCCAAAGTTGCCTACGCTCAAGCTATGGGAACTACCATCCTGCAACGAAAGCTAAAGGGGATATTTGATCCGAACAATATCCTTAATCCAGGTAAATTATGCTTTTAAGAAAAAAGGATAGGAGTTGAGAAAATGGCGCTACAAGATTTTAAACATGATTCGCAAAGGTGCATTAGGTGCTCATATTGTAAGTTTGTACCTTATGAAAATATGCAGCACCCCGATTTCACTCACGGTTGCCCGTCAGTTAAGAGGTATGGCTTCCATGCTTACGCCGGAGGCGGCAAGTTCAATATGGCTTTGGCTTTGATGAGTGAAAGAATTGATTATACAGATGGCTTCTTGGATGCCCTTTATAAATGCCAGATGGATGGAAGTTGTGATGTTTCCTGTAAATCCATCCAGGATCTCGAACCCTTGCAATGTATTCAGGAACTGCGAACTAAGTGTGTTGAAGATGGTTATGGGAACCCAGTCCATCAGATATTGATTGAGGGTTTACGCAAAGAAGATAACATGATGCAAGGCAAAAAAGCAGACCGGGGTAACTGGGCCGCAGGTTTAGCAGTGAAAGATGTAACTAAGGAGAAGGCTGAAGTTCTATACCGCGCCGGTTGCCGTTATTCCTTTGACGAAGAGTTGCACCCGACCCTCAGGGCAGGACTTTCAATTTTGTTAGAGGCTGGGATTGATGTGGGTATTCAGGGGCGCGACGAAGTTTGCTGTGGCGGAAGGGCATATGAGATGGGGTATACCGGTGAATTTACTAAGTATGCTGAGCACAACCTGGAAGCAATTAAACAGGCCGGTGTTAAAACAATAGTTACTCCCTGCTCCGACTGTTATCAGCATTTGAAAGTCCACTACGACAAGATGGGCAAGAAAGTGGAGGTTGAAGTACTGCATATCACCGAGTACCTTCATCGGCTCATTGATGAGGGGAAAATTAAGTTAACCAAAGAAGTTCCAATGACTGTAACTTATCATGATCCTTGTCATCTGGGGAGATTGGCAGAACCCTGGATTCATTGGAATGGCAAGGAAGTTAAGGTTATGAATCAAGTAATTGTCCATGACCCGCCGAAAAAGTACCGGCGTGGGCGTAACGGCGTTTATGATCTCCCACGGGAAATTTTACAGAGCATACCCGGTTTAAAATTAGTGGAGATGTATCGCAACCGTGAGTCGGCCTGGTGCTGTGGCTCCGGTGGCGGGGTTAAAGATGCCTATCCCGACTTTGCTATCTGGACTGGAAACGAAAGACTTAAGGAAGCACAGGCTGTAGGCGCTAAGGCCATCGTGAGTGCTTGCCCTTGGTGTACTAGGAATTTCACAGATACTGCCAATGAAACCGGTGTCAAGATTGAGGTTTATGACATTATTGATCTTGTCTGGAAGGCTATTAAATAAAGGAGGTTAGAAAGATGGCACTAATAAAGGATGCCTATCTGGCTCTCGAAGATATTGTGGGGTCAGAATATATCACCCAGGACCCAGCAATTCTGGACACCTATAATCAGGTTTGGGGTAATAAGCTTGTTTTTGATGAGAAATGGTCCACCCGACCGGGAGCAGTAATCTTACCGGGAAACACCGAGGAAGTTCAGAAAATAGTCCGGGTGTGCAATAGGTACAAGATAACTTTTAAACCTTTTTCTTCGGGATTCGAGGTTGTCAGTACAGCACTGATAACTGAGAATTCGATTATCCTTGACTTAAGAAGGATGGATCGAATTCTGGATATCGACGTTAAGAACATGACTGCGATAGTTGAGCCATATGTTTCGAATTACCGGCTCCAGATGGAACTAGCCAAACATGGTCTTTTTAATTCTACCATTTGTTGTGGGCCTAGTGGTGGCGTAATAGCAGCGGCATGTGCCCATTTTGGGTCAGGAGTGACTATGGTTTCTACCGGTGGTTTGGGGCGTAATGTCTTGGGGACTGAATGGGTACTTCCCACCGGAGAACTTATTAAACTGGGTACGGCCGAGGCAGGTGGCGGTTGGTTTTCCGCTGACGGGCCGGGGCCAAGTTTGCGAGGAATTCTGCGTGGGCAATCTGGTGCCAATGGTGGCCATGGTGTTTTTACAAAAGCCAGCGTCAAGTTATATCCATGGTATGGTCCTCCCAAGTGGGAGTTCAAAGGACCGCTACCTTCTCTGAAACAGCCAGAGAAAGTTCTTGATGGTTATAAATTATTCCTGATTACTTTTCCTTCTGAGGATCATTTAATGGAAGCGGCACGGGAAATCGGGCAAGCTGAAATAGCTTACTCCATGTCTAAGGTACATGGACCTTATTTAGATGAAGGCAATGACGAACTGTGGGCGATGGTTCAGAAGCTCCCTAAGGAAGCTCTGGGGATGGCTAATATTACTCTCCAGGTCTTGATTGGCGCTCCTACAAACAGAGCTATGGAGTATCGTGAACAATGCCTGTTAAAAATTATGGAGCGTCGAGAGGGTAAATTATTACCCGAATTGAATGATCCCAAAGATTTGGCATGGCATTGTATGTATATGATCTGGTCAATGGGTACAGTCAGAGAAACTTTTCGAATGGCTAGCGATTTCTTTATCGCCGCCTGTGCTGATGGGACCCAGGATATGGTCAAAAAGATACGGGCTGAGGCGATACCGTGTATCCAAAAATATATTGACGATGGATCTCTAGTAAATCCAGGTGGTTTCGCTTTCCATTTGCCCTATGAGCATTACAGTATCGGTTCTCACCTTGAAAATATCTTCCAATATGACCCCTTTGATGAGAAATCCCTTGAGGGGACAAGGAAGCTAATGGATGAAGCCCTTGACCCTAAAGGCCAGTTTAGAAGTTATGGTGTTCCTTTATTAGGTGGTGGCCTTCAAATCGAGCCGGCTTCACATGTCGTCCAAAACTGGGGCCCAGAGTATGATAGGTTTGATGTTTGGCTACGAAAAATAAAGGAGTCATTGGATCCCAATAACTTGGGTGACTGGTCGGCTTATGTGCCACCGATTTTCCCTTAGTGTTATTAATCACGCTAGTTGACGGCAATATCGGAACCGAAAATGACGGGGGCGATTCCCGTTTATCACCGACACCGTTTAGGCGTTTCTCTTTCGTCCAATAACAGAACAAGCCCTTGGGGTAG
>JAJZSN010000026.1:910-34811 GCA_021849745.1 Bacillota bacterium | reverse complement strand
ATCTTGACTACATCCTTGAGGTCGGTAAAGAGCTTTTTCTCAATGGCTTCCTTTAAACGTTCGTGGGAATTGTACTCAAAGGTTCTACCCTTCCGGGCATAGCTGGATAAGCGGATGAGGATTTCTTCCCGGAAAGCCTTTTTGGCGTTTTCCGAGATACCGATTTGTTCTTCCACGGAACGCATAAGCTTTTCATCTGGCTCCAACTCTTCTTCCGTAATAGGGTCTTTTAGTTTAACCCCGTTACAATAGGCTTCCACGTTATCCAGGTAATTGGCAAAAAGGGTTTGGGCCGATTCTTCATATGAATAAACAAAGGCTTTCTGAACTTCCCGTTTAGCCATCTCGTCATATTCTTTTCTGGCCAGGGAAACAAAGTTCAACAGCCGATCCCGCTCCTCCTTGGTAATGGAAGGATGCTGATCCAGACCGTCTTTTAAGGCCCGCAGTACGTCCAGGGCGTTGATACAAACGGTATCCCTGGTTACTAAGGCACTGGAAATACGATTAATGACATAACGGGGGTCAACCCCGCTCATTCCTTCGTCAATGGCTTCGTTTTGCAATTCAATAAGATCCTTTTGTTTGAAGCCTTCTACATCCTCGCCGCCATAGAGTTTCATCTTCTTTACCAGGTCCATCCCTTGTTTTTTGGATTCTTTAAGCCTGGACAAAATGGAGAAGATACTTGCTGTCCGGAGGGCATGGGGAGCGACATGAATGGTTTTCATGTCCGATTGGGCGATTAGCTTCTGATAAATTTTCACCTCTTCGGAGACTTTGAGGTTATAGGGGATTTTCATTACAATTATTCGGGACTGGAGGGCTTCATTTTTTTTGTTGCTAGTAAAGGACTTGTATTCTGATTCATTGGTGTGGGCAATTACCATTTCGTCAGCGGAAATTAAGGCGAAGCGGCCAGCTTTAAAGTTGCCTTCCTGGGAGAGACTGAGAAGATTCCAAAGGAATTTTTCATCACATTTAAGCATTTCCTGAAATTCCATCAAGCCACGGTTAGCTTTGTTCAGTTCACCATCAAAACGATAGGCCCTGGGGTCGGACTCAGAACCATATTCCGTAATAGTGGAGAAATCTATACTCCCTGTTAAATCGGCAATATCCTGGGATTTGGGGTCAGAGGGGGTAAAGGTACCGATACCCACCCGGTTTTCTTCCGAGAAAACCACCCTTTTTACCTGTATTTCGTCAATTTGGCCACCGTAGTCTGTTTCCACCATCAAGCGGCAGGATGGACAAAGGTTACCCTCAATGTAGATACCGTACTTGGCCTGGAATTCATCGCGTAATTCCCGGGGTATTAAGTGCAATGGATCTTCCTGCATAGGACAGGCAGCAATGGCATACACTGCGCCCCGGTCAGTTCTGCTGTATTCTTCCAGCCCCTTTTTTAACATGTTTACAATCGTAGACTTCCCGCCACTTACCGGTCCCATCAGGAGCAAAATCCGTTTGCGAACGTCCAATCTTCTGGCCGCAGAGTGGAAATATTCTTCCACCAACCTTTCTAAGGTTTTGTCCAGCCCAAAAATTTCCTCTGAAAAAAAATTATATTTCTTGAGATCATTTTCTTCCTCAATTCCGGAATCTTTAATCATGCTGTAGATTCTAGAATGGGCAAGTTGGGCCAGGTGGGGATTTTCAATAACCATTTCCAAGTAATCTTTAAAGGTACCTGACCAGGAAAGTTTTTTCTCCTGTTGCCGGTATTCCTCAATACGTTTGAGAAATTCCATGATGCTCCTCCCTTCACTGTTGTGTTTATTGAGTGCCGGCCCTATGCATACTGTCAGTGATAGGCTGCTGGCTTTAGTCTGTTAGTATTTATATGCATGGCTAATGGCAAAAAGAAGTTGTACTAAGCCAATTAGTATCCCAATCGATTTAAGACCGACCTGCCTCCCTGCTCAAAATTAAGGTTTTTTCCAGGTTAACCTGCTCCCTTTGGTCTTGCTCCAGGTTTAAAATTATTCCGCCGAAATATGGAGCAATCAAGTTATAAGTCATGGCAAATAACGTTAACCAGAGTCCTACAAGGAAGCCTACCCATAGACCAAAGAGCAAACCCTGCCAGAACATAACGTTTTTTTGAAATAAACCCCCGAAGAAAGTTCCTCCCAAAGCTCCTGTGACCATACCCCAAAACCCTAAAATGGGTAAGACGGTTTTCCACAAAGATAATAGATTGACTTTCTCGATTATAATCTTGGACTTCATTAACTACCCTCCTTTCCCCTCATATATATGAGAAAATTAATAAAATGATACCGTCTGAAAGGACCACCAGGTTTAAAATGTGAGCTATGCTAATTATTTCTCCCTTGACGAAAATATTTTTTTTGGGTATACTATGATTCGTTGAAGTTATTGCGGAAGTGGCGAGTCCGTCGGCTCCCGTCTTCCGCTCCATATAAAATCGCAAGAGCGAACTTGAAAAAACCAAGTTCGCTCTTTTTGTACTTCCAGGAACTTATATCTCCACCCGTTAATGCCTGGACCTTCTTTAACTATTATATACTATTTTGGTATTATTTTCAATTTTATTTATTTGTCTAAACCTATTCCCAAATCGAATGCGGCAAGATTTATGTCCAGTTTATGAGAAGGTACCCTGTAACGGATGGCTTCTCGAACGAATTCCGGTTTTAATATGGTCTGGCGGGCCGCCAGGACCCCTAGGGCCGCCACGTTGGCCATCTGGTTCTCACCGAGGTGGTCAAGGACAGCTTTGGTGATAGGGACACTAACCACTTGGCAATGGGCGGCACAGATGTTATCAACAAAGGTGCTGTCCACTACTATGGTGCCATCCAGACAAGCCAGGCAGGAGAATTTATCATAGGCCTGCTGGGACATAACCAATAGTAGATTGGGGTTGGTCACTTTGGGGTAATCAATTTCTCCCTTGCTGATAATGACATCCGCCCGGCTGGCACCACCCCTGGCCTCAGGGCCGTAAGATTGGGTCTGGACTACATTGTATCCGGCCTGGATGGCGGCCTCGGCCAGGATGATGGCAGCCAGGATTAATCCCTGACCCCCAGACCCTGCCAATCGAATCTGGTATTCCATCTATTTGCCCCCTCCTTCCCCGGCGGCCCTTGCTATAATCTTCAGGTATTCTGCGGTGTATTCAGGGGCTTCTCCTTGGTGGAGTTCGCCGATGAGGAATTTATCCTGCATTTCCCCGGCCCCCAATTGTTGTGCCGCTTCCACCGTAATGGCATGGTCTTTCTGCCATTTAAGCATGTCGGCAGGGGTACCGGCCTTGTTCTGGCGGCCGTAATTCACCGGACACTGGGAAACCGCTTCGATGAGGGAAAAACCTTTGTGCTTGATACCGTTAACAATAAGTTTGGTTAACAGGCGATGGTGATAAGCGGTGGACCTGGCCACATAAGTGGCCCCGGCGGCCTTAGCAATATCCACCAGGTTAAAGGTTCGTTCCAAGGTGCCATAAGGTGCGGTGGTGGCCTTCTTTCCTGGCGGGCTCATGGGCGAATACTGGCCCCCCGTCATGCCATAGATGCTGTTATTGAACACCACAAGGGTCAGGTCGAGGTTACGCCTGGCCGCATGGATGAGGTGATTGCCCCCAATGGCAGTACTATCACCGTCCCCGGAAAGGACGATGACATTCAGTTCCGGCTTAGCCAGTTTGACCCCGGTGGCGAAGGCTAAGGCTCGGCCATGGGTGGTGTGGAGGGTATCGAAATCAAGATAACCGGAAGACCGGGAAGAACAGCCGATACCGGAGACGATGACCGTGCGGTCCTGGTCGATGTTTAGTTCCTTCATAGTCCGGGCAAAGGCGGCTAGAATCATCCCGTTGCCACAGCCTGGACACCACATGTGGGGTAATTTATCTTGCCGGAAGTATTGGGCTATTTCCCTAAACATGCTGCCACCTCCTCTTTAATGCGGGTCAACAGTTCGTCAGGGGTGAAGAGTTCACCGTCTACCTTGGGCAGCCCCAGTACTTGCCAGCGACCTTTGCTTATTCTTTCTACTTCCAGTTTAATCTGGCCCAGATTCATTTCTGGTACCAAAACCCTTTTAACCCCTTGGTTTAACCGGTGGAGATACTTCTCCGGAAAAGGCCAGAGGGTGATCAAGCGCAGCATGCCTACAGGCAAACCTTCGGCTCGGGCCAGTTTGACCGCTTTCCGGGCGGCCCTGGCCATTCCGCCATAAGTTACCACCACCAATCTAGCGTCGTCCAACATATATTCCTCAGCCATGGCCAATCGGTCACACCTGTCGGCAATTTTCCGGTTAAGCCTGGTCACCAGGGCTCCCGCCACCTGGGAGTCATTGGTGGGAAAACCTGTTTCGTCATGGGCCAGCCCGGTAACGTGAAAACGCATCCCTTGGCCGAAACTGGCCATGGGGGGAACTCCGTTAGGGTCGGGGCGGTACGGAAGATACAATTCCTTGCTTAGTGTTAGTCTAGGCCGCTCCGTATCCCGGTTTCTTTCTACCGCCAAATCCAAGTCGGGAAGGCTAACCTTTTCCCGTAAATGTCCAATAACTTCATCCATCAGAAGAATTACGGGCACTCGGAGTTGTTCCGAAATCTCCACCGCCTTGACGGTTAAGTGATAGGTTTCTTCTACTGAAGCAGGGGTCAATACCACCACCGGATGATCTCCGTGGGTACCCCAGCGGGCTTGCATAACATCGCCCTGCCCGGCGGAAGTGGGCATTCCGGTACTGGGGCCAAACCGCTGAACATTAACGATAACGCATGGCACCTCAGCCATGGCAGCAAACCCGATGTTCTCTTGCATCAGGGAAAATCCGGGGCCGCTGGTGGCGGTTATGGCTTTGACTCCGGTCAAGGAGGCCCCCAAAACAGCTGCAATGCCGGCGATTTCATCTTCCATCTGGATGAACTTGCCTCCTACCTTGGGGAGCAATCCGGCTAGTTTCTCCGCAATCTCGGTTGAAGGGGTAATGGGATACCCGGCGAAAAACCTAACCCCAGCAGCGATGGCCCCTTCGGCGCAGGCCTCGTTACCCTGGAGCAGTCTGGTTTTGGGAACCGGTTTTGCCGGGAAGGAAGGTTGTGTTTGTTCCTGTGGTAATTCCTGTTTCCCAGACACCTGAACGGAAAGGTGTTGGGATTGGCCTGGTTTTTCCCCCTTCTTGGTTACGGTTATGGCATAATCAGGACAATTGGCCGAACACAATTGGCAGCCAATACATGTGGGAGGATTCTGGCTGTGAACTTTGCCTTTTTCGTCTAGATAAAGGTTTTTCGTCGGGCAAAGACCGGTACATATTCCGCAGCCCTTGCACCAACCCTTGTTGATGAGAACCTGGTATTGTTGTTCTTTCACCCGTTATTTCTCTCCTTTGGTTGTTATTATTTAATTATAAATTTCGCCGTAAAGTTCCAATAACCTGCACATTTTTCTAAAGTTAAGGTGGAGAAATTAGGAAATATTAAGATAAATCAAAGATCATTCCCCCAACCGCGAAAGTTGAGTTAATAGAAAAACCGCAAGCAATTCACCTGCGGTTCTACTTCAACCCCGGCAGCATTGATTTAATCAGCACAGGGGTTACTACGCTCTCGACAAGAGCCGCTATAACCAAAACCGGTAAGATAACAGCACCATAAGTAATTATGGTTTCTACTAACTCTTGTTTAAAAGAAAAACCTCCCTTGGTCAGCCGCTGGATTGCTTTAACCCCCAACCGCATGCCCAGTCCCCCGGCCAGGGCAATGGCCGGAATCTCTAGAATCCCATGGGGCAGAATCCCAAAGAGCAGGAGTTTAACCGGACTTACAGTGCCTTTCAGACCGAAAACCCCCAGCAAAGCCCCTACCATGCCGCCATTGACCAGGATAGAAACAAGGGTTAAAGCGCCGCCGGTGATTAGGCCTAAGCCGATGAAAGTCAGGCTGGCCAGGGAGTTACGTTCCAGGATGATGAGAAATAAAGACTGGCCCGGTTGAAACTGGGGCATTTTATCGGCAATGAATTTAAGGGCCGCTTGGGTTATTTCCGGGTTATTGATGACATAAATGTATCCGGCCAGACCACTGATGATGAAGAAGATCAGATTGGCCAGGAACCAATTGGCGTAAACATCTTTAAACCTGAGCCATTGTCGCCGGTAAATTGCCCCAATGTTCATAGCTTTCCTCCCTTTTTAATCCTTTAGTATATTCTATTCGAGATTTTTGTTTGCATACCTGCTACTCCACATGGTAATGTTTATGAAACCACCAGCAGGGATGGGTTAGGATCTGCAGCCGGTCATGGTGGCCGATATGTTGGCACATGCAGCCTTCGCGCCAGTGGCCGCTGCTGTCGGAGATGTATTTCATGTGGCGGAAAAAGCGGTCATCGAAGGTTTGGTACTTGATTCCCACTTGTTCCGGCTTGACCTGAGTGAAAAAATGGCGGCTGTAATCAGGGCCGACCCGGGTGTAGTCCCCGTGTTGGGCGGCGCTGACCACGGGGATGCCCAAAATGTTCTCCAAGGCCCCTTTTTCCCGCCTGAAAATGTCCACCAAGTCTTCACCGGTGGCGGCCTGGAAATCGAAAACCTCGAAGTGAAGACCAAGCTCGTGGCCCATCCCGAGGATCTCCTTGAGAGCCAGGTAGGTCTTGTACTCAAAGGGATTATAAGCCGGGCTGTGAAGCCGGACGAAGTAAACGGCCTCAATTCCCAGATCCCTTTCAATCTTGGCAAACTCCAAAGCTCTGGGAACAGAGAAATCAATATCATGACGGAGGATAATCAGTTTCTTTTTTCGGTAGCGACTGGGGTAATTACTGAAGGTAGTGAATTGATAACCCAGAGAATGGGCTGCCGCCAGACACTCCCGGTAATGGGAGAACTTCCAGCTACACTCCATGGCCGTCACCCCCGGTATTAAAAAAGTAGTCAATAACCGACAGGCCAGGTATGAACTCCCCGTAACGCTGGGGATATACCGGGTGCCGGAACTCCTGATAGCGAAGCTCGATACCGACGGAGGCGAAAGCCGCCTCGTCATTATAGGCCCTGGCGCCCTGACCGGAGAGATAAATATCGGCGCCCAGGTAGCGGCAGATATTGACGTTGCGGGTAGAGCCTTTGCCCATGGAGCGGCCCAAGGAAGACTCCAAGATGATAGGGGTACCGATTCCCAGCCACCCTGCCACCAGTTTAAGCAAAGCCAGATTTAACTCCGCCAGGCGGTGATGGTAGCGATGAAAATAGCCGGCCATTTCGGCAGCGTATTGCGGGAAATAAGGGCACTTACCGTAATTATGAACAATTATCTGCCAATGTTTGGCCAAATTGGTCCGGGACTCGGCCAGTTCCACGTCTTTGATGGGGGTGGCGGCCCTGGCTTTCACAGGCACCGTCAACCACTGTACCCCCTGGGCCGTTTTAATCATGGTGCGGTTACAGTAATCCCTTCTGGGAAACTGGACCTCATCCAGGATAACCATCAAATCAGCCTGTTTTAATTTATCAAAAAACCCCAACCAAGGCAAATAGTTGGGTTGATGAATAGCTAAAATCATCGATATTCCACCACCAATTGAGGTCTGAACCATTTATGGCCCGGCCAGCCGCCGGCCAGCAAAGTCACTCCGTGATCCTTTTCATTGGCCTGAGGCCAGAGAGCCAGCATGATTCCATGGTTATGGCGCTGACCAAGCCACCACTCCCGGGCTAAACCGGTCACTTCCCACGTTACCCAGTCAGGGTGTTTTGCGGGTAGTTTGGCCAAACCCAAAGGTTTTTCCGGGGTTTCCGGACGTTTATCCCAGGCCAATTTTCCAGGCTGCCAAGGTTCTTCCACAGGGAAAAGGGCCACCTTAAGCTTCTGACCGTATCCCTCGCTACACCAAAGGCGTAACCGGGCTTTCATTATCTCCACTCCTCCGGGCAGTTGATTGAGGTTAAACCGCCAATAGGCCCGGGCCGCCCCCTGACGGCCTTTCTTCCCATCCATGGCCCCCAGGTACATCACCTTATCATCCCGCCGACTTTTACCGGTGCTTACCGCCACAACCTGTTCCCCGCCGGGAAAAAAAACCCCTTCCCTTCGGTTGAACTGGGGATAAGGTTCGCAATACTTACCCGGAACCCCCTGGTCCTTGCGCAGACTTTTCACCACTTCCACCACCTGCTTGGCCCGATGGATATAGGTATGATTCCGGTAAACCTCGGCCTGTCCCTCCTTGGCTATAGCCTCCCGCTCCTCCGGATGTTTGAGATAATACTTGACCACCTCCAGGGTTTGCTCCGGAGTATCAACCAGCATTAGGTGTTTGCCGTTGGTGAACATTTTTTCCAGGGCCGTAGTCCGGGGAGAAATCATAAACCCCTGGCTGCCCATAATCTCAAAGGTACGCATAGCCACTTGAGTAGTGAAACGGTACTCATTCTGGGGGGCCAAGACAATTTTCGCCGAACTAAAAACCTTGGCCGTCTCTTCCCAAGCCATAGAGCCCCGAAGAAACTTTTCCGGCACCCGAAAATCTACTTCCTCAGGCACCTGACGCCAACCCTTGCCCCAGACCGCTAAATCATAACCCTTGTTGAGCAAAGGGCGCAGCAACATATTCATACTTACCGCCCGGTAATTAATCCAGAACTCCCAGGTATGGGCAACCATGGCTATATCTGCTGAATATTCCTTTTGCGGTTCCTTATTATGATGAATCACGGGGTTACACCCGAAATCAAGAAATGCTGCAGGTATACCCATCTCTTGATAACGATGGAGACAGGAGCCATTAATGGTAAATACCAAGTCAGGCTCGGTCCGCTTAACATAGGGTATAGACCAAGTCTCTATATTGTCGATATCCTCCACTGTCCAGTAGGCATGGAAAGCCCCGTGGGCTTTGAGAACCTTGCGCAAGGTTTTGAGATTATCCTTACCGTGAAGCCTGCCCCACCCCACCGTAAATACCAAATCGGGGCGGAAATCTTTGAGGGCACGGGTCAGGGAATCCTCCCGGATTTCGGTGAGGATCTTCACTTGATGGCCCAGATTTTCCAAACCCCAAGGAAGGCTGTGAATCCAGCAAGGAGTATCATCTATGAACAACACCTTCATTTTAGCCTCCCATAACTTGAACCGGCGTCCCTTTAGCATTTAAAGAACCTTGGGCAGCCTCCAAAACCGCCAACACCCGTACCGCATCCTCCGGGCCGCTCAGAGGTTTAGCTTTACCGTTGATACAGGCCACAAAATGAGCGCACATATTGGCTAAAGGTTGACTTCCATCTACCTGGGGATGAACCGCCCGACCATCGGCTTCATAAACTACCAAAGGCTGTTCCTGGTTTAACTCATCCAGGAATACCGTCTTTTCTTCTCCCACCACCGTCATACAACGGTTACGATTCATCACCAACCAACTGGCCTGGATATGAACCATCACCCCATTGGCAAAACGTAGTGCAAGAAACACCACTTCCGGTAAACCACCCTGCAAATAACTTTTCCCATGGGCCGCCACTTCCAACGGCAGCGAATCTACCAGAAAACAGGCCAAAGCAATATCATGGACGGCCAAATCCCATAACACATTGACATCGCCCCGGATTTTCCCCCGGCCCATACGGCGACAGTCCAGATACCATAATTCGCCCAGTAGACCACTGGCAATATACCTCTTGACCTTAAGAACAGCCGGATGGTATTCCATCAGGTGTCCGGCCAAAACCACCAGCCCCTTGGCCCTGGCCATACCTTCTAATTCCCGGGCGTGATTTAAAGAAAGTGTAAAAGGTTTTTCCACCAAGACATGTTTTTCCTTTTCCAAACATCCTTTAGCCAGGGCATAATGACTATCAGGGGGTGTAGCAATAATGATTCCCTGTAT
Source organism: Bacillota bacterium (assembly GCA_021849745.1). Classification (GTDB taxonomy): domain Bacteria; phylum Bacillota; order Carboxydocellales; family JAJZSN01; genus JAJZSN01. The sequence goes on along the minus strand of JAJZSN010000026.1, from coordinate 24,942 downwards.
TGAAGGTTCATCCAATAACTCAGCCATGCTGCCGGCTGTCCGGAGGCGGGAATCTTCCCGGAGGGCAGCCTCCATGGCTTCCTTGTTAGTGTCCCAAACCCGGATAACTTTAGCTCCCTTTTGTTGGGCAAAGTTTCTTATGTAGTTAAGACCCCAGGGCCCACAACCTACTAATCCTATGCCTATCACGCCTCTCCCCCCTAGCTGCCGGTCTGATCATAATTTCTTAGCAAACGGAATTTGCTACGCTTATTGGTAATCACAGCTCTATATTCACCACCCCACCGGATTAAGGCCTCATCCACCACAACCTTACAAACCGGCCACCACAGCTTTTTATTAACCTTAGAAATGTTCTCCCCATGACGACGGATATTATAGAGACATCTAGGAACGTAAGAAAATTTATATTGATCCAATAATTTCAAAACCAATGCAAAATCCTCGAAAAGCCTTCCCCTAGTTGGATAGTCAACCGGCCAGCCCCCTATGGAACTTAAGACTTTTTTTCGGATAAACCTGGGTCCATAGGCCCGTAACGTAGACAAAAACCGGTAACGATCAATAAAAGAAACCCCCTTGCTGACATGATGAAATTTTAAACGGCCCTTACGATCCTGGTAATAAACCCTACGGTCGGAATAAATATAAGCTACCTCCTCCGGCAACCGTTCCCCTTCCTTAACCAATACCTCCAGGGCCTCCGGCTCCAGCCAGTCATCACCGTCCATTTCCAGGATGTATCGGCCATTAGCCATGGTCAACCCCCAATTAAGGCAAACGGCTTTCCCTAAATTCCTGATCATGCTGATCATCTTCACACACTTATTAAGATGCGGCTTCACCATCTCCGCCGTACCATCTTCCGAAGCATCGTTAATAATGATAACTTCGTAATTTTTATAAGTCTGGGCCAGAATACTGTCCAGAGCGGTTCTAACATATAGCTCCTCATTATAAACAGGCATTAACACCGAAACCAGGGGGTTACCCACAGGTATCCCTCCTCACTTGCCCCCTATATCTACATTTATCTGGCAGACAGGGCAAACCCCGGCCGCATTAAGACGCTGGCCGCAATAACACACATAGCCAACTATCCGGGCCGGGTTTCCCGCCACCAGAGCAAAATCCGGAACATCCCGGGTCACTACAGACCCAGCGCCTACCATGGCATAGCGGCCCACGGTAACTCCGCAAACAATGGTGGCATTGGCCCCAATGGAAGCGCCCACCCTAATCTTGGTGAGAGTAACCGTCCAATTAGGATTAAAAGCCCTGGGGTGCCGGTCATTGGTAAAAGCAACATAAGGGCCGATAAAAACCTCATCTTCCACGGTCACCCCATAGTATACTGAAACCCCATTTTGAATCTTGACCTTGTTCCCGATGGTTACCCCCTGATCAATGTAAACATCCTTACCCAGCCGGCAATCACACCCTATAGTGGCTCCTTCACAAATCTGAACTTGATGCCAGATCTTACTCCCCTGGCCGATGATAGCACCCGGCGCAACCTCTGCACTGGGATGAATATAGGTACCGAGTGAGGCCTTGTTGCCCATAAAGCCAATGTTCCCCCTTCTCCCCCCTAACGGTAGCTGTTAACCGCCTGAAGGATTTGCTCCAAATCCCCCTGGCCCAAAGCCGGATGAACCGGCAAGGAAACCACTTCCCGGGCCGCCTGCTCCGCCACCGGGCACGACCCGTTAAGACCCAGGCCCTGGTATACCGGCTGCCGATAAATCACCTGAGGATAATGAATCTGACAACCCACCCCTTGCTGCCGGAGATGTTCCACAAACTGCTCTCTTTCTTTATCCCCTTGAGGCCCCTTTACCCTCACGGTATATTGGTGATAAACGTGTCGGCAGCCCGGTATTTCCACCGGAGTTATAATCTTCGGGTTGTTTATCCCCGCCGTAAGTCTTTCTCCATTAGCCCTGCGCCGCTCATTAAACCCCGGCAGCTTTTCTAATTGAGCCAACCCAATGGCCGCCTGAAAATTAGTCATCCTGAAGTTATACCCCAACTCCCGGTGGGTGTACCTAACTTCCTGACCATGGTTCACAAATCGTCTCGCCAACAGGGCCACTTCTTCATCCTGGCAAACCACTAGACCACCTTCCCCGGTGGTCATGTTCTTGGTGGGATAAAAACTGAAAATCCCCGCATCCCCCATGGTCCCGACCTTCTTACCTCCATAAACCGCCCCATGGGCCTGGGCGCAATCCTCAATAACCTTAAGCCCGAACCTCTCGGCCACTTCCATAATCTCCTTCATGGGAGCGGGATGGCCATAAAGGTGCACCAATAAAATCCCTTTGGCCCCCGGATGGCGGCGGCAAGCCTCTTCCAAAGCCCCAGGAGCCAGGTTATAAGTCTTTTCATCTATATCCACAAAAATGGGCCTGGCCCCGACGTACAAAATAGAGTTAGCGGTGGCAATAAAACTAAAGGGCGTAGTCAGAACCTCATCCCCAGGCCCGATTCCCAAAGCAGCCAGAGCGGTATGCAGGGCCGTCGTTCCCGAAGAAACAGCTACCCCGTGGGCGGCCCCCAGGAACTCCGTGAATTTTTCCTCGAACCTTTTCACATAACGCCCTGCCGCCAGTTCTCCCGACCGCAGGACTTCGGTAACCCTTTGGATTTCCTCTTCCCCGATGATGGGCTGGGCAATTGGTATCATGGCATAGCCTCCTTTCCCCTACCATACTATTCTGGGGACAAGTCCTTTGACTATGCAAATTGCCGGGGTTTACAATTTTCCACCGGTGGGCATACTCTGTACCAGGAGGGATACGCCATGCAACCGGAAGAAAATGAATTCGCCCTTTTCCGAGGTTTGTTTAACGGAATTTTGTTTAGCTTGCCTTTATGGATATTGATACTTTATGGGGTGTATGAGTATCTGTATTGAGAAAAACCCTGCTTCTTTTACCGAAGCAGGGTTTTCTTATAATTTCCGTCTTTAAATTGCTTGTCGTCAACTTTTCAACTCATATTAAACTACTTCTTTACAAAATAACCCAAGCAAACTGCAAGGTGATATTTAAGCATGAAAAGCCATTTTCTAATCCTCTCCATATGACGTCCTCCCGTTATTCAACTTCCAACGAACAACACCTCATCTAATAAGTATATTATGCCGGGTTGGTAGACACAGGAACAATAAACTGACCAAAAAGAAAGTTTTATTTGGACCTATTAGGGGAAATTATCCCATTGGTAATTATATGGCTGTATTACGCAAAAAAAAGCATTATATCCTTGTTGTTTATACGACATTTAGCTTGTACCTAAATAGAACAAGCATAGGTATTTTGACCATTTTCGCTTTTATGGCTTATAATTTAGAAAACACCGCAAAATCCAACCGAAAGGAGAGATTGCGATGCAAAAAAATCTTCGTAATCGAGTAGCAGTTTTCTTAACAGCGGTTTTCACCATGGTTTCCTTAATGTCTCCTCTGGTACAAGCCCAGGCTTCCATAGTTTCCAGAACCCCCGAAGAGGCTAAAGCCAATTACCAAAAGTACATGCCCGGCTATCAGAAGCGGGAAGTACCTGTGATCAACGGTTTCCACAACGTCTACGACGGTAGTTTAGCCCATCGGGTTGTGGCCCGGGCCATCTGGTACATGGAGTATGGTTCCATTGTGTATAACCATAAGAAATATCCTAAAACCGGCCAGTTGGATTGCTCCAACTTCACGCAACTGGTTTACAACGACTTCGGTTTCAAGATTACTTCAGCAGCCAGAAACTACGGTTCCGTCGGTACCAAAGTTGAAGGTGTTTCTTCTAAACCTGACGGTAATTACCGTTCTACCATCGTGGGCTTGGAAAAAATGAAGCCCGGTGATGTGGTAGCTTTCTGGGATCCCAAATACACCAGAATCGGCCATGTGGCTGTCTATATGGGTATCGTTAACGGTCATCCCATGGTCATCGGTACTTCCGACGGTCGTCCTACCGCCATCGGTATTGACAATCTGCATACCAGTTGGATGGGCAAAAGACTCCACAGCGTGCGCCGCATCCTGCCTGCTGATGCCTGGGATCCTGCCGCCAGCGCCAAGTACCCCGGCAGTGGCCCGGTAATTCCTCAAGAGTACTTTCTGCCTCCACAAACACCAGTGGTTATGCCTGATCAGTTGCCCCACGGGTTCTAAAAGATAGGCCGGTGCTTTAAGCGCCGGCCATTTTATTTTTTCAAGTATTAATTCGAACCTAATCGGGCATAAATTGATAATATAACCCAAGGAGGAATAATTTATGCTCAAAACAATCGTCATAGACCCCGGACATGGCGGCACAGACAGCGGAGCCGCAGGCAACGGGCTGCTGGAGAAGGATGTGAATCTTTCCCTGGCCCAACTGGTGACTGCCCAATTGGCGCCTTTTGATGTCCAGATTAAACTGACCCGGATGACCGACACCTTTATTTCCTTAACCAACCGCACCGATTATGCCAACCGCCTAGGGGCCGATTTTTTCTGTTCTTTACATACCAATGCCGGGGGCGGTACAGGTTTCGAAAGCTATATCCATACTTCTGCTTCCCGAAGATCCATAACTGCCGGGGAGGTCATCCATAACCGGCTGGCAGCTTTTTATAAACAACACAATTTTGCCGACCGGGGTCTGAAAACGGCCAATTTTGCAGTTCTCCGGGAAACCAGGATACCCGCAGTGCTGTTGGAAAACCTCTTCATAGATAACTCTAGGGATGCAGCGGCTTTAAAAGATACTGCATTCTTGCAGAACCTGGCTGGGGCCATCGCTACCGGGCTGGTCAGCGCCCTTGACTTGCCCCGGAAAGCCGGTCAGCCAACTCCATCGCCAACCGTAAAGCCAACTCCAATGCCAACTGCTACGCCAACCCCTATACCTCATTGGGCCAGGGCCGCCTTTGATTTTCTCAAAAAACAAGGACTGGTCACAGAGGAACATAATCTGGACAGTCCTGTTTCTTGGGGTGAATTTTCAGTTGTTCTCAAAAGACTCTGGGATAAACTTAAATAGCCCCCTCACAATATTCCATCGACGACCCGGCAGGCTTTACCTGTTCCGGGGCCTTTTCTTCTTCCCTGACAACTGTGCCCAGGGAACCGTTAACAGTGATTATTTCCCCATCCTTTAACACCTTGGAGGCCCCCGGAACTCCCATTACCGCCGGGATACCATACTCCCGTGCGATGATGGCCGCATGGGAAGCGGCCCCTCCGGTATCCACCACAATGCCAACCGCTGAAGCAAAAAGCGGGGTCCAAGTGGGGTTGGTATAGGGCGCCACCATGATGTCGCCGGGTTTAAGTTTATAAAATTCTCTGGGATCATTAATGATTCTAACCGGCCCGGCAACCACACCGCTGCTGGAGGGAACTCCCTGCAAAGCTCCATCCGCCGCCTCCTGGGCCGCTCCCCTGGCTCTCCAGCGAGCCAGCCGCCGCTGATAAAAGGCTTTACTTTCGGCAATCTGATGACGAAAAACCTTCTGGTTTATTTTAATATAATGATACATCTCATAGATAACGTCCTTAAGTTCATAAAAACTCAAATACATGATATCCTTGGGGTCATCCAGGAGGCCCTGCCGGACAAAACGGCGGCCCAGTTCCAGGAATAGAATGCGGTAAACGCTTAGAGCTCTGGTTAAGTCAAAGTGACTGTCTTCCCGGAAAGCGGCGAAACTCCGGTTATGTTCTACCAACTTGGAAACCAGCCCTTTTACGGGAAGCAGGGACCAAATCCCCTGGGACAACCTTTCATTTAGCCTTCTTTCAGCTTCTTCCCTGCGCCGATGAAGGGCTTGCTCCCTAGCTAGATCGGTCTCAATGCCACCCTTAACCATTCCTTTTAAGATACCCCAAACCACTTCCGGGGCTTCCCGCCAGGTGGTTACCCCAAGACCGCCCAAACCGATGGAGGTTTCCCGGTCACCGTAAACGTCCATGAACTCCCGGAAAGCCGACAGGTATTCCGAGCCGCCCTTAACCCCGGCCAACCGCTCCTCCATAGCTGTCACCTCAACCTCCAGGAGCGCCCGGTTAACTTCCGACAAGCCCTTGGCTTGCTGGGCAAGTTGCCGCAGCTTCTGGTTGATTTCCAAGGTCAGACAGGGTATTCCCGCCAAGAGGTTATCATGGATTTCCTTGGCCTCCCGGCCGAAGAGCCTTTTCAGGAACCATAGCAATATACTGCTAGGCATACGATTCTTGGCAAAAAACTTATACCGAAGCATAAGGAATAAATGCAACTCTTTTAAGGCATCCTCCAGATATTCATGGACTATATCATAAGGAAAATCATTGAGTTTCTTGCCTTTAAGAAATTTCAACATTTTCGTTAAGTGTTGTGATTCCCTGCGCCAATCCCCGGAGGGATCGGAACCCAAGACCTTACCGATACCCAGGAAGGCAAATAACTGCCGCCAGCCGGGCTTGATGGTAGGAGGCACAAAAAATTCGGGGAACATACCCTTTTCCACCCTGCTCCAGTCCATGACCCCAACCCGGTAGCCCATCCTCTCCCAGTTTTCAAACTGGGCGGCAAAGAACAACTTGGTTACCTCCCCGTCAATGGGGTAAATGGGTTCTGGAAAACGTTCGGATACAGTGGTTAAAATCTCTTTTTGCAGTTGGCTCAGTTTGTCCCACTGGATCTCCTCCGCCTCTTCATCAGCCAAAGTGGTAATGGGTCGGGTCTGAAGAAAATAGAACTCCCCTTTAAGATAAGCCCATTCCACATCCTGGTGACTTTCATAATATTGTTCGATTTTATCTCCATAAAGGGCCAATTGTTTTAACTGAAGCTCGGTGAACATGGGCCCCTTTGCCGGGTCGGCCCCGGTCACAGCCAAGAGTCTAAAGCCATCTTTGGAGATGGTATAACTTTCTCCGGTTACATGACCGGAAACAATTGCTTCTCCCAGCCCCCGAGTCGCCTCAATAAGGATTTCCCGGCGGGAATTATTGACCGGATTAGCGGTGAACATAACCCCGGAGATCTGGGCGGGCAGCATTTCCTGGATAATGACCGCCATCCGGACGGTCTCATTCTCGTAGCCCTTCTTAGCCCGGTAGTGGATGGCCCTGGGTGTCCATAAAGAAGCCCAACATTCCTTCACTTTGGCCAAAACATCGGACAAACCGTCCACATTAAGATAACTCTCCTGCTGACCGGCAAAGGAGGCGTCCGGTCGGTCTTCAGCAGTAGCTGAGGAGCGTACGGCTACCAAGAAGGAATCTTTTTCGGCCCTAAATTGCAGATACTTTTCACCAATTGCCTTTTCTACCTCAGGATTAAAAGGGCTTTCCAGAATAATCCGCCTAATCTTTTCACTAACTACATTTAAAGCATCCAGATTCTCCAAATCCACTTCCCACAACAAATCAAGGATCTTTTGTTGGGACTTGCTTTGGTTTAAGTGACGGAGATAGGCCTCGGAAGTCAAACAAAAACCCGACGGTACCCGCAAACCGCGAGCAAGATCCCCCAGGTTGGCTGCCTTCCCCCCTACTAAGGCCACATCCTTCTGAAAAACTTCTTGCAGATCTTTTATAAGCGGATTAACCATTCTAACTCCTCCCCACTTTTAATCCATTGAACAGCATTTCTGTTTTAACAACCAGGTCTTCCGATAAGGAAAAACATTGATTACGGTTAATCCATTCCAGAAGAGTTATAAAGTAAAGGCCCACAATCATTCTGACCGCATGTTCAAGGTCTATATCTGCCGCTATTTCCCCCTGTACCTGTCCTACATGGAGAATTTCTCCAAGCTTCTCGCCTAATTCATCGGTCGCCTTCTTATTTAGTTCATCTATTTCATCAAAACGACGTAAAGCCTCCATTACGACCAGCTTAGTTTCATCAGGTTCGGTTTCATTTAATTGACCGAGTTCCCGTAAGATGGCAGTAACCTTATCCTGGACCGTTCCCCGTTCACTCACTCCTTCTATAACACTATTCCTGATTCGTTCGAGGCGCTTTTCCCCCAGATGAGCCAAGATGGCTGCCTTCTTAGGAAAATGATAAAAGAAAGTACCCTTGGCCACATCGGCCTTTTCTACTATTTCTTCCACGGAAGTCTGTTCATACCCCTTAGCCAGGAAAAGCTCCAGGGCAGTTTGATAAATCCGCTGTTTGGTTTCTTCTTTTTTTCGTTCTGTGCGACTAAGTTTTTGCTCCATTATCCTCACCAACTGACCATGGTATAATCTTGACCTAAGTCAATTTTATTTTAGCATCTTTTCCTTTACTTAGTCAATTACCTCCAGAGATTTTTGTTTGAAAACCAGGGGATGTTGAAAAGACCACCTTATTTGTGTGGTCTTTGGAGATAATAAATATACCCGCCATTTCGTAAGCTGTCATTTTTGCCATGGCTTTTTTCGGTAATTAACGGTCCTTATCCGTTAAATCAGTAGGATCCATGAGGTCATCCTGTTTTTTATCTACATAGAGCTTTCCGCTGGTATCCAGGGCCGCGTAAGCCACTTCCCTTGGATCTAGAATTCCTTGTTGCCGGAGCTGGTTTTGCAACCAAACTAAGTCAAGATTGTTTTGTATGAGGTTCTGTTGGATAATATCTCCATCCATAATGAGTTCGCTGCTTATACCCTGGTACTGGGTTGGGATTCCCAAGGTCTCGGCGGTAACCGGTTGTTTCTGAGTTTTTAATAAGATACTGAGGGCTCCGTTTGGTTCAGAAACCGCATATTCCACATCGGATAGATTGAACACGTTTTTAGCCCTTAATTGCATTAATAAATCATCCATATTATAACGCATTTTAGCCATATTCTGCTCAAGAATCTTACCATTGTGAACTACGATGGTAGGTTCCCCCTCCAGTAACTTGCGCGCCGGTCGGCTTTTTAGGGATAGATAAGCAGCCCCAAAGGTTATCAAAGCGAATAATGTCAATGCAGTGAGGTGGGCCACCGTTTTGGTAGGATCAGTATCAGCTGCCAAAGCGCCGGCTATAGAACCAAAGGTTATCCCGTTTATGTAGTCATAAGGAGTAAGCTGAGCCACCTGTTGTTTGCCGAGAATCCTGGCATAAAGAAGAATAGCACAATAAGCCAAAATGGTTTGATATAATACCTCTCCGAATACGTTCATACGGTCCCTCCTCCTTAACCTACTTTTTCCCTCAAGACAATTGTTTATACAAAGAAAGACGGGTGGAAGATTCCACCCGCCGGAGTACATCAAAACTAACCAACCTATCTAGTTAAACTGCCCTTGTTGTTATTATTGGGCTTGCATCAGACTGGCCTGCTTGGCGGCCCGAGCCCGGTCGTTTTTATCTAATAGTTTTTTGCGTAAGCGGAAGCTTTTGGGTGTAACCTCCACCAATTCATCATCTTCAATGAACTCAATGGCCTCCTCCAGAGACATGTTCTTGGGTTCTTTTAGCTTCACGGTGTCATCAGAACCGCTGGCCCGCATGTTGGTCAGCTGTTTCTTCTTGCATACGTTAACCTCCAGATCCCGTTCCCGGTTGTTCTGGCCAATGACCATCCCTTCATAAACCTTGGTACCGGGCTGGATAAATAAGGTTCCCCGGTCTTCAACTCCCAGCATCCCGTAGGTGGTTGACTCTCCTGTTTCGAAGGCAATCAGGGCGCCCTGGTAACGGGTCTTGATATCCCCTTTGAAGGGTTCATAACCGTGGAAGGTATGGTTCATGATGCCATTACCCCTGGTTTCCGTCAGGAATTCGGAGCGAAAACCGATGAGTCCCCGGGCCGGGATTTTGAATTCCAGGCGCATCTGGCCGTTGCCGTTATTAATCATATTGACCATCTCGGCTTTACGGCGGCCCAGGTTTTCCATTACCGGACCCATGGCCTCTTCGGGGATATCCACGATAAGGTTCTCCACCGGCTCCAGAACCTGGCCGTCAACCTTTTTATAGATAACCTCCGGTTTGGAAACCTGGAGTTCGTAACCTTCCCGGCGCATATTCTCAATAAGGATGGACAAGTGCAGTTCACCCCGACCGGAAACCTGGAAGGCATCAGGGCTGTCGGTATCCTCTACCCGCAGGGCTACATTGGAGTCAAGCTCCTTATAGAGGCGTTCCCGCAATTTCCGGGAAGTAACATACTCCCCTTCCTGCCCGGCAAAAGGACTATTGTTGACCATAAAGGTCATGGTGAGGGTGGGTTCATCCACCGTGATTACCGGAAGTTGTTCCGGGTTGGCCGGATCGGCCAGGGTTTCCCCGATGTTGACATCCTCCAGCCCGGCTATGGCCACGATATCCCCAGCCACCGCCTGCTCAACCTCAATCTTGCGGAGGCCTTGATAGGTGAAAAGCTTAACGATTTTGCCACGGTCGGTTTTGCCATCGTGGCGGATAACAGCAACAGCCCCCGCTTTAACCACCCCCCGGTTAATCCGGCCGATGGCATACTTGCCAATATAGTTATCATACTCCAAGTTGGCCACCAGCATTTGAAAGGTCCCTTCAGGGTCACTGGAAGGTGCAGGAACGTGTTCTAAAACAACCTCAAAGAGAGGCTCCATGTTATCGGAATTATCTTCTACCTCGTGCTTGGCGTAGCCACCCCTAGCCGAAGCATAAACAATGGGGAACTCCAACTGCTCATCATCAGCTCCCAGTTCCAGAAACAGATCAAAGACCTCGTCAATAACTTCATGGGGTCTTGCATCCGGGCGGTCGATTTTGTTGACCACCAAAACAGGATGAAGCTTGTGTTCTAAGGCCTTGCCCAACACGAACTTGGTCTGGGGCATGGGTCCCTCGAAGGCATCAACTACCAACAATACTCCGTCAACCATGGTCAACACCCGTTCCACTTCCCCGCCGAAATCGGCATGACCGGGGGTATCCACGATGTTGATCTTGGTATCTTTATAATGAACGGCGGTATTCTTAGCCAGGATGGTGATTCCCCGTTCCCGCTCCAGGTCATTGGAATCCATAACCCGCTCATTAACTACTTCGTTGTCACGAAAAATTCCGCTTTGTTTCAGCAGCACGTCTACCAAGGTGGTTTTACCATGGTCAACGTGGGCGATAATAGCAATATTTCTAATCTTCACTGTCAAACTACCTCCTGTTTTAAACAACACTTCCTCTAGTATAACAAAAATTTCGGAAAAGAGGTAGTTTTTTAACGGAAAGTTAACCTGAATAGCTATAGAATCTTTTATGGTATATATACTCTCCGTGTTCTCCGTGGTTAATCATTTTTATTGTTTTTATTGTTTTTAATGTGCACTCTCTCATTTTTTCACAGCCGTGTAGCTGTGATTATCCTTTCTCAATTCCGAAAAACTTGGTGTACTCCCCGATACTCTCAAACCGCCCTTTTACGGTGTCACCCACCTTAATCCGGTCATATAACTCCTTCTCCACCACCGACCTGGCCTTCTTGCCATCCAGGTCGAGAACCAGTACTCCCTGATCTTTCTCCACAACCTTCCCGAAGGAAGTATACTTTTTCACTGGATTGGCGGCCTTAGCTTCCTCCAGGCTGTTATAGATTTCTTCCGCTCCCCAAATCTGCCGCTTAAGCCGCATATACCTCTTGCCTTTTTCCATTTTCTTATCATTTTCGTTATACTGACCCAATAAGATACCCACTTGTTGACCGTGATAATGACCATTGTAGAAATTCTTCGAGACTTCTATCCATAGTTCCTTCTCATTTTCCAAACCGGGTACCGAAACCCTAATCCAGGGTTTATCCGAATTATCCATCTGGGCAATCATGGCTTCCCTCACTTCAAGGTTAATCAACCGGTAATCTTTGGCAGTGGAGAATAACAGAAAATATATAATGAATGCCAATATGACCAGAAATGAAATTCCCACAATAAGAATGGTATATTTGCCGTTTTTGTCAACGCTTTTAATTTTACTCATTTTTAAATCACTCCCGTATAAAGGCAGGCAGGTAGACCGCCTCTTTACCTGTCACTCCGGCGCCGGCCCTGGTATAAATCCCCACAGCTTTATCCCCCACGGTAAAAACCCCAAGCACCGGAAAAGCCGGTACACGGCTTTTCCCTTGGCCATGATACAAATCTATCCCTAACTGCTGAAGGTAGACCCGCTCCTGGAAAACCACGTCCTCTTCGGAAAGCTCCCGCAGTTGACCGGGCCGCAAATCTTCTGAGTATACTACACCCTGGCCCTCCCGGCTAAAGTAAGGTTTGACCACAAAATCCCCCAACCCCTGAGGTGTCAGAGAGGTTTTGGGTAGGTACTGGCGGATAAGCTGCAGCTCCTCTTGGCCATAGTAACCCTTTTCAGCCAATTCCCAGATGAGGGCCAACAAGGCCTTGCTCTGGAGGATATAGGTATGAACCGGATTGATACTCATCGTTCCCCGGCCAAGGACGGCCAATACCCCCGGGAAATCTTCCAGCCAATCCAGGGGATAGTAGCGAAAAACAGCATCCAAAGGGGTATCATACAGCCATAGCCGGTCCTCTAGAGTCCGAAGCCCGGAGACTTCCCCTAATACCATTTGATAGGGCAGTTCCTTAACCAGTGCCAAAAGATGCCGGGTGTGGTACCAGTCCTCATAATATGTAGAACTAACAAAACCAATAGTTTTAATCTCCCGCTGCCGGGAAAAATCTTCAACAATCCTGGTAAATTCAGCCCTTATTAAATTTGGCAAACCCTGATTAGGATCTTTACCCAACCGGCGCCCCCTCTCCCCGGCTGCTTTAGCTACCAAGGGGTTAAGGCCGACGCTTTCCAACAGACCGGCGGGAGTTTCCCCGTTGTATTCCAGGAGCTTCAGCCTGCCCTGGTGGTCTACTACCCAATCCAGGCGGCCCAATAACCCCAGGGACGAAGTCTGTCTGCTGGCAACCAAGTCCAGCAGAGGTTCACTGATGCCCAGCACAGGGCCTAATAGTTGAGGTTGCTCCAGAACCAAGTCCAGGGTCTTGGCGAAAACCCGGAGAAAACCCTCCGAAGCCCGGTACAACTCCTCCACCAGGGGCTGCTCCAATTCCAGGCAGGACAGGGCAAAAGCCTCCTGGTCCCCGGTATAGCCGCCGGTGTAGTCAAGGGTGAAAGCGGCCCGATCGTAGATATCCCGCCAGATTTGCTTCCGTTGGCAGGATACCAGTGCCGAAGGCTCAAGACCTCCGGAAAGAGTCTTGGATGCTGAAGGGTTTTTCTCGCCTTGTACCGGTTCAGCCCACCAGTGGTTTAAAGTCAAGGAATGTTCCCGGATACCTACCGGACTAAACCAGGAAAGGTCGGAAGTCAGCAAATCGCCGCTCCAGCGGGCACACAAGCCGCCGAAAGCGCCGTTAATCAGATACACCCCGAAGTTACCATAAGCTGTGGTGTCTCCATAACTTTGGCCGCTGTATTTGCGCACCACCCATGGCTCACTGGGGCAAAACTCCTGGACTATATGTAATTTGGCGTTTTCATCAAGATACTCCAAAACCTTATCCCATTGCTCCCTGGTGTGGAGCCGCCCGATATAAACCTCTTCACTATACCGGCTGTAGTTACCTTTAACAACAAAAGCATCTTTTTCCGCCCGCAGCTTCTCCCGCCATGCAGTACCATACAACCAGGTACGGGGGATGGTTCTGCGGATGGCCTCCTCTTCTTCCCCGGATAAGGGAAAACCGCCCTTTTCCACCAGTTCCCAAAGAGTGGCAAAAAGTGCTTTCCCCTGACCCAGAAGGGCTCTGGGGTCATTGACCAGCAATACCCCACCCCCTTCATACAATTCCAGCAGGGCCGGGTAATTCTCTATTTCATCACCATGTTCCATAGGATACTGGCGCAGGAGTATATCTACCGCCTCGTCGAAGGCGTAGGCCCGGTTGCCGGATACCTTAAAGTTCTTGCCCCCGGCGATGACGCAAGGATACCCTGCATCTTGCAACAAGTCTTTATACAGATAGGCCAGGTGCAGTTCCTCGTAATGGTTAGGGTCCACCATGATTCCCACGGTCGGATTAGGAGTTCCTTGGCCAAAAGCGGCCCATAGTTGTTCAAGACCCTTTACAAATTCCTCCCGGAAATTGCGGTTAGGATTCCCCAGGGGATCCATCAGGTTATTAAACAGCAGTTCACGCTGAGCACAGGGCTTATCATAATTGAACTCAGTGTAAAAAATGCCGCCTTCCGGTCTAACAAAGGCATCAAAACGCACCCAGAAGAAAGGAGGTAATGGTAAGTTGAGGCCCTGAACCTTTTGCTGATGTGGAAACTCCTCTACATAAAGGTCTACCCTAGATTCCCCTGCCAAATAGGCCTCAATCAGCCTCCTGACCAGTCCGTCTAATACCAGGGCCGCCCCCTTCATTTCCTCAAAAACCCCCCGGTCCAGATAAAAAGGAAACCGGGAAGCCACCTCCCCTTCCCGTACCGAACTCACCAGGTAGTAATCGAATAATAGCTTTTCCGTAAAATCCCGTTGACTAAACATATACTCCGCCTTAACTAATAGCGCTGCCGCCCCGGATGGCACCATAGCCTCCGGATTTATACTTACCTTTGGGTTTGCTCCATTTAACCTTGCCATCCAAATCTATCACCGGTCGGCCGCTGCGCAAAAAATACCCTGCCGCAAAATAACCGCCATGATAGAAGGTATTAGCCTCCTCATCCTCTTCTTCATCTTCTACTACTTCCCATTGGGCCCCGGCCGATTCCCGCTCCGGGCCGCCACAACCGGTCAGCAATGTGCCGGTGGCTAGAAGAACCGCCAAACCAAGGGCTGCTGCCTTGTTCTTGCCCAACAATCCTTTGACCCTGGCTGCCTCTTCCCCAGTTTCACGATTATCTTGGTCCTGGATAGCTTTGTTATCTTCCGTCAATATCTTCACCCTCCTGCGGGTTAACCATCAGAACCTCCAGGCCCTGATTCTCAATATACTGCAGGTAATAAGCCAAGTCTTCCTTGATAGGCTGCCCGCTTACCACCACTAACCTGTTAATACCGCAAAAATTTAATAAATCCCTATGGGGCAAATCTTCATCCGATAATTCATACTGATTATTAAAGAACTCCCGAAACTCTTCCGGGGAAAAATCTCCGTAACGGCTGTAATCCAGGATAAAGGCATAGCCGACTGCCTCGCTGACAGTCTCCAGATGTTCCCCTCCGGCCAGAAGTACCCTGATGAAATCTTCATTGCCGACCAGACCCTTAGGGTGCAAGGGGTTGTTAAAAACCAATACCGGCTTTCTTCCCAAGGCCTTTTGCAGGTAATAGGCCCAACCGGCCGCCCTTTCTGCGGCGAGGTCTGCCACTAATAAGGTTTCCAGGTTCAGGCGCTTTTCAACTAGGGCAATCAGTTTTCTATCCTCTTCCGGCAGTTCCGGCGGCGATAAATCTAATTCCATATCTGGGTAATGTCGTAATGAAACAAAGGGAGTGGCCCGGAGGAAACATTCAAAAACTCCGGTTCCTTGCCGCCAGTTGCGGTAGTTTTGCAGCAAATCCACCTGGCTGAGTTTTTTCCTCATTTAGTATACCACCGCAAACAACTTGGACAAATTGATAAACTGGGTGAAGCCCTTATCATCCCTGATTTCCAGCAGGAGGTCGGTATGTCTTTGGACATAACCCTTAAGGGTGGCCTCAGGCTCCTCTTTTAACCAGGAATCTATAGATTCATAAATGTATATATCTTTCACACCTGAACCCCCTTAGGTAATACTGGCCCCGATTACGAAACTGAAGGCCAAGGAATAAAAGAAGGAAATCAGTCCAACAGCCTTGTTACCTTTAGCTATCTCCTCACTGACCGGCAGCTTGGGGGTTAACAATTCAAAGGCCAGGTAAACGGCCAGCAGCAAGACGGTACCAAAACCGCCCCAGATGAGGGTATTAATCAAATCATCATTGGTACGAATTGCATAGTGCATGATGTTGGCTACCCCCAGGACTACCCCGCCGGAAGACAGGGCCACAGCCACATTACCCCTGTGAATTTCGTCCCAAACCTTGTACCTGACCACCAGGTTAAACAGGAAGGTAGCGGCTATGATTACCAGTGAGACAGCCAGGAAATATACAAGGACAGATATGTAAGGATTAATCGCATTCATCCCCTTTCATACATTTTTTTCTATTATAGCATAATCGGGATACCAATGCATCACGACAGCCAGAAAAAGACAACCGAAAACAATTGCTAGACTCAAGTGTACGCTAGCTATTTTACGGTATCCATCAAGCAGCGTTCCAGTATATATATCAAAAAATATCTCGTCTAAAATGATTTACCTATCTACATAACTTCAGCCATCAGAACCACCGGCTGACCGCCGGGCAAAACCTGGATGCTGCCAAAGGTAGTGGCATCGGAGATGAATTCATCCTCCCTGGCCCTGGGTAAAAGCGGGCCATCCAGCACCAAACCCATACGATTTGACCTGGAAGTCACAGTAAACTCCCCGGTCAACAGCCTTGCCATGGCTTCTGGGGTGAACCATTCCTGCTGGGGCCCGGCAATTACCCTTAAAGGTTGTCCAGCCGGGCGGAGAGGTTGTCGGCGGCCCCGCCCACCACCACTCCAGCGCGCTGGTACCCGGGGCGGCCCAAATCCTGGACGGTGGTCTGGAGGCCGCCTTTGATTATTTCGATAAAAGGTTGGGGTGATGACATAAGAACCTTTTAATCCTCCCAACTAGGATACTGTTCAGGTGAGTCCCCTTTTTTATCAATTACTTCCGCTTTTATCGGTACGGTTTTGGAGTCCATGACTTCCTCCAGTTGCACGTTAAATTGCCATTCATCGCCGAAGTCAAAGAGGTATAATAACCGCTTTCCTGGGACAAGACCAAGTTTCCCAATAACTGCCTTGTCTGCTGTTGGTTTCTCATCGGCTTTCTTATCCCAGTATACATCTTTTGACCAAGGCTTCCCATCCATGAAAAAGGCATACAGATGGTCATTATGAAAATCGAAAGCATCCTGGATTGCATCATGTAGATGCTGTAGTGTATGAACCGAAGACAGCTTGATTCGCCGCCAAAGATTCTTGCGAAGCCAAACCTTGAATATATAGGTATTCCCGTTATACACTGGGTTATTTTTTGCCTCTGACTCTAAAACTTTAATAATCGCATTGCCATCAATTGCATTATTGGGGAATATAGGTTCAAAAGCCTTCTCAAAGGGTTCTTTATTTTTTGTGGATAAAGACTGCGTCGATACCATTTCACGGAATATGGGCCTAATCTGAGTATCCGACCAGCTGACTTCAATGTACCCCTCATCCCAACCCTCGTTATATTTCTCATTATATTTCTCATAAGGCCGACTGCGACAGGCATTTATCATTGCTATACCCAGAGAGGTTGGAGTAACTGATTTGACCTGAATATCTTTCTTAGTTGAATTAAATTTCGGTATATGCGTTTCTTCATATTCCCAAAAATTAAAGTCCCTTAGGTGATGTACTATCAATCCTATCCATAGAAACAAATTGTGGATAGGGTTTGCATGGTCAAGTCCATGACTATAATCCTCAAAATTGGCAGAAATTCTCACTTTAGGTTCAGCATTAGCAATCAATTCAAATGCCCGTTCAATATTTTTGAAATCCCGAAAAGAAATCAGTGTCCCTGCATAAAGCTTATCAAAATCGATTTGTGTCCAGTAAGTTTTGAATAACAATAGATACCTGTTAAATGGATTTAATTTTCGGTAGTTTTCCAGCTTGGGAGTAGCCATGAGATATAAGCTATCACTCTTACCGTAATCAATGGTAAACAGCCCGGTTTGCATGATGATGTGGAAAAATAGATTGATTGTTGGATACAAAGGCTGCATGTATTTGGGTCCATCAAAATCTCTTGGCCTAGAAAGCAGCGCATTAATAGCATAGCAGTCCTTTTTGCCCAGTTCCTCCCTTGTTTTGGTTAGTTTTGGTCGATTATCTTCAAGATATTTGCAAAATATTTCAAAATCGCTGATGGTTCTCTGTATATCTTTTTCGGTAGCAGTATAGTTATTCATATGGCCTCCAATCATGTGTTTGTTATTAAATTTTAATTAGTTCTCCAGTAACGGTAGAAAATCCTTCCCCTTTTAGTCCCTTTTTCAGTCAGGGCTAGAGGTGTAACTCTATTTTGGAAATGCTTAAGGATGGTATGGATAGACTTTCAGTCCCTTTTTCACTAGGGCTAGAGGTGTAACTGGTCAAACAACTCCCGGGAATACTCGTTATCGTCCCTTTCAGTCCCTTTTTCACTAGGGCTAGAGGTGTAACAAGGTAAATACTTAGCAGAAACATGGTCAGACTGGCACTTTCAGTCCCTTTTTCACTAGGGCTAGAGGTGTAACCTGGCAAGGCGATATCCCTGTCGGCGAAATCGTCACCGCTTTCAGTCCCTTTTTCACTAGGGCTAGAGGTGTAACGTAAGCCTTATTCCTGCAAAGTATATGACCATTATCCCTTTCAGTCCCTTTTTCACTAGGGCTAGAGGTGTAACGGTTATTGTCCGAAGCACAGGAGTTGATTAATAAGCTTTCAGTCCCTTTTTCACTAGGGCTAGAGGTGTAACCAAAATGAAGGTATTCCTGGGCCATGTAGGTACCAAACTTTCAGTCCCTTTTTCACTAGGGCTAGAGGTGTAACTAAGCCTTCTTCGGAACCATGCCAATACTTAGCTTTTCTTTCAGTCCCTTTTTCACTAGGGCTAGAGGTGTAACCGTAATCACCGATGCCGCCGAGCAACGCTCCTGGAGGGCTTTCAGTCCCTTTTTCACTAGGGCTAGAGGTGTAACATCACGCATTATTTTTCCTCCTTCTCCCCGTAACGCTGCTTTCAGTCCCTTTTTCACTAGGGCTAGAGGTGTAACTTGGGCCGGAAAAGATTTTTGATGGAAGTCATGATGTCTTTCAGTCCCTTTTTCACTAGGGCTAGAGGTGTAACGCCTTAATGCCCTCGCCAGCCTTAATGCCCTCGCCACTTTCAGTCCCTTTTTCACTAGGGCTAGAGGTGTAACTTATTCAAAGAACAGCCATGATTACTTGTTAGAGCGCTTTCAGTCCCTTTTTCACTAGGGCTAGAGGTGTAACGATTTCCTAATATGGTTAATAATCTTGAAACTATTGTCTTTCAGTCCCTTTTTCACTAGGGCTAGAGGTGTAACTTGCAGCCAAGGCCGTGACCACCCAGGAGCAGGCCATCTTTCAGTCCCTTTTTCACTAGGGCTAGAGGTGTAACTCCTTAAAACGTGGCCCCGATACAATCTGCCTACCTGCTTTCAGTCCCTTTTTCACTAGGGCTAGAGGTGTAACAAAAAACAAAATATCTGATGAAGCATGTGAAAAAGTCTTTCAGTCCCTTTTTCACTAGGGCTAGAGGTGTAACTTGCTTGGGCCAGTGGATTTAGAACCTTGGTTATCAAGCTTTCAGTCCCTTTTTCACTAGGGCTAGAGGTGTAACTCTCTCCTCCCGTTTACGGCTCGCCTTGGTACATCCTCTTTCAGTCCCTTTTTCACTAGGGCTAGAGGTGTAACTTACCCTATAGAAATATTTGCTGACATCCATCTTCCTTTCAGTCCCTTTTTCACTAGGGCTAGAGGTGTAACGTGACAAGCCACCTGACCAATCCCCAGGCCAGTACATCTTTCAGTCCCTTTTTCACTAGGGCTAGAGGTGTAACTGGGATGGGGCGTGCCTCTTTTTTGGGGTTATGGTCTTTCAGTCCCTTTTTCACTAGGGCTAGAGGTGTAACAAATGAAGGAAGTTTTTGAAGCTAACCTTGGCGAAACCTTTCAGTCCCTTTTTCACTAGGGCTAGAGGTGTAACTGGCCTCTTGGTCAATCTTGTCCAGCATCTTCTTGTACTTTCAGTCCCTTTTTCACTAGGGCTAGAGGTGTAACACTTCCAATTTAGAACTTGTTCCCAGCGCACTACCCACTTTCAGTCCCTTTTTCACTAGGGCTAGAGGTGTAACTAGATCCCCATCCACTACAGACAGGCCCGGCAATGGCACTTTCAGTCCCTTTTTCACTAGGGCTAGAGGTGTAACCCTCATTTGCCCTTAGAGTCCGTGGAAACAGCATGAACTTTCAGTCCCTTTTTCACTAGGGCTAGAGGTGTAACTTCTGCCTACTTCTCCGCTTTCATTTAGAGGTTATTTGCTTTCAGTCCCTTTTTCACTAGGGCTAGAGGTGTAACACCGGTAGCAAAAACCACACCTTTCCCATTGTTGAGTCCTTTCAGTCCCTTTTTCACTAGGGCTAGAGGTGTAACTCAGAGCCGTTAACTCCGCCAAAACCTGGTTAGAAGTACTTTCAGTCCCTTTTTCACTAGGGCTAGAGGTGTAACTTCTACAATCAAAGTTGGGTTGGAGATTGGTCTTAATCTTTCAGTCCCTTTTTCACTAGGGCTAGAGGTGTAACCCCTATTAAAATGTACGAATACCTGGCGGCAGGTCTGGCTTTCAGTCCCTTTTTCACTAGGGCTAGAGGTGTAACTAGCATCTTTATGCTCTTTACCGGTCCTTAGTTCGCTTTCAGTCCCTTTTTCACTAGGGCTAGAGGTGTAACGGTGCCCGGAGGTACCGGCAACATAGGCAGCCAATTCACTTTCAGTCCCTTTTTCACTAGGGCTAGAGGTGTAACTTTTGTTTGGCCTCCCAGTATGCTTTTGCGATAGCCTTTCAGTCCCTTTTTCACTAGGGCTAGAGGTGTAACCTAAAATCCTGAACCGCAAAACCACTGAACATCCGGCTTTCAGTCCCTTTTTCACTAGGGCTAGAGGTGTAACCAGGCATGGCATACCGCAACCCCAGAAGAAAAAGAACTTTCAGTCCCTTTTTCACTAGGGCTAGAGGTGTAACTCAAGAACGTCTTGGTACTCCCCACCTTTGGGGAAGCTTTCAGTCCCTTTTTCACTAGGGCTAGAGGTGTAACATGGTATTTACCTCACCGCCCTGTAAAGGATTCAGTCTTTCAGTCCCTTTTTCACTAGGGCTAGAGGTGTAACTTCTAAAGCAGTCGCTGAGAAGTTAGAATCTACCAGGACTTTCAGTCCCTTTTTCACTAGGGCTAGAGGTGTAACTAGTTACTTTGACATTACCTGCACGCTTGGTATACAGCTTTCAGTCCCTTTTTCACTAGGGCTAGAGGTGTAACGGGAGAGGCAGACGGTCACCCCCAAAGTTCTATTACCTTTCAGTCCCTTTTTCACTAGGGCTAGAGGTGTAACCGACCGTGGTGCCAATGCCAAAACCCTTATCCAGCAAGGGTTTTGGCAAACCCTAACTCCCACAACATCGGCGAAAATTTCGCAAATCTAATTTCTGCTCAAAAACCCTGGTTATTTGCGAAATTACCACTTCCTTCCTCAACTACAACAAACCACAAAATGCGGACAACTATCATAACACTTATTCGACAAACCAGGGTCAATCTCCTCGTAGATCATCCGCATTTTTTCATCCCGCTCCTCAATAAACCACTGGCGCAACTCATCATCAATAATATGAATATCCTTCGTCACCACCAACCGGTCATCCTTAAACTCCGCATAAACAATGCAACCAAGATTTATGGGAAACTCATAAACAGCCTCCATCACCAGAGCATAACCGGTGGTACTTAAACGATGGAAATCCTTCTTACCCCCAAACTTCAGATCCACAACCATAGGTTCAGAAAAAGTAAAAGCATCAGCGCTCAAGTTCCGGCTCAAACCCAGAAAAGAGCCGTCCAGCTTTTGCTCCACCACCACCGGAATAGCCAGAGCCACCAGAGAATCCTCGCCGATATAGGGCTGCTTTATTAGGATTTCCTGAATCCTGGCGCTTATCCTGGACGATTCAAATACGGAAATAATTTCAACTTTGTGCCTCAAATCCTCGACCTCATCCTTACTCAAGATATGCTTATATTTCTCCAAATCCAACTCAACAAGTTCCTGCAACCCTTTCAAAACAGCCTGGTAATTGGCAACACCATGAGTATAAATTAATCGCTTGGCCCTCACCAGAATATTCACCAAAACCTCATGAAACACGGATCCACGAATCATATCCTTATTTGGCTGGGCCTTGATACCATCAATTTTCCGCAGGTAAACATCCCGCCCGGAATTACAATACTTCCCGGCAATTTCATAAACACCTAAACGCAGGTCATAAACCGGGGCCAAAGGTGGCACGTGCCAATTCCAGCCCCTGAGTTCTTCAGCAACCCCCAACTCCCTGGATTTGGGCAAAAACCCTTTGATTACTTGCTTTCTTTCCTCATCGGTAAGAAAATACATCCTTTAAATCACATCCCCACAAAACTTCCTGTATTCACAATCAACGCACCTTTGTTTCCGGATAGCCGTTCCGGGCATGGACTGGCCCTTAACCATGCATCGTATTTTGGTCATAATCTCTTTCACGTGCTGGCGCATGTTAGGGGTAATCTCCAATTCATGAATTGTCCCCGTAGGAATCAGATAAATAAACCCGTACCGCACCGGACGCCGGTAAACATCTTCCAGCAGCATGGCATAAGCAGTAAGCTGGTACTTATGGTTAAGCCCTGGCCCTTTTAAGGTGTTTTTGAATTCCACCGGGAAAAACTCCTGCCCACAAATAATATGCAGGTCCAATTTCCCCTCCAACCCCAGCCGTGGCGAATAAAGGTGGGTATGGAATTTCCGCTCACCTTCTGCAAGATTATAGCGTTTGAGTTTCCGCCTTTTTTCCAGGCAATCCAGTTCCACATGGCGCTCCTGCCCATAAGTCATTTTCCTGGTTACCTTCTTATCCACCGGGAGGACATAAGTAAAATACAAAATCCGCGGGCAGTAAACAAACTGCTTGATATCACTAACCCTCAGCTTCAACATACAAATCCAATCCCGGCTCTACCAGAATTTCCTTCATTAACCGCAAGTCCTTGTCACACATGGGGAAAATAGAAATCTTTCCCCGCTTCCGCCCGAGGGTTTTCCGCAGCCGCTGACTCAGTTCCTCCCGCCGGTTATGGTTAAGCTCACCAAAAAAAGCACTGTACTGAATATGCTGTAGACCATAATCCTTGCAGGCCTCAAAAATCTTGTTCCGCACCTTATCTTCCTCAATATCGTAGATGACCAGGGTCTTCACTCTACCACCCCGCCCCAAATGGCTTGTACTTGCTTTCCCCACGCAGAAAAGTAGCCATCCGGCGGGCCTGGCGCTGAATAATGGTGCGAATCTTGAATTTCTTCCCCTCAAAACGTTCATCACTCTGTAACCGCTCAAAAATCCTATCCGCAAAATCCCGGCGGGTAGGGGTATCCAATCCATCCCCATCCATTTTTATTTCCGTACCTTTGTTAACCATGGCAATGACCACCCGATCCACTACCGGCTGGCGATACTCCTCCATCATATCCAGAACGAGACTCGGCTTACCCGGCCTGTCCACATGCAAAAAACCCGCAAAGGGCTCCAGCCCGGCCAGAATTAAAGCCCCCCAGACCTGGGTTTGTAGTATGCCGTACCCGTAGTTCAACAATGAGTTAAAGGGGTCACTGGCCCCCCGGTGCTCTCGCCCCGGAAAATCAATTTTATCGGAAGTCAGGATTTTCACCATCTGCCAGTAAACATTGGCGGCCCGTCCTTCCACCGAAAGCAACTGGCTCCGAATGTTATCAATACAAGTACCGTTGATGTCCTTCAACTCATTGAGGTTGCCTTCGATTCGGTTAATCCCTGCATAGATCTGATTATATAAGTCCATATCCTGGGTCTTACGATACTTGGCGAAATACTTAAGGGTATTAACCTGGTTCTTAATCTTCCCTTCAACAAAAGCCTTGGAAAGTTGAATCCCCCTCTGATCCAGGTAAGCCAGCACCTGCTCCCGCCGGGTAACCACCGTCCCGGTAAGATTAGGCGAACTTAATTTGGCATAAGGCTTACCGCCGGAGGAGAGAAAGTTAATCTGAATCCCGTGTTCCATGCATTCCCGGATGACATCACTGGACAAAGAGGCCCCGGAGGTTTCAATGGTGATTTGCTCTAGGTCATGGAAAGGAACCTCCTGTAC
>JAJZSN010000026.1:0-900 GCA_021849745.1 Bacillota bacterium | reverse complement strand
CACCTTGTTGTTCTCTTTCACCACCAGCCGCTCGCTCTTTTTGCCAAGGAAGGAACCGTAGTTGGAGACTAATACTTGCAACAGCTTCACCCCTATACAGATTTTGGTAATCTGTATTATTGCCAGAGACTGGGGGATTTAATCAGTTTCGCATTTACCTTAATCCACTTGTTTTAAAGATTGATTGGCTGTTAGTTATTTCTATGGTGGTCTATAATAACAACATGAAATGTAACTGATAAAGGGGGCAGTGCCGGAAAACTCTTTAATGACGGAGATAAACATATCCCTTAGACTTGAAGAATTTTTAAATAATAATAAAGAAATCGTATTCTGTTTATCAATGAGGCTCCGATGTATTTCCTAGACAAGCCTGTCACGAAAGGAATTCCTTTATTTTCATCATCTGAACAGAAAAGAAATGAATTTGAGGCCCGGATTATGATGGAGTACCTGGATATTAAACCGGTCCACGAACTCATAACAGTTACAGAAAACGGAGAATTAACAGAGGTGAATTCAGTGTTAAATAATCGACACCGTAATCATGCGACTGGATAAAGTTGAGCAAAACGTTTCATTATAAAAAGAACTTGCCGTTTGTCATTCTCAGATTTTCGGAAAAACTCGTTCATTCCAAGCCGCTCAATACCTCTTGCAGATCGCCATTGAAACATGTCTTGATATTGGCAGCCATATATATCAGCTATTGGAGCTCTCAGGCCCAAAGAGTATAAAGATTTTTTTAATATTAGGTTAAGAAAAAGTACTTGCAGAAGAAGCTTCAAGTCCCATGGCGAGATTAGCAACAGGCTGGTTGTATTTATCCTAGATTCCCGGAAATTTATATCTAGGTCGGCAGCCCAACACCCATGCACTCATAAAGATGGATCTGCTTTT
>JAJZSN010000124.1 GCA_021849745.1 Bacillota bacterium | reverse complement strand
ATCCGCCGGGAACTATTAGCTAAAGACCGGGTAGAAGCGATAGATCGGGTCATTGTAATTGGAATTAAGGAACCTTCTCCGTAAGGGGCACCCTTAGTGAATGTTGCTTATTCCTTAGAATAGCAGATCTAACAGTAATTACATTAGCAGAAAAGTAAACAGTTTGCCCAATAACATCCCTACACCTAAACAAGGCAGGAGAGAGGTCCAGGCAACCTTTTTCCTAGCATGGCCAAGAATTTCATGCCAGGTTACAAAAAATATCGTTCCAATAGCAATACCGAAGAAGAATGCTAAGAAGAAAGGGCTAATTATACCTAAAATGGACCCAATTAAGGAACCTACACCGGCAGGTAAAGCAACTATAGAAGCTGTTACCGGGATGAATATCCGGTTTAAACCAGCAAAGATTAAAGGTAGAGACATGGCGAGCCCTTCAGGAAAGTTATGAAACAACATGGTTATAGCCAAGTCAAAGCCAGCCTTTGGCTGATTGACCAATCCGGCTCCCATAGCGAAACCTACCGGGAAGTTATGAATAGCAATACCCAAGGCAAACAAAATGCCGGACCGGATGAACAGAGATCGTTGTGGATTGTCAGTTATGATTACAACCCTATGAAAAAGGCGTTCTATCTGAAGAATTAAAATTAATCCTGTCGTAATGCCCAGAAAGGTGATAGCTATTCCACCTGATTCGATACTCTCAGGTAGTAGTTCAAAGGCCAGTAGGGAAAAAATCATTCCAGCCGCGATAGCTAATATAAGGCCAAGAACTTTGCCGGTTTTTTTGCCCAGGCCGCAGGCGGCCAGTCCTCCTAAACTTATACCTACTCCCCCTACTCCTAGGCCAATAATAGTTGAAGATAACGGAACACTTAACACAGATTATCTTTCCTCCTTAAAATTCAGCTCTTTTAAGATTATGTCCAGATAGTTTGTATACTTTCCTAAAAAATATTGACATTTTGTTATATGGCAAAATAAAATTAGACCCCCTCCTAGACTGGAGGGGGTTAAGTCATTCCGCAGGTGGAAGGCTAAACCAAGCTAAGATCTATAGACTCCTGCAACTAGAAGATTTGCCCAATCAAAGAAATAATTAATGATAGGAGATTCAGTTGACACAAGAGTATAT
This sequence comes from Bacillota bacterium, assembly GCA_021849745.1. GTDB lineage: Bacteria > Bacillota > Carboxydocellales > JAJZSN01 > JAJZSN01. Next base: position 6,230 of record JAJZSN010000124.1, on the reverse strand, counting down.
TAAATACATAATAAAAGTGAACATATGAATATTTTTTCAAACTATTCAAAAAGGAGGGAATCTCTTGGCGAGGCGGTCTAAACAAGATACCTGTGAAGTTTTTTATTTTAACGAGGAAGCAGTTCAACAGGTAAAAAAACAACTACTTCCTTTAGACAAGGTATTTCGCCTGGCGGAAACTTTTAAGACAATGGGAGACCCGACCAGGATTAGTATTATTCAGTCCTTATCCCTGCAGGAACTTTGTGTTTGTGACTTGGCTGCGGTATTGGAGATGAGTCAGTCTTCAGTTTCCCACCAACTACGCATTTTAAGAAACCTTAAGCTGGTGAAGTTCCGCAAAGAAGGTAAAATGGTCTATTATTCTCTTGATGACGAGCATATTATTAATCTTTTCCGCGAAGGGTTAGAACACGTACAGCATAATGGTTAGGTAGAAGAAGGTTGCAATTTTGCTTTGGTTGGATATCGAATTGCCCTTATCGGAGACGATATAATCATCCTGGACTACTAGTGCTTGCCAGCAGTGGAGGTAGATTGATGAACAGAAATAGAGTTCTCGTTGTCGATGATGAAGAACATATCTGTGAGCTAGTCAGAACCTATTTTAGCGAGGAGTATGACATAACTATTGCCTATAATGGACCAACTGCCCTGACTAAATATAAGCAGGGTCACTATGATTTGGTTATCTTGGATATTATGCTGCCTGGGCTTAGTGGGTGGGACGTTTGTCGCCAGATTAGGCAGATTGGGGATACCCCAATCATTATGCTAACTGCGAAAGGTGAGGACCTTGATAAGATCCTGGGTCTAGAACTTGGAGCAGACGATTATGTTACCAAACCTTTTAACCCAAGAGAATTATTGGCTAGAGCCAAGGCCGTATTAAGGCGCTTCAAAGAGACTAAGGAACCAAACTCTCAAGTAATCGAGTATCCTGGAATTATCATTAACAACTTAACTCATCGAGTAACAATAAAGGATCAAGACATAGAACTTACGCCAAAGGAATATGAAATATTATGGCTATTTGCCAGCAACCCCGGGATAGTGTTTAGCCGTGAGCAACTTATCCAGAAAGTCTGGGGTTTTGATTACCTGGGGGATACCCGGGCTATTGACAGTACGATAAAAAGACTAAGAAGAAAACTTGAATCTATCCCTGAGGCACCATTTTTTATCCAAACAGTTTGGGGTGTTGGCTATAAGTTTGAGGTGCCAACATCATGAGGGTTAGTCTTTTTATAAAAATATTAGCTACCTATGTTCTTGTGGTTTTTTTTAGTATAACCGTTGTAGGCGGCCTGCAATTACTTTTGGTCCAAGATTATCTAATGGATACTAAGGAAAAGGAACTTTTAGTTAAAAGCCAAGACTTGGCGGATATTATTAAACCCTTGCTGATAAGTGGACAAGATCCTCACCCGGTTATTAGTTCCCTTAACAGAGTTGATCGCATCCTAGGTACCGAGGCTTGGGTAATAGACAATTCCGGAAAAGTATTGGCCGCATCTGCTGACCATATTCATTGTGAAGGTAACGTCTTAGAAGCTACAGACTTGCAACAGCTAAAATCCGGGCAAGTCAGTTTGCGCAGGGGGCAATCCCAATTTTTTCAGGAAGCCGTAATCCGGGCCGCTGCACCAGTCCTCGAGCAGGGAAAGTTTATCGGGGCTGTAATTCTCTATACCCCCGTGGCCGGTATAAACGATACTTTCTCAAAAATGAGGGAGCTTCAAAGTAGGACCGCAATCTTGGGCATTATTTTGTCAGTAATACTGGGTTTTTTTCTTTCAAGGTATATCACTAGACCTCTACGGGAAGTCAGCCAAGTTGCCCGTAGAATTGCCGAAGGGGATTTTGAAGAACGGGTTCGGATAAAGTCTCGGGATGAGTTAGGACAATTAGGTGAGACCTTTAATTATATGACTCAGCGCTTAGAAGATTATGAGAAGATGCGCAGAGAATTCGTGGCCAATGTTTCCCATGAATTACGCAGCCCTCTAACTTCAATTCAAGGTTTTATGGATGCGCTTATTGAGGGGAAAAATAAGGGAGATGAACAGGAAAAGGCCAAATACCTGTCTATTATCCAGAAGGAAACCAGTAGGTTAAGCAAGCTGATTAATGAACTCCTGGATCTATCAAGATTTGACGCTCAAGTGGTACACTTCGATATGGAGGCGTTTCCAATTACGACGGTTATTAACCGGGCTACCGCAAGTTTAAAACCGCAGCTGGATGAAAAGAACCTTACTGTCAAGAGTGTTGTTCCAAAGGACCTTCCTTACTGTTATGGTGATGAAGACCGGATTGAACAAGTAGTGCATAACCTGTTACAAAACGCTATCCGTTACTCACCGAAAGGAGAGAAAATCTTGATTTCTGCCCGGTTGCTTACTGATGAACTCCTTGTGGAGGTCGCTGATAACGGACCCGGTATTCCAAAACAAGAACTCGCCCGGATTTGGGAACGATTTTACAGAGTTGATAAAGCCCGCAGCAGAGGTAAAGGTGGTATGGGACTAGGTTTGGCCATTGTTGAGGAGATTATTAAGAAACATGGTGGGCAGGTAACGGTGGAAAGTGAACCTGGGGAAGGTGCCGTATTTGGTTTTACTCTACCGATAGTTATAGAGGAACTGTAAATTGTCCATAAAGAATAGGTCCTAAAAAGGGAAAAGGATATTCTAAATGTTGGAGGTAAAGGCAATGGGTAAATGGTTCCCCAGGTTATATGATACCTTGATGGAGCCTTTAGAAAGAAAAAAGTTCCGGGAGATTAGAAAAAATCTACTTCAAAATGTTGAGGGAAAAGTACTTGAGATCGGTTCAGGCACGGGGTTCAACTTTCCTTTTTATCAACAAGCTCAAAAGGTAATTGCGATCGAACCTGAACCTTTGATGAGGGATCAGTCTTTACCGCGAGCCACTAAGGCTAACGTCCCAATTGAAGTCATTTTGGCCGATGCCGAGGAACTACCCTTTCCTGCTGATACCTTCGATGCGGTAGTAGGCACCCTGGTTCTTTGCACCATTCCTAACCCTTCCAAAGCTTTAAAAGAAATCCGCAGGGTTTGTAAACCGGAGGGACAAGTCCTTTTTTTTGAACATGTCAGGTTAAATCATCCCGTCCTTGGTCGGCTACAGGATTTATTGACCCCCATATGGAAACATCTCTGTGACGGTTGTCATTTGAACCGTAATACCCTAGAATTAATAAGGCAGGCTGGTTTTAAAGTTGTCCATGTAGAGCGCTATTATAATGAACTTTTTCTGGTGATCAAAACGTTAAATGATAAATAATTCCAAGGAAGGCTACAGCAAAGGGGGAGTTTGCCGTGGTAAGTATTTTAATACAAGAGAATGTTCACCACTTTATCATCTATACTGTTACCGGCACTTTCTTTGGATACGGATTAGTTTACCTGGTTTATCGGTGGCTAAAATTGGATAACCCCAGGTTGAAAGCCCAATTACTATTCATACCGTTAATTATACCGATTTCTACCTATGTAATATCTTATGTTTTTCATGTTAATTCCCGTTGTCTATTAACCACAGGAAATACGGGTTTGACCATACTTGACCGACCGATTACCGGTTTTTGTACAGTCAGTAATGCCGTGGCGATAATTCTGACCCCATTGTTTGTTCTGGCAATTTCGATGGCTATAATCAAAGCTGGGGTCAGTCTTTGGGCTTGCCGACGTTTGGTAAAACGTAATGGATTAGTTTATGAAGAAGAGTATCCGACACTAATCACTACTTTGAAACGGGTATCGAATAAGGTAGGGGTAACAACTCCCGATCTAATTATGACTGACAGAAAATATGCCCAGTGCTTTACTTTTGGCTTTAGGAATCCTGTAATCGTGCTTTCTAAAAAACTTGTGGAAATCCTGGAGCAAGATGAACTTGAAGCTGTTTTAGCTCATGAGGTTGCCCATATTATGAGGAAGGATTCCCTCTTTAACTGGGTGGCGCAATTTCTAAGGGATGCAATGCTCTTTTCCCCGGTGGTAGTTTGGGGGTTTAACAAAATGGTCAATGAAACGGAAAAAGCAGCTGATGATATTACTATTCGGATTACTGAAAAGCCTCTGGCCTTTGCTCAGGCATTAATTAAGGTCTGGCGCATGTCTCCCAAAAGTCTTTTTCGTGAATTTTCCCTGGACAACTTTTCCCCTAATCCGGGTTTTGCCACTGGTGTCATTGGTCACAGGGTACAGCGGGTTATTGACGCTCCGGAAGTCCAGGTTTCTTCTTCCGGGTCCGCAGCTGCATGACATCAGGCAGAATAAGATTATCCGCACTGAGTATAAGGGTGGAGATGGGAAAAAGAAATATTACGGGGACCTAACTGTGATGCCCTTGATGGCCTATATTTCTACGGTCGGCAGGGTTGTGCTGACCACAGCATTTGTGAGTCCTGTTACTCGACCAGGTTTTACCTAGAAGGTAAGGATCTGGTGTGTATGGCTTGTGGTACCCGCTGGAGAAATACCGACCTTTTCGGTATAGGGGGTGGGTGTGTAAAATATCCACCTGAGGAACTAAAGTATGAAGTTCAGGGGGATTATGTAGTGGTTCCGGAAACCAAGTTGGCCCAGTGGCAGCCCAGGTACTTGCTGATTTGCTATTAAGAAATTACCTCAAGAATCCCTTTAGTCATACGCATTTGACACATGAATTCAAAGGTACCGGTCTTGTCAGGGGTAAACTCCAGGACATCACTACCGATGTCAAGAGGTTCATTAATATTAAAATCAGGAATCATAACACCCCGTTCACATCCTGCGTCCGCAGTAGAACTGGTGAGAATCCGGACTATAATTCCCTTCCTTACTACTAACTTGTTGGGGTTATAGCCTGCGGCTGAAATATTCAGGGACACTTCCTGTACCTTACCCTTTATTTCTGCAGTAGCACTTCCAGTCGGGGAAGTACTATTACTTGCCGTTGAGGAACCCGAAGTGGACGAAGAAGGGGTTACGGCGGAAGAAAGTCCTTTAACTATGAAGATAAATAGTATAACTAGCAGTAGCCCCATCCCCCAGAGGATAACCTTTCTTGATAGATTCTCAGGGTTCTTTCGAACCTTGCTTTTTTTCACTAAAATATCACCTGCCTTCACTGATCTGTAAAAAGCTGACATATCTATTTTAAGTCCCGAACTTTAATTTGTCTACTGGAATATCTTTAAGGAGATTTTATTACAAGTTTGCCAGATTCCTGCCATCAGTTTGACACAAATTTAACCTACAATTTGTATGCAAAAAATAAAAGGGAGGTTGAATAATGAACAAAAATATAATTAAGGTTCTAGCAATGCTACTTTATTTAGTTCTTGTTTACACCACGCCTGTTTACGCTGAAAGTAGCAATCCCTTTAAGATCTCAACTTTGGACATAAGTGTGATGCCGGAGTATGATACCTCGGATGTTTTAGTTCTTTATTCAATTAACTATGTTAATACATCCAGCCAGCCTTATAACGGGGAGGTGCGCTTCCAGGTCCCAAAGGGTATGACTAACAACATTGTCAAAGAAACCTCTACAACCAACGATAACCACCTGGTAGTAAGAGTTGAGGAGAAAGCTGATTATGCCGAGTTTGTCTGGAAGCCAAGTCAGCCGATCCAGTCTAATGCCAGCTACCCGATCCACCTGGAGTATTATTATAATCCTTTACCGGGTTCGGGAAATAAGGCTTTTACCTATCAATTTCGGGCAACTATGCCGGTTGACCAGGCCAAAATCAATGTATTCCAGCCTTTAAAAGCAACTGACTTCAAAATGGAACCAGTGGGTCGGTTATTGGGGCAGGACAACCAGGGTTTTCAGGTTTATGGCCTTAATTCTGCTAACTTAAAGAACGGTGATAAGGTAGACTTAAAGGTCACTTACACAAAAGACGATCCTAACCCCTCTGTTCAGAAGCCGGGATCTTCAGGAGCTACGGGTCAACCTGCTCAAACCGGTAGGAGTCAATTAAGCAGTTCCGTGATAATCATTCCAACGGTAGCGTTGGTTGTCATTATTGTAATTATTGTAGTGAAAGCTTTTAGCAATCGGGAAATGGAAAGAGAAACTGCTAATAGGCGGGTAAAGAGTCAAAACAACCGGGAAGAATCACGTGAAAGTAAACTGGCCAAAGAAAAACGTAAACTTCGTCAAAAACTTTTGAACGGGGAAATCAGTGAAGGGACTTACCATGAACTGTT
>JAJZSN010000025.1 GCA_021849745.1 Bacillota bacterium | reverse complement strand
ATCTACAACGGTCAGAATCGGCCCTTGATTAGCAACCTTTTCGGCACTTTCCGCCTCCAATTGCCGCCAACTCTGCTGCCAGCTGTTCCGGTCAACCGGTTGAGGCCGGTACTTACTCAGCCGCTGTTCTTCCAATTGTTCCACCGCTTGGCGGCGGGCTTCGTTAATCTCGCTGACCGGAACCATTAGTTCCCCTTCAATAGTACAGGAAAACTCCTGCAAGGTAAAGGGGGTATTGCCTAACCTGTCCACCTGGCCCCGGACGGTTTCTTCGGTAAGTGGCCTTTTCCGGGCCGCCTCCGCTAGAAAACCGGTGCGTCCCTCCCCTTTATTCCCGTCCTCATCGGTCATGGTTATAAGCAAAGGCTGCCCCAGGGATACCTTCACTTCAGCCCTAACCGGAACCCTGCGGCCTTCCTTAACATTGATAAAAGTACTGCGGGCACGATTCATCAACCCCGCATCCAGGGTTTTGAAAACCCGGTCACCGGGTCGCATTTTACCCGGAATCTGGATGGCCACCCTTTCCCCGGCCCGGGCCCCTTCCACCCGGCGGCCCTGCACAGCCATAGAGTTGACCACCACTCCCTGTCGGCCCCCCTGGGTAACCCAGACCTCCAACCCGTCTCCCACCTGCAAATCATCATCAAGACTAATTTCCGCTTCCTTGGTCTTGGGGTTAAACTTCTCAATCCTGCCCAACCTAAGACCCCGGTTGTTAGGCCGTTTGAAACTCATCAGGTTCCTGCCTTCATTGCCGTAAAGGTACCCGGTGGTAAAGTCCCGGTTAAAAACCTGGGTCAGATTCTTTAGATCCTCAGCCGTAACGGCATAATCCCTGGCCAGGAAATACCGGTTCAAAGCCTCCCTGTAAATCCTGATTACTGTAGCCACATATTCAGGCCGCTTCATGCGGCCCTCCACTTTAAAGGATTTAACCCCAGCTTCTATTAACTGGGGTAGATGCTCCACCAGATTTAGATCCCGTGGGCTTAAGAGGTGCATGCCTACATCCTCACCGGACAGGTTTTCCCCTTTTTCCCCCACCAGGTTGTACTTGAGCCTGCAGGGCTGAGCACAGCGGCCCCTATTGCCGCTCCGGCCCCCGATGAGGCTGCTCATCAGGCATTGGCCCGAATAGGACACGCAGAGGGCGCCATGGACAAAAACCTCCAGCTCGGCCCGGCAGTTCTCCCTGATATACCTCATGTTTTCCAGGGTAACCTCCCGGGAAAGCACCACCCGGTTGAAGCCCAGGTCTTCCAGCAACCTGACCCCTTCCAGATTATGCACCGTCATCTGGGTACTGGCATGAAGCTCCAAACCGGGCAAAAGTTTTCTCCCCAGCCGTACCAAACCCAGATCCTGCACAATCACCGCATCAACCCCGGCTTCATAAAGAAACCGCAGGTATTCCAGGCATTGCTCCAACTCCCGGTCAGCCATAAGGGTATTCACGGTAACAAAAACCCTAACCCCTCGAAAATGGGCATAATCCAGGGCCTTCTTCATTTCTTCATCACTAAAATTATTGGCATACTGACGGGCGCTAAACAGTTTCCCCCCCAGATAAACGGCATCCGCCCCATTCTCCACCGCCGCCACCAGAGCCTCCCAACTCCCCACCGGAGCCAACAATTCAGGTCGCTCAAACATTATCCCTTTCCTCCCAATAAAAAGCTGCCCCCAGGCAACTATAATTAAATATACCCAAAATTCTATCCTAGAGCTGATAACTGATAGCTGACAGCTACCCCCAAGGAATACCCTCTAGCCCCTTTTCACCCTAACCAACCCTGAGCAGACCACTACTTCCACACCCTTCTTCTCCAGGTGGTCAAGGAACAGGTTCATCCCCAGGGAATCACTGGCCAAATGACCGGCAATCACCACATTGATATGGTTCTTCTCCGCTTCCTTACGGTGTTTCTCCCCAATATGCATCCCCACAATAGTACCAACCCCTGATTGGGCCAGCTTGGCATAAGCATCTTCCGAACCCCCGGTCCCCCCGGTCATATCCACGAAAACCCGCCCAGCCTTGCGTTTGCCTGAACCCACAGAAATAAATGGCCCTGCATTGACCTTGACAGCTTCTGCATACTCAGGAATCTCTTTCAGGAGTTTAACTATATCATCAAGGGTTTCCGATTGTTTCTCAACCAACAGGTTTTGCAGAAAAGTAGTGACCAGGTTATCCGCCGGGGTGTGGACACACATCATAGGTAGGTCAAGAATCCTGGCCGCATCCACGGCCTTATTATGGTTGAGAGGCATCAATCCCCGCTGCACCTCACTGATCCGGGAAGCCATAATCCCTTGGGCCACATTGATGGGCACCCCGAATTTATGCAAAATGTCCTCCTGCATGGCCATGACATCATGAAGGGCGGCCAAAGCCTTTCCTTCCGGGTGATGAGCCATTATCAAATCAATTTTCCGGCCTTTTTCCGTCAGCCGCTCCGCCAGCAGCACCTCCCCTACTTCAATATCTACCCCGGCCAAGATGACTTTCACTTCCCGCTCCCCATCACCATAGAGGATACGGGTATCGCTATAAGGGTTAAATAATTTATCCTGGTCAAATTCCTTTTTTTCATCTTCCTTCAAATCTTCAAAGGCCTTCTTAGCCTTATCCAAGGTTTTCTTAACCTCTTCCCGCCCCCGGGGATCGCTCTCCATGGCCATCTCCACAGCCAAACGATAAATTTCATTCAGTTTCATTTTTTTCCTCCTAAGTTTTTCTTTGGGTCGGCTATCAGCACTACAAACTATGAACCCCTCTCCCAAGAATACCCCAACCTAACCCCTATCCCCTAACCCCTTTTCCCAAAAATCCTACCCAACTCCTCCAAAGTAAAGGTATTAATAACATCTTTCTTCTCCAACCAGCCCCGGCGGGCGGTGCCGATGCCGAAATACATATCCTCCAGTTTGCTGATATGGTGGGCATCGGTATTGACGGCTATTTTCAGACCGTAATCCTTGGCCGCCCGGCGGACATTTTCTGCGTTTAAATCCAACCGGTCCGGGGAAGCATTGATTTCCAACACTTTATCATATTTGGCCGCAGCCTCGAAGACCTTTTCCAGATCCACCTCGTAAGCATCCCGGCGACCCAGCATTCGTCCGGTGGGATGAGCTAGAATATTCACATGGGGGTTCTTTAGAGCTGATAACATACGTTTAGTCATCTCCTCACGGGATTGGCGAAAACCTGAGTGGATAGAAGCAATAACCACATCCATCCCTGACAGAAGTTCATCCCCGTAATCCAGCCGCCCGTCAGATAGGATGTCCACCTCTATTCCTCGCAAGACACGGAAATCTTCCAACCCCCGGTTCAACTCATCTATATACCGGTGCTGTTCCATTAACCGTTCCTCTTTCAGCCCTCCGGCGATGGCCAGGGACTTAGAGTGATCGGTAATAGCAATGTACTCATAACCCCTTTGCCGGGCCGCCGCCACAATCTCCTCAATGGTGGCCACCCCGTCCGACCACTTACTGTGGAGGTGCAAATCCCCCCTGATATCCTCCACCGACACCAAGTCCGGCAAGGTTCCCTCCAGGGCCGCCTCAATTTCCCCCTCATCCTCTCTCAGTTCTGGCGGAATATAGGGCAATCCCAAAGCCAGGTAAAGGTCTTCCTCTGAATTAACAGGCAAGGATTCATCCTGCCCTTCCGGAAAAACTCCGTATTCATAAATCTTAAGCCCCCGTTCTCCGGCCAACTCCTGCAAACGCTGATTATGTTCCTTTGAGCCGGTGAAATGGTGCAACGCTGCCCAGTACTCCTGGGGACCAACCACCAGCAGGTCTACTTGAATGCCCAACCAGGTAATAGCCTTGACCTGGTTTTCACCATGGGCCGACACTTCCTTTACCGAAGGATGCTTGACAAAAAGCCCCGTTACTTCTACGGGTTTTTCTGAAGCCACCACCAAATCTATATCGCCAATCATTTCCTTCATCCGCCTGGTACTACCCGCTAGGCTTACCTGAGTCACTTCCGGCAAAGCAGCCAAGAATTCCGCCAAATTCCGGCCCACTGCAGTGGCTACTCCCACCGGGGCCGCCCCGGAACCGGTTCGCAGCATGTCTATCCCATGCAAGATGGCAAATTCCGTTTTATTGCCCATCCCCGGCAGAGTTCGGATTTTCCTAGCCTTGGCTGCTGCTTCCAGTTCATCGATGGTGGTAATCCCCAATTTCCTGTAAAGAGTCCGGGCCGTCTTGGCCCCCAAACCGGGTATGGCTAAAACCTCCAGCAATCCCAAAGGTACCTCTTCCCGTAATTTCTGGTGGTACTCGCATTTACCCGTCTTAAGAAGTTCCGTTATCTTAGCTGCCAGGGCCGCCCCCACCCCCGGAATGGCCCGAATCTCATCCTCTTTCAAGGCAGACAACGGTTGGTCCCACTTAGCAATAGTGCGGCCCGCCTTCCGGTAGGCCCTGGGCTTAAAAGGATTATCTTCTTTTATCTCCAGCAGATCTGCTATTTCATAGAAGACCCAGGCAATTTCTACATTATGCAAACCATCCACCTGCTTCAAGTAAGTATATCTATTATTATATCCCTCAAACCCTTATAAAACAAATACCTACTACCCCTCTGTTTAACTGAAATAACTGTAATGCGATAATATCAAAAAAAAGTTAATCCCCGTCACAGGTAATTTTCCGCCATAACTTCTCTCCCGTCCCGAACATATCCACTAAACGTCTATACCACTTATACTGTTTTTCCAGGTGCTTAAGATGCCCTAAATCCACTCTGGCTTTTTCCCGCAGTCCTTTATCAGGAGAATTAACCAGTCCGGCCAGCGACTCCATGCTTTTATCAATAGCTTCTGTGGTTATCTCCACTTCTTTCTTAATATTATTTCTGATTACCTCGATAAAAACCTTGGTAAAATCCCGTTCGGCCTCATAATAATCCCTTCGACTGCCCTTCTGCCAAACTTTCCGCACACATTTAAAGCCCTCCAAAATACGAATATTAATACTCACCGTAGCCTTGCTCACAGCCAATTCCCCAGCTATATCCTCCAACCCCAAAGGTTGTGCGGCAAAATATAAAACACCGTAGATATGCCCAGTTACAGCCGGTAACCCATATAAAGCAAAAGAACGTCCAAAGGCCTCGATTATATTCTTTCGCACTTCCGTTATTTCATAGTATTCCATCATCCAAAGACCTCCTCCGGTTATCCTTACCGCATACCTCCGCTTAAATTCAAACCGACAACACCAGCAATTATTAACCCGAGGCTTATTACCTTAACAAAATTAACAGACTCTTGGAAGTATAAAATACCCACTAGAGCTATGATAACAGTACCTAAACCCGACCATACCGCATAAGCCATACTAATTTCTATCTTTTTCAGGGCCATAGTTAGAGAAGCCAAGCTTAAAGCATAAAACACGAAAAGCATCACCGATGGGATAATTCTGGTAAAACCCTCGGATAACTTCATAGATGTTGTGCCTGAAACCTCCAAAATAATTGCCATCAATAAAAATAACCATTCCATCATTTATCAGTCCTTTCAATTATATGAAACCGCCGCAAATCGGCGGCGCACTGCCCGTTGGAAAGAGACATCGGGGTAACCCATAATTAGCATAACTCCCAGCTTATTTTCTTGCGGAATAACATACTTATTCTTGAGGCGCTTACTGTACTGCAGTAATGGTGCCACCGAACCGATCATGCAAGTACCAAGCCCCATGGCTTCTGCGGCAATCATAGCATAAGTAGCAGCAATGGTACTGTCCAGGGGATCGGCATAAGGCGAGGTATGAAAAAACATGGCCACCGGGGCATTGTATAAAAGAAAGTCCTCACCTTGTTTTCTTTTTTCGATGACCAGCTGGGAAAAAGGAAGCACGAAGCTCTGGAAGGACTCATAGTAAGGTTTACTTAGAAACGGTTTCATCAAGGGCAAGGTAGAAGCATAATATAGCCCCCTTTTAGTTTATAACGTTTAAAATATCCTAAACATATTTTACGTCAAAAAGACGATGTCCAACAAGTAAAAAATTATTTACTAGACAGACAACCCAACCCAACAAAGAAGGCCCATAACAAAGCTTAATGGAGAAAAAAACCGCACATCCCAGTATGCATGAAGAGAGTTTTCGGTATGAAAAAACGCCAGGGTTGATCTAAGTATAAAAAACATCACTAACCCCCAGACCCCCCAATGAAATACCCACTGGGGAAAACCCCTGCCCCATAAACCCAACTGCCCGAAGATAATCAACACCGCCGCTCCGAGAGCCACTGCTACCAAGGCCGGTACTGCTGGGGGCGGATTAAATTCCGGCTTCCCTCCTACCGTTGGGATTGCTGCATCAAAACCCCAGGTTCCCCCCCACGGCCTCCCGCCCCGGAAGTTTCCGTGGTTGCCTTTTCCATAACAAAAAACGGGGCATTGTAATATGCCCCGTAATAAATCATTTTTTCTTCTCATCCTCAATCAACTTCACCAGATTATCATAATCCTCCTGAAGCTTACTTAACTCATCAGCAATATTCAAAGCAGTTAGCACCGCCACCTTGGAAGCCGATAACCGGGGGTTACGGTTGCTGAATTGTTTCATCTTCTTGTCTACATAATTAGCCAGCATGAGGACATGCTCTCGGCCCTCATTACCCCTTATCACATAGTTTTCACCGAAAATTTCCACATCAACCTTGGTAACGGTCTCACTCATGACTACTTCCTCCCAATTTCCGTGTCTAATTATAACAATACTTCGTGAAATTGGGCGAAATTCCTGCTAAGACTGCGAAAATTTTAGCCTCGTAGTTGTGCCCCTACCTCTTCAGCCAATTTGGCCTCAATCCCTGCCTGTACCTGGTTGACTTCTTCATCGGTAAGAGTCCGGTCAGGAGCCTGATATTTCAGAGAGAAAGCCATACTCTTATAGCCTTCCTTAATCTGCTGGCCCTGATATAGGTCGAAAATGGTTACATCCTGTAACAGGTCGCCCCCGTTGGCCCGGATAATTTCCAGTATCCTGGCCGCCTCCACGTCCCGGGCCACCACGAAAGCCATATCCCGCTCCATTCCGGGGAACCTGGGCAGAGAGCGGTATTTTTTCACCAGATCAGCCTTTTCCACCAACTTATCTGCCGCCAACTGGAAAGCATAAACCTCTCCGCTAAGGTCAAAATTTTCAGCCACATCGGGATGTAATTGCCCGATGATGCCTATTTCCTCACCCTTTACCAACACCTTGGCTGTCCGGCCCGGATGGAAGGACGGGTTACTCTTTTCGGCAGCATAACTTACCCCGGTTAAACCAAGGGCGGTAAAAAGAGCTTCTACAATTCCCTTTAAATAATAGAAATCCATGGTTACCGGCTTCCCTTGCCAGTTCTGGGCAGTTTGCCCCAGCGCCATTCCGGCCAAAGTCAGATGTTCTACCGGCAGTTTGCCTTCGGTGGTGGGCTCAAAAGTATTACCCAGTTCAAAGATGGCGATATCCTTCACCCGGCGGGCAAAGTTTCTGGCCGTAACCTCCAACAGCCCCGGAATTAAAGTGGTCCGCAACATGTTCTGTTCCTCACTGAGAGGATTCTGCAACACCACCGCCCGGCGCTGGGAATCATCTTGGGGTATCCGCAGGTTATCCAATAGTTTTTGATTAGAAAAACTTAGTGTTAATACTTCGGTCAAACCACAGCTCAGGATGGTTTTCCTGATTAAATCATGAACTTGCTGCCCATAAGTTCTCGCTCCCTGAGTGGTTGGGCCGTCAGGCAGGGTGGTGGGGATATTGTTGTAGCCATATAACCGGGCCACTTCCTCCACCAGGTCTTCCTCCAGGGTAATATCATTTCTCCTGGTGGGTACTTTTACAACCAGTTGGGCGCCCTGATCTTCCACTCCGAAGCCGAGACCCTTGAGGATGTTTACAACATTATCTTTGGGGATTTCGATACCAAGAATCAGTCCGACCCGCTCCAGGCTGAGGTTGATTACCTTGTCTTCAACACTGGTGACACATATATCAATAACCCCCCGAACAATTTCACCGGCCCCCAGTTCCACCATCAACTGAGCCGCCCGGTCGGCAGCCCTTACACAACCGCCCAGGTCGATACCCTTTTCAAACCGCTTAGAGGCTTCGGATCCTAACCCCAGTTTGCGGGATGTCCGGCGGATGCAGGCCCCATCGAAGTAAGCAGATTCCAGGAGGATGGTCTTGGTCTCATCAGTAACCTCGCTATCCAATCCCCCCATGACCCCGGCCAGACCTACCGGCGCCTTGGCATCGGCAATCACTAACATCTCCGGTTCCAGTTTCCGTACGCTGTTATCCAGGGTCACCAGTTCCTCACCGGGTACGGCCCGCCGTACAATAATCTGTTGCCCCCCCAGGGTGTCATAATCAAAAGCGTGGAGAGGCTGACCCATTTCCAGCATGACGTAATTGGTGATATCTACGATGTTGCTGATGGGGCGCATCCCTGCAGCCCGCAGCCGCTGCTGCATCCACTGGGGAGAAGGGGCAGTTTTTACATTACGGAATATCCTGGCCACGTAACGCTTGCACAAGTCAGTATCGACAATATCAACCCGGGCCAAACCTTCGATGTTATCTTCGGTCTCTTTCACCTCAATCATCGGGGGATGGAACTCCACCCCCAGTACCGCAGCCACTTCTTGGGCCACCCCCACCATGGACAAACAGTCTGCCCGGTTAGGGGTTAACTCCAGTTCCAATACCACGTCATCAAGGCCCAGAACCTCTTTGATATCCTTCCCGATGGGGGTATCGGCAGGAAGAATCAGAATTCCGCCCTGGCTTTCTTCAGCCAGGCTTTTCTCATCCAGACCCAGCTCCTTGCCGGAGCACAGCATACCCAGAGATTCCACACCCCGCAGCTTGGAACGCTTGATTTTTAGCCCGCTGGGTAGTTCGGCTCCCACTAGGGCAACAGGCACCACCTGGCCTTCCCGCACATTGGCGGCCCCGGTGACAATCTGGAGCAATTCCCCGGTTCCTGCGTCAACCTGGCAGATTTGCAGTTTATCAGCATCGGGGTGTTTTTCGATTTTCGCCAAACGGCCGGTTACTATGTTTTTGATACCTTCACCCAAATCTTCCAGGTGTTCAACTGCCACGCCGGACATGGTCATTTTGTCGGCCAGTTCTTGGGGGGTGGTTTGGGAAAGATCTACGTATTCCTTTAGCCATTTATATGAAACGCGCATTTATTTGCCTCCTGTTTATTGTGGTTGGGGAGGTTGGGGTATTTTGTTCGCCTATAAGTATGCACCTCTATCGTACGCTTATGAAAAGTTGCTCCACAAAATACCCCAACCTATGCATGTCAGATAAAAAAAATAAATTAACCAACAACTAGCCGCCTATTAAAACTGCGCTAAGAACCGCAAGTCATTTTCAAACAACAACCTTAGGTCGTCGATGCCGTACTTGAGCATGGCGATACGCTCGACCCCCATGCCGAAGGCGAAGCCGGTGACCTCTTTGGGGTCGTAACCAGACATCTCCAGAACCCTGGGGTGCATCATCCCTGAGCCGAGGATTTCCAGCCAGCCTGTTTGGGAGCATACACGGCAGCCGGCTCCGTTGCACATGATGCAGGATACATCCACTTCAGCGCTGGGTTCGGTAAAGGGGAAGAAACTGGGCCGCAGCCTGATCTCCCGGTCGGCGCCGAACATCTGCTGGACAAAGGTCAGGAGTACCCCCTTTAGATCGGCGAAAGTTATTCCTTTGTCAATGATGAACCCTTCCACCTGGTGAAACATAGGGGAATGGGTGGCGTCATCATCCCGGCGGTAAACCTTACCCGGAGCAATGGCTTTGACCGGTACCCGGGGCGCCAGCCGCTCCATGGTTCTGGGCTGTACCGGGGAAGTATGGGTTCTAAGTAAAGTTTCAGCTGTGATATAGAAGGAATCTTGCATATCCCTGGCGGGATGGTCTTTGGGTAAATTCAAAGCCTCGAAGTTGTAATAATCGGTTTCCACTTCCGGCCCTTCCTCAATGGTAAAACCCAACCCCATGAAGATATCTTTAATCTCCTCCAAAACGGTGGTCAGGGGGTGCATTTTCCCCAATACTACAGGCTGCCCCGGCAAAGTCACATCAATGGTCTCGACCAATAATCTGCTTTCTTTACCAGCGCTTTTCAAAGATTCCTGCCTGGTCTCCAGCTGCTCCTCCAGATAAGCCCGCACTTCGTTGGCCAACTGGCCGATTACCGGCCGTTCCTCGGCGCTTAATCCTCCCATGCCCCTTAAAACCCCGGTCAACAACCCTTTTTTGCCCAAAAACTTAACCCTTACCTCATTAAGCTGCTCCAAATCCCGGGCCGCCTCCAAGGCCGCCACAGCTTCTTCCTTAATCTTGGCTAATTGATCACGCATTTTGCTTGTAAGCCCTCCTTGTATGTTAGCTGGTAGCTGGTAGCTTGTAGCTGATAGTTAATATTTTTAGCCTATTACTTAAACTTTCAAGCTATAAGCTACAAGCTACCAACTACCAGCTAAACAAAAAGCCTCCATCCCTACCAAGGGACGAAGGCATATAACTCCGTGGTACCACCCTAATTAACCGGCCTTAACCGGTTCGCTCATCAAAAGCAAGGTTATTCCAAAACCGAACAACCCAATACTCCTCCCGGATAACGGCGGAAAACCCGTCAAAACCTACTACAGACAATCACACTGCTTTCATTAGTCAGTTATCCCCATAAAATACTGATAGCTGACAGCTGACAGCTGATAGCTGATTTCAATCTGCTGTTCCGGGGTGAACTTCGGTTGAACCATCACTTAAAGAGGCTCTCAATCCAAGGCCGCTTCTCCCTGTAAGTTAAGAAAAACCTACTTTTCCCCTTCATTACATTTAAAAATATTAATGTGTAACTAATTTCCTGTAAAGAATGTAGGCTGTGACGGAACCCGTGGTCTCAAAAAGTCTCCAGAAAAACTCGGCCGGCAATAACATCAATGCCCCACAACCTTTCAGGGTGTTATTGGGATTCACTGACTAGATTATAACACACTGTCCATAAGTTGACAAGGGCTTTAGCAGGGAGTTTACAATAGCTGGTTGTTTTGTCGAATATATTCAAACAACAAAACCCCTGTAGCGATGGCCACATTCAAGGACTCCGCCCGACCGGGCATGGTGATACGTAAACGGTCATCGGCTATGGACAGAATCTCTTCCCTCGGGCCCCGGGCCTCGCTCCCTACCACAATTACCATAGGCTTATAAAAGTCCGCCTCAAACCACTCTACCTTGCCTTGCACATCAGCCACCGCCACACGCCAGCCCTGCTGCTTCATGGCAGTTATGACCTCCAGAGCATTTACCCTGGTTACCGGTAGATGAAACAAGGAACCCATGGTGGACCGCAATGTCTTAGGGTTATAAAGATCAACGGTACCTTCCCCCAAAAGTACTGCCCCGACCCCGGCCGCATCAGCGGTACGGATGATGGTACCCAGATTACCGGGGTCCTGCACCCCATCCACAAGCAACACAAGTCTTCCCTCTGGGGGGATACTTCCCTGTTCCAATTGGGGCAAGACTGCCATTACCCCCTGGGGATTCTCCGTATCCGCCAAATGCTCTAACACGTGGTCGGCTACCTCCAACAGTTCAACGCCGCCATTTTCCGCCTTATACAAAAGTTCCTGTCCCCGTAAGGTAGTAATCAGCTTAGGTGAATGGATTACTGTATTTACAGTTACCCCTGCCGCCAGGGCCTCCTCCACGAAACGCACACCCTCAATCAGAAAAACCTTCTCCCGATCCCGGTTTTTCTTCTGGTGAAGACCTTTTATTTCCTTAACCCGCGTATTCTGCACACTGGT
The DNA here is from genome assembly GCA_021849745.1 of Bacillota bacterium. Classification (GTDB taxonomy): domain Bacteria; phylum Bacillota; order Carboxydocellales; family JAJZSN01; genus JAJZSN01. Next base: position 23,088 of record JAJZSN010000025.1, on the reverse strand, counting down.
AAGCATTAATCCACCTACCGTTCCAATTTTTGCAAGTTGTTATTAGCGCCAATAGTAACCAAAATATCCCTTTCTTGAATAACTTCACCCGCCTGGGGAGCGACGATAATTTCTTGACCCCTTTTGATGGCTACCAGGGTAACATGAAACTTAGCCCGCAGATCAATATCAGCCAAAGTCTTGCCGAAGAAATCCACAGGAGCCACCGCCTCCAGGATGCTGTAATCAGGAGAAAGCTCAATATAATCCAACACATTGGCCGAAACCAAATGATGAGCAACCCTTACTCCCATATCCCGTTCAGGATAAACCACCCGGTCTGCTCCGGTTCGCTCCAGCACCTTACCGTGGAGTTCATTGGTGGCCTTAGCCACAACAAACTTCACCCCTAGTTCTTTAAGAATCACCGTCACCAGAATACTGGCCTGAATATCGGCTCCAATTGATACGATAACCACATCAAAATTGCGAATGCCAAGAGACTTTAAGGCCGTTTCTTCCAAAGCATCTACCTGTACGGCGTGGGTAACACAATCAAGAACTTCCTGCACCCGCTCCTCATCGGTATCAATAGCCAGAACATCATGTCCCATCTGGGACAAAGTTTTGGCCACACTGGTTCCGAAGCGGCCCAGACCTATTACGGCAAAGGATTTAGACATTTCTCTTCCCCCTATCCCACAATGATTTTCTCTTCCGGTTGTTTAATTACGGCTTTTTGCTGTTTATAAGCCAGGGAAAAGGCCAAGGTCAAAGGACCCAATCTCCCGGCAAACATAGTCAAAATGATAAGTAATTTCCCTAAGGCAGACAACTGGGGAGTAAGTCCCATGGTGAGACCCACAGTACCAAAGGCAGAAACCGTTTCAAAAAGCACCATCAGGAAATCAGCTTTTTCCGTTATCGATAAAAGCATAGTTACCACGATCACCAACAGACCGGCTATAGTGGTTATGGACAAGGATTTGTAGATCATATCCTGGTGCAACCTCCGCTGGAAAATCTCTACGTCAGGTTTACCGGTAATCATAGCCCATACTGCCGCCACCAAGGAACCGAAGGTGGTGGTTTTTATCCCGCCCCCGGTAGAACCCGGTGAAGCCCCAATAAACATCAAGATAACAATTAGAAACAGGGTAGCCGAAGTTAATCCTGCCATATCGAGGGTGTTATACCCCGCCGTTCTAGGGGTCACCGCCTGAAAATAGGAGGCCAGAATCTTGCCACCTAGCCCCAACGGCCCTAAGGTCTTAGGATTGTTCTGCTCCAACAAGAAAATCATAACTGTACCAAAAACCAGCAACAACCCGGTGATAGATAAAACCACCTTGGTATGGAGGGAAAACTTTCGAAAACTTCGCTTCCGGTAAACATCAGCCATAACCGTAAAACCAATACCGCCCAGGATAATAAGGCTGGAAACAGTCAGGTTAACTACCGGATCATTTACAAAACCGGTCAGACTGCGAAACTCCCCAAAAAGATCAAACCCTGCATTGTTGAAAGAAGAAATAGAATGGAACAACCCATACCATAACGCCTTGGGCATACCCAAGTCATCAAGCCAGGTTAGAGTAAGTATTAAAGCCCCTATCCCTTCTATAATCAGGGTAGCCAGCAAAACATACTTGGTCAGCCGGACGATACCTTCCATAGAAACCTGGTTCAGAGCCTCCTGCATCAACATCCTTTCTTTTAAGCCAATGCGTTTGCCGATGAGGATAAAGAACAAAGTGGCCATGGTCATAAAACCAAGTCCGCCAATTTGAATCAAAGAAATAATGACAACTTTCCCAAAGACAGTAAAAGTGGTACCGGTATCCACCACCACCAATCCGGTAACACATACAGCAGAGGTAGCGGTGAATAATGCATCAAGAAACTTAAGCCCTTCGCCGTCAACTGTGGTCACAGGCAAGGTCAGCAACAAAGCCCCCAATAAGATAACCCCGGCAAACCCCATTACCAGAATCCTGGCTGGAGTAAGCTTAAAGGGCCATATCTCGGGCATTTTTTCCTCGGTTTTCCGGAAAACGCTCAAGGATTCCCACTCTCCCTAATAAATTAGCAGCTTTTATAGAAAAAGCATGGCTTACACCATGCTTTGCTTGGGATAATGTTACTTTTTCCTGTATTGACCTAATTATGCATTTTGCTTGGCTTTAGCCACTTCTACCAGTTGACCGAAAGCGGACAAATCATTAACAGCCAGATCAGCCAGCATCTTACGGTTTACTTCAACCCCAGCCTGCTTCAAACCATTAATCAAACGGCTATAGGAAATACCATTCATCCTGGCCGCAGCATTAATCCGGGCAATCCATAATTTCCGGAAATTACCCTTCTTATCCTTACGGTCGTTATAGGCATATGCCAAAGATTTCAAAACCTGTTGGTTAGCTACCCGGTACAGTTTACTTTTGGCACCGCGATAACCTTTGGCCAGTTTCAGGATTTTCTTATGTCTTCTATGTTGAGTTTTACCATTTTTCACTCTTGGCATGACAAAAACCTCCTTACATCTTAAGATTATACTACCTGATGTTGTTTAATAAGGCAGTAATTCACGAAGCTTCTGGGTATCGGCAGCGCTGACCATGGTAGCCTGACGCAGGTTGCGCTTTCTCTTGGCAGACTTCTTCTCTAGAATATGACTTTTGAAAGCATGTCCACGCTTGAATTTACCACTAGCGGTTTTCTTAAAACGCTTAGCTGCACCTCTGTGGGTTTTCATTTTCGGCATGGTAAATCCCCCTCTCTAATCTTGATTTGGTTTAGGTGCTAGAATCATTATCATATTACGCCCTTCCAGCTTAGCTTCCCGTTCAATGGTAGCTAAATCCTTTACATGAACAGCCAACCTGTCAAGAAGAGCTTTACCAAGTTCAGAGTGGGACATTTCCCGGCCTCTGAACATAATGGTGGCTTTAACTTTGTCCCCATCCTTCAAAAAACGGACGGCGTTCTTGGCTTTGGTGTCAAAGTCATTATCTTCAATATTAGGACGAAGTTTAACTTCCTTAACGTTAACAACCTTTTGCTTTTTTCGAGCTTCTTTATCCCGCTTACTCTGCTCATACTTATACTTACCATAATCCATAATTCTACATACGGGAGGCTTAGCATTAGGAGCTATCTCAACCAAGTCGAGATTCTTCTCCATAGCTAACTTCAAGGCATCTTTAACGTTCATGATACCCAGCTGCTCTCCGTCAGCGCTGGTCAGACGGACTTCCCTAACACGAATCTCGTCGTTAATACGTAAATCTTTACTAATAGGATGTCACCTCCGATAATAATTCTTGCCAAAATAAAAAGGCAGATGGTTATCCATCCGCCAAATAAACAAAAGAAAATTAAATTTCCTCTGCTATAATATTAACCTTATGAGCGATGCTATAAGGTGAGAAGCGGATGGCTTCTACTTAGTCAAAAATATAATTACCAGGTAAGTATAGCATAGAGGCGTGAGGGTGTCAAGGGAGATTTCAGCTGTCAGCTATCAGACTAACCCCTGACCGGTAACCTCGCCTTTGCCGATGGCTCTGATTAGGCCGACAGCTTCTGCAATGGTCCGGGGTTGATGAGGAAGACCCAGTTCAGGCAGGAGCCTAAAAATTTGAGTCACTACGGGGAATCTGAGTTCTGCCTCTCTTACCACCTGTTGGTCAGCCAGGAGGGAAGTGTCACCCTGGGCCAAAGTTTGGCCCCCTTTGATAATGATAATCCGGTCGGCCCATTCCGCCGCCAGATCCACATCATGAGTGGCGATAATCACTGTGGTACCCTGGCTGTGCAAGTTGCTAAGAATCTCAAAAAGAGTATCTTTTCCCTTAGGGTCAAGGTAGGCCACCGGTTCGTCCAGAATAATCACCCGGGGGTTCATGGCCAGCACCCCGGCGATGGCTACCCTTTTTTTCTGACCGTAGCTTAGGTGATGGGGCGGCTTGTCCCGGAAGGCTTCCATCCCCACCGCCTCCAAAGCCTTCTCCACCCGGGCCGCCAGTTCCTCGCCGTGCAACCCCTGATTCCCAGGGCCAAAGGCCACATCCTCCCAAACAGTAGAAGAAAACACCTGGTCATCGGGATCCTGGAATACCAAGCCAACCTCGCCCCTGACCCACCTGGCGTTTTCTTCCCTAACCTCCTGCCCCAGTACATTGACCATACCTTCCTGGGCCAGGTTCAGACCGTTAAAATGGAGCAGCAAAGTAGATTTCCCCGCCCCATTTGGCCCCAGTAAAGCCACCTTGGCTCCCTGGGGAATTGTCAGGGAAAGGCCTTTCAGAGCCTCGGTACCATCCCGATAGGTATACCGCAAGTCTTCTACTTCAATGATATTGGCCATAAATATCCCCCAAGTTCCAGAATTTTCAGGCCCACCGGCAGCACCATAACCGCTGCCCCCCAATACAAGTCAGCTCGCTGAATCCGACAATGGCCACAACAGTGGTTGTGCCCGCCATAACCCCTAGCCAACATAGCCAAGAAAACCCTATCTCCCCGCTCATAGGATCTCATGAAGAGCACTGCCACCAGTTCCCCTAAGGCCTGATAGGTTTTCCTGCTGAAAACACTCCCCGCTTCAAAACCCCGGGCTTTCCTGGCGGTCTGCATCCGCTTGTATTCATCCCCCAGAACGAAAAAGTACCGCACGGTAAACTCCATCAATTGAGTGAATATAGTCGGCACCTTCAAGTGGTTCAAAGCCTCCAGCAAATCCTTGAACTTAGTGGTGGTGGTCAATACCGTCAAGGCCAAAACCCCGTTCAATACCCTTAACAACAGTAAAATAGCCTTTTCCAACCCTTCCGCCGTTGCCGTCAAGGTAAATAACCCCGCATCCATCTGCCCAAGGGGCGTTCCTGGAATAACAAAAGGAAACACTACCACCATGACCCCGGCAAAGGGAATCAGCCACGCCAGCCTCTTGAAGAATACCCTTACCGAAAGCCGGGCTACCACAGCCACTGCTACCATCAATAACAAAGCAGCCAACAAGGCCAAATGGGACTGCATAGTAGCGGTGATAACTACAAAGCCCAAAGCCACGATGGTTTTTACCCTGGCATCTATCCGCCCCAGAGGAGAATGTTTAATAAACCCGCTGAATATATGCTCCATGGCCAATTCCCTATTCCTTTTCAATAATAATCTTATGATCCACCAGGGCCATCTCCACAATCTTGCCCTTAATCATCTTCCGCTGGCCGAAAATATTCTCCAGTAACAACTCCCCCTCCTGGGGAACCACTTTATCCACCGCTTCCAGCAATAACTCTTCTTTACCGTTATGACGCAGATATGCATTAGCTTCGCACATGTTTTTGCCTCCTTGGTATTCTTATTGGTCGGCTGTCAGCTATCAGCTGTCAGCTATCAGCAAAAGATTAAAACCTATATGCTGCGGTCTAAATGGTCTTTAGCTGACGACTGATTAACGACTGACGACTGTCTTTTCGCCAGCTTGCCCAAGCCGCACATGATGCCGAAGGTCAGAGCAGTTCCTGCGATGCCTGCGGCTGCAGTGGCCAAGGATTCATTTTTGATACCCGGGATCATATAATCCGGGATAGGGGAATTAATTACAGGCTTACCTTCGCCCTCGTGTAAGAATCCTTGGTCCTCAGCTACCCTTTCCAAACCGTCGGGGTTGGAAGAAGCCAGGGGTGAGAATAAAGCCGCCACCAGCAATGCTATCCCTAATCCCCATATCAACCTCTTATTCATACCCTACCTCCTGGAAGACTTTTTATACCTACGCATGTTGTCTGTCCTTGAAAACCCCGATGGCAGAAGCAGTGACTGTTGACACCACAACCACCGTAATCAACCCTTCCCCAATCCCAATCAAAGCATGCCAGAACATCATGGGCGGGAAAACCACATTAAACCCTATGGTCCCGGATAAGGCCAACTCTACGGAAACAGCCGCGGCGGCAACCATTATGGACGCCCAGGCAGCCAGAAAAATTGCTACTTTATCAAATTTACCCCTAAGTATTGCCCGAAAACCTTGGTAAACATAATGGGCCACCAAAGGGCTTAAGATAGCCAGATTAAACACATTGGCCCCTAGAGCCGTAATCCCGCCATCCTGGAAAAATAAGGCCTGGATAGCCAAAACCGTGGTAATAATAATACCGGCATTCCAACGGCCAAGCAAAATGGTGGCCAGGGCCGCCCCCAACAAATGGCCTGAGGCCCCCGGCGCCACCGTAAAATTCACCATCTGGGCAGCAAAGATGAAAGCCGCCATAACCCCCATGGCCGGTACCTGGCGCTCACCCATAACCTCTTTGGATCTGGTTAAACCATAAGATAAAGCCCCAGCACTAAGAAAAGACGTAACAACCGAGGTTTTGATACCTAGAAACCCATCGGGAATATGCATCTTACCACCTCCTAAATCGTTTTGAAACACAAAAAGACCACGAAAAATCTCACCCGGTTCATCCAGGCTCTAGACCTTCGTGGTCATCATTTCGTAGTCTTAAGTTATTATTATAATACAAAAGTTTTTACCAGTAGTCAAGTCAATTCTTCAGCAAATAGACTCCCAAATCGCTCATATTTTTTAAATATTTTTTTAGTAAAAATATTCAGATTATTCTTGACAACCTCTGAGCGACATTATAAGATAAATTTAGAGAATTAATAAACCATTTTTTAACAATTTCCGCGAGGTGGTTGCTATGAACATTAAGGATGTCCACATTGCCATTAACCCAACCAACACCAAAGCTATTCTGACAGTAGAAACCGATGAAGGGGCTACCATCGAACTGGTAGCAGACATAGAACAAATTCGCAACATCCAGAAAATCATCCACTATACCGCCGAGCATATCGCCGCATCTACAGAAGAATCCTGGCCAAATATAGTGCACTAGTATAAAAAAAGGTGTTCCATAAGTTTGGGACACCTTTTTTATATTTATACAGCACTATTAGAAATAAAAAGAAATATCTCTTATGCCACCTGTGTTAATCTTTTTACCCTTTATCCCGAATTTCCTCCAGCAATTGTCTAATGAACTCATCCACAGCCAAAGCCCCCTTGTCCCCTTCACCCCGTTTACGCAAAGCCAGGGTACCGGTCTCGGCCTCTTTGTCACCAATAACCAGCATATAAGGAACCTTTTGCACCTGGGCCTCCCGGATTTTGTAACCAATCTTCTCATTACGGCCGTCCAATTCCACCCGAACTCCCGCTTGCTCCAGTTTTTTCACTACCTCCTGGGCATATTCCTTAGAGCGATCGGTAACGGTAAGCACCCTGACCTGAACCGGGGCCAACCAGGTGGGAAAAGCCCCGGCGTAATGCTCGGTAAGAATCCCGATAAACCGCTCGATACTGCCGAAAACAACCCGGTGAATCATTACCGGCCTGTGTTTCTGCCCATCTTCACCAACATAATTGAGTTCGAACTTCTCAGGCATCTGGAAATCCAACTGGATGGTTCCACACTGCCAGGTGCGGCCCAAACAGTCCATCAGGTGGAAATCAATCTTAGGCCCATAGAAAGCGCCATCACCTTCATTGACGATATAGGGCATATCCTTGGCTTCCAAAGCCTCCCGCAGGGCATCGGTGGCCATATCCCAGATTTCATCAGACCCCATAGCTTTTTCAGGTTTGGTGCTAAGCTCCACATGGTATTCAAAGCCAAAAACCTTATAAATCCGGTCAATCAACTCGATAACGCCGATAATCTCGTCCTTAATCTGGGAGGGCAGCATGAAGATATGTGCATCATCCTGAGTAAAGGCCCTTACCCGCATCAGGCCATGCAAGGCCCCGGACAACTCATGGCGGTGGACAAGTCCCAGTTCACCCATACGCAGGGGCAAATCCCGATAGCTCCGTAAGTCGGAACGGTAAACCAGCATCCCCCCCGGGCAGTTCATGGGCTTAACAGCAAAATCTTCCTCATCAATATCTGTAAAATACATGTTTTCCTTATAGTGCTGCCAGTGACCGGAACGCTCCCAGAGCTGGCGGTTGAGGATGATGGGAGTCTTAATCTCCTGGTACCCCGCCTTCTTGTGTTCTTCCCGCCAAAAATTCTCCAACTCATTGCGGATGACCATCCCCTTAGGGAAGAAAAAGGGAAACCCAGGCCCCTCGTCCATGATGGTGAAAAGCTGTAACTCAGCCCCAATTTTCCGGTGATCCCGACGTTTGGCCTCCTCCAGCCGGAACAGGTAATCATCCAGTTCTCCTTTTTTGGGGAACGCAGTTCCATAGATCCGCTGCAGCATTTTATTTTTTTCACTACCCCGCCAGTAAGCCCCGGCGATGCTCATGAGCTTAACCGCCTTGATTTTCCCCGTGCTGGGTACGTGGGGACCTGCGCAAAGATCCAAGAAATCCCCCTGGCAATAGATAGAAATAACGGCGTCTTCCGGTAGTTCATTAATTAATTCTTCTTTATACAGCTCCCCCCGCTCCCGGAAAATCTTCAAAGCCTCTTCACGGCTCACTTCCCGGCGCTCGAAAGGCAAATCGGCTTTAGTGATAGCCTCAATCTCCTTTTCAATCTTCGCCAAATCGTCCGGAGTGAAGGTATGGCCGGAATCAAAATCATAATAGAACCCGTCTTTGATGGCCGGGCCAATCCCGAACTTGGTATCCGGGAAGAGATGTTGCACCGCTTGGGCCAAAATATGGGCGATGCTATGACGATAGACATCCAAAGCTTCCGGTGAATCGACAGTAATAATCTCCAATTGACTATTTTCATTAACTGGGGTGTTAAGGTCAACCACCTTACCATTAATCTTCCCCGCTAAAGCATTTTTGGCCAATCCCCGACTGATATCAGCGGCTATTTCAACCACTGAAATTCCCGGTTGATACTCCCTCACCGAACCATCTTTGAGGGTAATTTGCAATGACATAACAGTTCCTCCTTCTAAATTCTTATCTTTATTCGTCCATTTCTCCGACTACTGCAAATTCGTCAATCACTTTATCTTCATGGGACATCATGGGTAAAATGTCGGTTAGGTCATTCCCGGCAATACACCCCATATGTTCCCCATTTATTAACAGGGATGTAACATCATAAACCTTACCCCGGTAAGCAATATATGCAGGGTTCCTGTTACGGCCGTTATATCCCCTTACTTCTTCCTGGGAAAACCTCCGCAAACTCCTTCACCCCTTACAATACTTCCATCCAGTTATAGGTATCGATAACTTTCCCGTACTGGATGCCTGTAATATGTTGGTATAGTTTCTGAGACAGCTCCCCCACTCCCCCGTTGCCAGGAACGATAATCTTACCGTCCCAATTGAGTTCATTGACAGGAGAAATTACCGCCGCCGTCCCGGTACCGAAGATTTCTTTTAACAGGCCTTTTTGGGAAGCCTGGTAGATCTCCTCAATGGAGGTCTGGCGCTCGGCCACCTTCAAGCCCCAATCCTTGGCAATGGTCAGCACCGAATTCCGGGTAATTCCCCCCAGGATGCTGCCGTTCAAAGAAGGGGTAATCAACTCGTCCCCGATAACAAAGAATATATTCATGGTACCAACTTCTTCAACATATTTCTGCTCGATACCGTCCAGCCATAAAACCTGGGCATAGCCTGCTTTTTTGGCCTCTTCCTGGGCCAGCAGACTAGCAGCGTAATTGGCTGAGGCTTTGGCAAAACCCAACCCGCCCCGGACGGCCCGGACGTATTGGTTTTCCACCATAATCCTCACCGGTTTGAAACCTTCAGGGTAATAAGCCCCTACCGGTGATAAGATAATTACAAATTTATAAGTACTAGCCGGCCTGACTCCTAAAAAGGCTTCGCTGGCAATCATAAAGGGCCTGATGTAAAGGGAAGTTTCTTTAGCCGTGGGCACCCATTCCTTATCTACCCCAATCAAAGCTTTAAGACCGACCAAGACATCTTCTTCATCAATTGCAGGCATACAGAGCCGGTTAGCCGAACGGTTCAAACGAGCAAAAGCATCCCTGGGCCTGAATATACCGATTCTGCCGTCTTTCATGTGGTAGGCCTTAAGCCCCTCAAAAATAGCCTGCCCATAATGGAGAACGGTAGCCGCCGGGTCAAGGCTTAAATTACTATAAGGCTCAATCCGCCCGCCTTGCCAACCCCCGGCCTGATAATCCATAACCAACATGTGATCGGTAAAATGGATTCCAAAACTCAACCGATCCACCGAAGGCTTTTCTTTTAAGTTTTCCCCCTGCTTAATTGCTAACTCTGTCACCCTAATCTTCCCCCTTGTTAATGATAAAAAATCAAAAAACCCCCGCCCTGATTGGGACGAGAGTTCTATTCCCGTGGTTCCACCCAAGTTAGAGACCCATGGGTCTCTCCCTCAAAAGCCGGGTAACGGCGGCATCCGGCGGGTTTGACCCGCACTCCGGGGTGGTTTTCGGTTACCCTAAATCTAAAGGCGCTTGCAGCCCAGGGCGCCTTCTCTCTGTAGCCGGAAGTATCCTACTCTTCCCCATCAACGCATTGTACGGCTGTTTTTCTAGCTAGCTTATAGCTGGTAGCTTGTAGCTTGTAGCCTGAATAACCATTAAGAATACTTAAAGCTGATAGCTGATAGCTGACAGCTGACAGCTGACAGCTAACAGCTAACATGATTATATCACAAACAAAATCTGCAGGCAACCTATTAAGAAGCCCAAAATGAACCCCAGATACTCTATGTGCTTCAGTTCCCGGGCCGCCACCGTGAGGACCAGGGCCTCCATTTGCCGCATATCCAATCCCTTAATCTTTTCCTCCACCACTTCGCCGAAGCGAAGATTGGCCAAAATATCCTCCTCCATCTTGTCCAATAGACGGTCAATCAAAACCGGTACTTCTTTCTTTAAAATATCTCCTATAATCTCTGAAGCTACCGCCCGCAGAGACATGGGCAAGAAAGTGGGAATCTTGGCCATCACCCGTTCCTGCACCAACTTACCGGCCGATTGGGCCAGGTTCCCGGTAAGCTCCGTCTTCTGTAAATGCCTAATAATATCCTCTGCACCAAGGAGTTCCTTTTCCACTACCCGCCCTACAAGACGGGCTATTTCCTTTTGCCGTTTGGGGATGAGACCCTGAAGGGTATAGTTTACCCAAGGAAGAGTAATTCCCTGATACGGCCGAAAAAGCATTTTTACAGCTAATAAATTAGTTATCCAACCAATAATGCCACCCACCACAGGCAGCATCATTATTTTCCATGACATATAAACGACCTTCCTTATAGAGGATACTTCAAAACTGTTCTAGCCAGGCGCCAAGATCTACCATACCACGATTATACCCACATCTATTATACCAAATAGCCAAAAAACCGGATAGCATATCTTTGCTTATCCGGCTTTCTTGTTATGTCATATTTCTATATTCTACTTGACTGCTTACACAAGTCACAGCCGATACAATTAACAGCCCTAATTCCGAAGACATTCTTGATAGTACTTACTACTGAAGACAATTTTACAGTATCCCTAAAGTGTAGGACTACCTCTTTAGGGGCTATAGTGATTAGGGCGCTGATGAGCAGGTCTTCATAATTAATTTCATTCTCCGCCAAATCCACAATAAATCCATCTAAGTAATCATTATTTATGGGTTTTTTATCTTCGTCCAACAGCTTGAAAACGCCCTTAACATCCATGTATATATGAACCTTATCCACCCGGGGTTCTTGAATTTCTACAAAATATTTCAACAGGCGGATAAACTCCTTATATTCCCTCTCCATCATGAAATCGTCAACAGCCCTGTCAACTGCTTCTTGAAGCTCTTGGAGATATTCCTTAAGGCGGAATTTAATAAACCCTTCGATTACCAATTCATTGTTATTCTGGAGATATTCCAATACCCGTTGGAGAATCATGCTTTTACGACCGATTTGATAGACCATATATTCGCCGGTCGCATTATCATCATGGTTGGTGTATTTTGCCGCATACCGGTTGATGGTTTTACGCTCATCTTCATTAAAGTAATAATAGTTTTCCTGAATGATTTCCTTAATCAAATCCCCTTCATAATAACCAATGATGGCATCTGAGATAATATTGGCTACATAATGCTTGAAAATACTTTGAGTATCGTCATGGGTATAATCACATTGACCGTAATCAGCAATATTGCAACCAATAAAAGTAAAATTTCCGCTATTGGTCTCTTCTAGGTCTATTTTAATCCCTTCGGCCTGCAGTAAGTAAAATTCAGCTTCCAATTTGGCCATTAGTGCGTCCACATGAGTTTGGGCGCCTATGGAGATAACTTCCGTCAAGGCTTTCACCCCTTTCCCCATACTATTATATGTGAGGCTGAATGATTGTATACAGTTCAAAACCCAGTTATAGCGTAGACCAAAAGTCATGGTTTCAAACAATATTATTTACGGAATCGTGGCAAATAATTGACTTTTTGGTTTAAGGCAAAAAAACCTCCTTCGCATAGCATACAGGGTTGATGCATCTACGGTCCGGTAACAGGACCGGCCAGGGAAGACCGGCGGCCCGCCCCCTTATCCCTTACGGAGTAACCAAACTGGCCGCCGAGAGTCTGGCCCAGGTGTATTACCGGAATTTTCGTCTACCCCTGGTGATTTTACGCTATTTCACCGTATATGGTCCCAGACAGCGGCCTGACATGGCTTTCCACCGTTTTATCCTGGCTATTTTAAAAGGACACCCCGTTACCGTTTTCGGTAGCAGTGAACAAACCAGGGACTTTACCTATGTATCCGATATCATAGAAGCTACCCTTTTAGCCATGACCAAAGATGTAACCGGCCATGTTTTCAACATTGGGGGTGATTTCAGGTGTTCAGTGAATCATGTTCTGAAGCTAATACAACAATTGACCGGACAAAAAATAATCCGTCAAGCCCTCCCTCCTCAACCTGGTGAACCCCGTACCACCCGGGCAGACATCTCGTCAGCCCAAAAAGTTTTGGGCTATAAACCAAAAGTAACATTAATTCAGGGCTTGAAGGAGGAAATTAAAGACCTCCGGAAACTTTATGACCTTCCTGGCTAATCTGTCAGTTGCCACCTGTCAGTCATTAGCCAAGTGGATAGTCAAATAAAAAACAGGGAAACCACAAAGGTTTCCCTGTCTCATTTCATTTTGGTGGGACTGGACGGAATCGAACCGCCGACCCCCACGATGTCAACGTGGTACTCTAACCAGCTGAGCTACAGTCCCAGATAAAAATGGTGCCGGAGACCGGAATCGAACCGGTACGGGCTTTGAGGCCCGCAGGATTTTAAGTCCTGTGCGTCTGCCAGTTCCGCCACTCCGGCAGGAGTGTATGGTGCCACGGGACGGAATCGAACCGCCGACACGAGGATTTTCAGTCCTCTGCTCTACCGACTGAGCTACCGTGGCTAGTTTTCTTTGGAGGCGGCACCCGGATTCGAACCGGGGGATAAAGGTTTTGCAGACCTCTGCCTTACCACTTGGCTATGCCGCCAAAATAAATGGAGCGGAAGACGGGATTCGAACCCGCGACCCTCGCCTTGGCAAGGCGATGCTCTACCACTGAGCCACTTCCGCAAAATATGGCGGAGCTGACGGGATTCGAACCCGCGGTCTCCTGCGTGACAGGCAGGCATGTTAGGCCTCTACACCACAGCTCCATATGGTGGGCGATGACAGGATCGAACTGCCGACATCCTGCTTGTAAGGCAGGCGCTCTCCCAGCTGAGCTAATCGCCCAAAGTGTTGTCGGCGTTCACCGACAAAAATAAGTATACACAATTCTAAAACGGAAGTCAAATGATATTTTAACCCAAAATTGATAAAATATCTAAATTTATTAACCAAAGGTTAACTGTTTAAGTATAAATAGAGTCGAATTACTGCAGAACCTCGTGTCCCATCAGATTAATAATAGATGTTAAGCGCTCTTTCCCCATCAACCGAGTATCAAAAGTTATTTTAGCTTGTTTATTGTCCAGCAAATAATCAACACCAGCGATACCGGGAACATTGGCCAGTTGTTTTTTTATTTGTTGAAAAACAATGTCAGAATCTACAAGGTTGACGTGCAAGTGACTTTGATTTTCTTCGCTACGATTGTTACAACACTGGCACATAGCCCTTCCTCCCTTAATTCTCTCTAATTAATTCTTACTTCAGACTACTTATGCCCATGATTTTGTCAAGATTCCATATCCCTTAAAAACAAAGATATTGAGTTATTTGCTCTTCTTTAAAAGCCCCTGCAATTTTAAGAAAGGACACATTTTTTTAAGTTTTTCAAACCTTTCGGATGACATGCCTTTAAACATATCTCCATGAGGCGATTGGGCCAATAATTGATCTGATGCAGTTGAACACACTTGTTCTTGGGCCGTAAGCATTTCATCGGCCACAGTAGAACACTTCCCTGAAAAAGCCGCCAGCATATTATCTGCAACGGTGGAACATTTTTCATTTTGCATATCGGAAAAGTTAAAATTTCCTTTACCTTTAGCGTCGTTCCGCCCAATAATCTCGAAGCCATCCTCTGTCTCATAACCCAAATTACCTGTACCCAAGGCAAAGATATTGGCTCTGTTAACCAGATCATAATGGCATAGTAACCCGATTTCCCCTTGAGGGAGCCGTTTTCCCGAAACGGAATCTACCACAATAGTCCTGGCCCACGGAGGACTGACTTTATACCTTGGCACTCCCGAAATCCCCAAATAATGATTGCGCAAAACATTGTCAAAATAGTTGGTTCCGCTTTCAGCAGACCCTAGGGTATTGACGCAGTATTCCGGCGGCACGCCGAGGAATTCCTGACATAGACTCAGATACTCTTCTCGTGTGCAATCGCCGAAAGTCCCTAGGTATCCTCCCCCGTCGCAGATCCGGCTGCCGGGGGGAAGTTGAAACCTCAGCCCCTGTTCCCGGCAGAAGTTGAAGAAATAAACAAACCCTGAGGTGGCACCCACAATAGCCACCGGCTCTCCACTTTCCACCGCATGGTTTAAAGCGCTGAATAACAGTTCCCATTCCATCCCATTAGGGGTTATCAAATAAATGCTATCTTCAGTGCCAAAATTTTGCCGCATGTGTTCCAATCCAATGGCCATGCCCATAGCCGGAGCTATTTTGGGTGAAGGAACCATGAGCAAAATCTTCATCCTATCCACATCGGGAAAGAGAAAACTTCTGGTCATAATCTCATTGGCCATATAAAGAGTTTCCACCGATTTTTTATCCCGGTAAATCTTACTGGGAGCATTCGGGTTGCTGGTTCCACTGGTCATAGTAACTAGCTCAGTTTCATGGAGGGGAAAAGTTGCGATGACGTTATCTTTAAAAACCTGTGACGTTAGCGCTGGAATCTCTTCCCATGTTTTTACCGTTTCCGGGGAAATTCCCCGAACCTGGCAGTATTCTCTTAGAGGTTTAATTGACTCATATTGGATTCTAAACTCCTTGAGAGCCAACCGATTAAATACCTCCAGGTTAAATTCCTCGATACCGGTAATGATTAGGTTTTGCAACTCTTCGTCCAACTCTTTTATGAAATCTGGATGTATAGAATTTTCCTGCATTTATATACCCCCCTGTTTTACCCTTCACTAGATTGCATCCCATAACCGATATTGATAATATAATCCTGCCAAAAAAACAACGCCTAACACTGCATGCTTAATCATAAGCAGTTTTTTCCGTTCTTTAGCCACATCCCCTGTCCATCCGTAATAACGGAAGGTAAAACCTCTGACAATTCCTGTTAATACAATCACAACTAAACTTGCCACGGCAAACCAAAACAACTTATCTTGGATGCGGGATACCAACTCTGCTGATATTGACCCTAACTCGCTATCCACTAAGGTCATGATAAAAAGAGCGCTAATCCATGCTCCCGTTGCTACATCATGGACAAAACTGTTTAAAACGATTAAAGTATCCCTCATAATTTTACTCCAAATCAGCCATTTGCTTTTTTATCTCATCGGGAATCTCACCAAGGCCTTTAATAAATCGTGCCAGGAATGAATTCTCCATCATCATTTTCATAGATCTGATTAGGTAATCCCTCTTAAACTCATCCTTGATGTTGGGATATTCCTTCACTCTGCTCATGTAATATTCCCGGTAACAATCCACCACAGCCTGACCTATTTCTTCCTTGGTCATGGTTATAGGCTTAACAATGGGTTCTACGAAATTATATTTACTGTAATCCCAATCAACGATATGATCCTTCAAGTCAGGATAAATATCGGCATAAGGCCAGGGGGCAATCATAAGAAAATGGGCAAAATCAGGATCGTAATGTTTGGCCAGTTCCAGAGTACGTCTAATGGATTCCGGAGTCTCATGAGGTAAGCCCAATACGAAAGAACACTCCGTTAACATACCTGCCTCGTTGATGAGGCGAATGGCTTCCTTGGACTGTTGAACCTCAATATTTTTCTTGAATAGGTCAAGGGTTTCCTGGTTTGTGGCTTCCACCCCTACATAGATATGAAGTACCCCCGCCTTCCTGTACTTCCACATAATGTCTGCATCCCTGAGGACGTCCGGAACACAGGTTTCCAGCAGTAAGTCTACCTTCACTTCTCGCTCAATCATTAAATCAAGAATTTTTTCCCAACGCTCCCTATCCCGGGTAGGGTATTCATCGGAAAGCATCACGATAGTTACGCCATATGTATCACGCAATTGCTCTAATTCCTCAATGAAGCTCTCAGCCGAACGTTGACGGTAAGTTTTAAACCAGAATTTCTGCTGGGAACAAAAGCAACAATCATGGGGACAACCCCTGGAGGAATTAACCAAGCCCAAACGGGAACCGGGCATGACATGAAAGGTATAGTCTTCCCAGTCCACCAGATCCCAGGCCGGGATAAGGCTATCCAGGTCGTGAATAAAAGGCCTTTGGGGAGTAACTATTACCTGGTCACCTTGACGAAAAGCAATCCCCTGGACTTCATCGAGGTTACCCTGGCTCTCCAGGGCCCGGATTAATTCCGGTACCGTTTCTTCCCCTTCCCCCCGAACCACATAATCCACCGTGTTGGGGTGTTTTTGAAGGATTTCGTCATAACAGAAGTTGGCATGAATCCCACCCAAGAGGGTAACGATGGAGCTCTTAATCTCCTTGGCCACCCTTAATACATCTATAGCTGCATTAACAGAAGATGTATAGCCGGTAGAGGCCACATAATCTGGTTGGTAACAGACAATCTCTTCCCTTATCTGTTCCAAGGTGTGATTCTTGGTCATGGCATCATATATCTTAACTTGGTATCCTGCGGCCCTTACATGTCCGGCGATATAGATAAAACCCAGATGAGGCCACTTCCCTGCAGCCTCCACTACACCGGCATGGTAAGGAGGAGTAATCAATAATAGTTTTTTCATGATAAATACCTCCAATGGGTATAATTCGACAAACAGATATTAAATCCTTCCAAGTTATTGTTATATTTAGCCTTGCCTTACTCCATTATAACATCAAAAACTACCCTGCAAAACAATGAGGGTAGTTATTTTAGAAAAAATTAATAATATTAAAACCATGTATGCTTCTTATTTCAGTATTTCCTGCACAAATCTTGGCAATTCAAATGCGGCCTTGTGTAGGGCCGGGGTATAATATTTGGTTGGGTAATTCGCAATCTTAGTCTCATCCACTTGGAGAGGATTATATTTTATGATAACAAAACCGAGAAAAAAATAATTGCATTTCACTAATTAATTTGGCCTCTTTGGGAAATGTTATCCTTGATGCTAATTATCAGGAGGGATTATCATGTCCAAAACCGTAACCGGGATTTTTGCCGACCGCAATAAAGCTGAAAAAGCAGTCCACCAATTACGTAACCAAGGTTTCGATGGACAGATTTCCATCATCGCCAAGGGTCAGGGAACCGGGGAGAATACCGAAGAATATAAAGGTATAGATATGAATTCCCGTTTCACCGGCGGGGATTCAGTAAGTGACGGCACCGCCACCGGAGCCTTCATTGGCGGCTTGGCCGGCCTGGCCGTAGGGGCCGGCGCTCTGGTCATCCCCGGCTTGGGTCCCATCATTGCCGCCGGGCCAATCGCCGGGCTATTGTCCGGGGCCGCCGCCGGAGGTATCGCCGGGGGCCTGGTTGATTACGGCATCCCCGAAAACGATGTCCGGGATTATGAAGCTGAAGTTAACAAAGGCTCAGTCCTGGCTATTATTAAAGCCGATGATCACAAAGTCGATGAGGCAGCCAAAATCCTTAAAGAAAATGGAGCGGCTAATGTGAAGGTGAGCTAATTAGTTCGTAGTTCATAGTTCGTAGTTCATAGTTGGTAGTTGGAAAGAATGTAGGTAGGTCTCTTATGTGGTTGGGGCTGGCTATTAAAGGCTTATAATCAGTTCTTTGACGTCTTCTAAGGTACCTCTGTAATCGGGTTTGAAGGGGAGGCTTGCTTGGGGGTCTCCTCTTTCGATTAAGAAAGTCTTAATTCCCAACTTACCTGCAATCATATCTTCCATAGGGTCATCCCCTACCATTAAACAATCCTCCGGTTTTCTGCCGGTTTTCTCCAGCAACTCTTGAAAAAACTCAATCTGTGGTTTACAAAAATGCATCTCTTCAATCGAAGGCAGATAACTCACCGGTAGGTGGTCAATGGCGGCCCAGCGGAGTCTTTCCTGCATAGCAATCCGGGGCAATACAGCATTACTGGCTATCGAAATATCCAGGCCTTTTTCCAGGGCCGCTTCCACAGCCTCCCGCCCACCCGGCTCAGGTTTTGCCAAATCTTTTAATTCCGGAAAAGTATATTGATAAAACTCCATGAAAATTGGCCAAGTAATAAACTCGGCTAAACCCAAGCTTTGATTAAAATCATTCATAAAAGCCTGCATATTGGTAACATTGACATCTAGATTATTCTTCATAACTTCAGTCGAAGTAATAATTTGCTTAATAACCTGCTCAGGTTCAATGAAGGGATTAAATTTAGGGGCCAACAGCTTCAGGTAATTACTGGAAAAATCCTTTTCCTCCATGGTTGACAAGGTACCATCCAAGTCAAACAAGACAGTCTTAATCATAAGATCGCCTCCTTTTGTGTTAATATTAATATCTTCTGCATTTTTTCTCCAATTCCTGCAATTAAAAAAAGCCCCGCAAAAAGGACTCATAGGTTTATGTTGGATAACAAGGTGAGGAATGGTTAGCCGTATCTACCCTGGAGAGGTCAAAAATTCGGTGGTGGAGATCACAAGCGGAACTAACCATATATAATTGACCTTCGGCAGCCAGAGAGATACGACCGGTTTCTTCTGAAACTATCAGCACCAAAGCATCAGTTACTTCACTCAAACCCAGGGCCGCCCGGTGACGGGTGCCCAGAGTTTTGCGATCCTCAGTCCAATGTTTCTCAGATAAGGGAAAAATACAACCCGCCGCAATAATCTTATCTTGGTTAACAATCACTCCCCCATCATGGAGAGGATTGCCGGGATAAAAAATAGATTCCAGCAACATAGCAGATAGTTTGGCATCTACGGCAGTGCCGCCAATTGACACACCCTCCGGCCCCGCTAACACCTGGTTCCTTTCAATGGCTATCAGAGCCCCATGCCGTTTGGTTGCCAACACCGTGGCAGCATTAATAATCTCCTGATTTTTGCCGATCTGGGGCATCAAACAGCGTTCTAACTGTAGAGCCAGCAGTTCTCCTTCCATGTCATTGATTACATCCCGGACTCCGGCAAAACCTGTGAATATTTCATTACAACCCCGCCCGGTACGAACTGCCTCAGAAACATCTGTCAGCATCTCCTGCGCCTTTTCGATAACTTGATAAAAACGGGAATAATCCTCACCATTCCCAGTTTTGTAATCATCCATGGCCTTTCCTCCTACCTAAACAAGGGAGCGCCATCAGCCTTTTATCAATATATCGCCTATTTCCCTTGACGATGATATTATGCTACTGTTTAACAGGTCGTATGCCCCGCTGGCTTAATTCGGCCATAATATTTATCAAAGAAATCCCACCCACCCAAATGGGAACCCCATCAACCGCTACCACCGGTAAAAGAACCCCTCGCTTTTGCAGCAGTTCTTCTATCTGGGGATAAGGTGTGATACTATCCTTGGTAATTTCAACGTACTCTACCTTAACCTGGTCACCATAAGCATTACCCAAGTAATCTTTAACTTCTGCCGTGATCTCAGCCGACTAAAAATCACATTCCTATCGGCAACTTGTAAGGCAGTAATTTGAAAAAGAACCCGGTAATAACCGTAAACTTATCGAGCATAATCATAACCCCGAAGAAAATCATAATTCCTCCGGTAATAACCCCTATTACCTTCTTGTAGGGCCCCAATTTCTTTAGAAAATTAAGGGCCGCTCCAATGGACAAAGCCACTAGCAGATAAGGTATAGCTAAGCCTATGGAGAACAGGAACATCACTAACATACCGCCGGAAGTTGAACCCGCAGCCCCTGCAGCTATCAATACCGAATACAGAGTAGGCCCGATACAGTGGGAACAAGCCAGGGCGAAGAACAAGCCTACGAGGAAAGCGGTGAGGTACTGATTTCGCCCCTTAAGCATTCCTTTATTAATCGAAATGTATCTCTCTAGGTTTAGCTTTTCTACAAAAGCCAGGTTCAAAAGACCCATCATCTTTAGCCCAAGGAGAGTGATGAAAAGACCACCCACGAGATTAAAGACCCACATCTGTTGCTGCAGCACCTTACCCACCTGACCGGCGGCGCCCCCCGCCAAGGTAAACACAATGATAAAGGCTAAAACAAACAACATGGTTTTAATAAAGATTGATTTCCGTAGAGCGGTCCGGTCAACACCTTCTAATTCATCGATAGACAAACCTGTAATCAAGGTGAAATAGACCGATATCATGGGAATAATACAAGGCGAGAAAAAAGATAATAAGCCTGCCGCAAATGCTATAGGATAGAGGTTTTCCGTCATTAAGACCACCTACTTTAGTATTTTAGCGTATCGCCTTCCCATTTAAATTCCCGAGTCGGCACACCGGCCAAATCTTTTAGAATCATGGTCAGAGAAGATGTATCCCCGGTAAGAAGTCCGTCGTTTTTAATCTTCAAAATTCCCGTCCGGTGATGACTGGCTTCACTGCTAGGTTCCCAGGCAAAGCCGGTAGCCACCTCTTTCCCCTGGTCGTTTTTCAAAATCACAGAATTGGCTATATCGTAGTTTTCCAAAGGCACGCTATGGGTATTAAAAGCCACTTCAAAAATTAGTTCTTCTTTTCCGGCCTTATCTATAGGGTTACGGAAGGTTATATCAGCCGTCACGCTGGCAGCATCACTACGCTTGGTCAAAGCTGCCGGATCCACCGGCTGAGGAGGGTTTAAAGCAGCGGAAATACCTGCATAGGCATAATACCCGGAAACAATTAAGAAAATCACTCCTAATAATAATAATCCTTTCTTCATAAAAGCCTCCTTATGTTCCGATGTAGTACTACATTAAGTAGTAATTAACTTTATAATATAACCTTTATTTGCCTCTGTCAACCATCGTAACAAAATCTTCAAAATTATAAAGGGTAAACCTAAGGTCTACCCTTGTTTTGACTCCTTATTTCCATTTCTCAACTTCCGCAGGGCAGCAATAAATAATTCAATATGACGGATCTCATCTTTGATAATCCGCTCCAAAAGGTTAACGATATGGGGATCAACGATTACCTGCTGATGTCGGCGATATTGCTCGATGGCCTCCTTTTCGCTGGCTATGGCAGAGGTTAAGATTTCATAGGCCCCCTTGCCATAATATACATAATCTGCGTTCCAAAACTTACCCCGGGAATTAACGTACTTGGGGTCGCCCCCCAACATTTTGATAGTTTCACCCAGCAGTTCCAGGTGATGCATCTCCGTAATGGACACACACTCCATTAGTTCCCCTACTTCCTC
Source organism: Bacillota bacterium (assembly GCA_021849745.1). GTDB lineage: Bacteria > Bacillota > Carboxydocellales > JAJZSN01 > JAJZSN01. Next base: position 1,178 of record JAJZSN010000025.1, on the reverse strand, counting down.
CTCATCAGTGACAAAGTGGTTGTAGCTATACTGGGCAATGGCCGTAAACTCACTGACTAACCCGCCGTAATCTTCTAATAGTAGATTGGCATAGAACGGGTTCTCGGCCAATACCTTGACAAGGGGGTACGGCCCCGGAGCAGCACAATCGGATTTATGAGTATCATTTGACACCAAACCATCTCCCTTCATGTAAACCTAGCTACTACATTATAGGAAAATCTAATGATTTGGTGCATGTCTTTGGCCTATTTATTCTGTCGTTTATCCCTCCCTGACTTTGCTGAGGACGCCATAATGGGCGGGGCCAAGTTCTATGGTTTCCACCGCCTTAAATCCGTTTAACTCAAGGATATTGGCCGTTTCCCCAGAACTTAACCGTTCCTCTACAGGTGGGCCCATCTCCATGGCTTCCTTTTTCCATTCCACCATGATGGCCTGGCCATCGTCCTTCAGAACCCTTTTTACCTCCCTCTCCAATAGTTCGCCTTAAAGACGCATTTTTGTTATTTATAACCCTGGCTCGTAGATAACGTCAGGGACTATGCTTTTTTCTTCCTTTATTTTTTTGTCCTTATTTTTTTTAGGCTTTTTTACTTTAATTTTCTTATCTCCATCATCATAACCAATAATAGTTTTTTCAAAAAGTGTTGTGTTTTCGAACATCCCCATTTCTTCTGCTTCGTTACTATTTAGATCATATATTACAACCTGTTGATTATCGGTTCGCTTCCAAACTAAACTGCCACCATCGAATTTATCAACTTTAATTCTGGTTTTTGTTCCGGGTAAATGGGGTAGTTTCTGAATCTTACCTGTCTTAAGGTTATAAGCTATAAACTGCTTTGTACTATCTACAGTGTTAAAATAACTGTGTACAACCCACCCATCAGTAACCAAGACATTACTGATTTTCATATCAGAAGTATAGTTAGTAATTTTTTTCTTTATAGCATTTTTCAAATCATAAATATATACATTCTGTATATCATCAGAGGTATCCGCCCAAGCCACAATATTTTTCCATATGCTAGGTTCCGTTCTCCATTCAATGGGTTGTTGTGTAATATTTATTATAGTAGATATGAACGTAAATGCGCCGTTTGGCTTTAAGGATGACGTTGCCATCGGAATCATATTCCTCATAAGGCCAATTTTCCATGCTTCCGACACGATAA
>JAJZSN010000024.1 GCA_021849745.1 Bacillota bacterium | reverse complement strand
ATCACATTAGTGAAATTACTACGAAGCAACAACGTATCTATAAGTGTTTCGGTGTTAATCCGCCCAACATGTTATAATTCAACGGGAATTTAGGTTTTATCCAGATAGCGGTAACAAAAATTTAATCTTTCCTTTCTAAAGGAAGATTTCCCATTAGACAGAGTTCATTACCGTATTCGGACTTTAATTTTTTTAATTTTTCACCATGGGCCCATTCTATACATTGTAAACCTTTGAATTTTAAACGGACAATATCAGCCATAATTTATTTCAAATTGCCGTCGCTAACACCCCCTACTTATCTGTAGATGCGCCGACTGTTGCTATAATCCGCCCTTTCGCCATAAATTATGTCAACCATGGTTTCAGTTTTAAAACTATCGATGATATAAAGGTTTCCCTCAGCTCTATAAGCCAGGCTTCGTAGGTATTTTTCATCGGGTTTAAGGCCAATGATAATACAACGGATTTTATTGGCAGGGATTATTTCCGCAGCCTTTAGGGCATCAGCCTGGGCATCCCGAGTCCATAAGGGATAATTGGGTAGACCATCTGTGATAATTACCAGCAAGGGGTTTCTGGCCCTGCTTTTGACGATGGTGGTTACTGCTTGGTTAATTCCTTTGGCCAGAGGGGTCAATCCTTCAGGGAGAATGGAGCGAAGACCCAGTTGAAGGTCCTTGTGGTTTTTGGTAAAAGGAACCACAATTTGAGCATCCATTTCCTGAAATTTTACAATACTAACCTTTTCCCTGGATGTGAGGACCAGGTGTTCAGCTAACCGACTGACGGCTTTTATTTTTTCTCCTACCATGCTGCCACTGCAATCAATAAGCAGGCAGGTGTCAATGGGAGCGTATGATTTGTGGCTGTATACCCGAATATCTCCGGTCTCTATTTTGACTCCGGGCCGCCCTTCCCGCCAACCCCGGACAGCAGCCCGGATTACCGTTTCAGGTACTGCAACCGGCCCATACCGGTGGCCTGATAATGGCATTACCTTTCTCCGGTCAATGAGGAGCTTTTTTCTGGCCTTCAGCCGGGAATTATATTGACAGGTATGTTGAGGGGAAGCCAAGGGTTTTTTTCTGATAGTCTTATTTATCTCCACTTCCAGTTCCCGTTGGTGGCTGCGGAGAAAACCGAGAAGTTCCTTACCCTCACCGGTTAGGGTATAGAAGAGTTTACCCTTTTTAACCAGGCCGGCCTCAATAAGTTCCTGCAAAACATAGTTTAAATCAGGGTTTTTGTAACGAATCCGACCCAGATAGATATTCTTAGTAGGTGTAAGGGTTTCCATCAGTTGGGCCGCCTCCTCCAAGCTTCCTAAGGAGAAGGCCAGTTTCATAGCAGCCTGGGATTGGTTGTGATAACGAAATAAACTAAAGAGTAAACTGGTAAGTTCTTTAGGTAGGGGTATGGTAACTTTTGGAGCCTCGTTAGCCAGTCCCTGCTTGCGGTGGATGAGGGCTTCCACCTTGCGGATTTCATAGCCCTGTCTGAGGATACCGGTCTCCACGGCATCCACAAGGCTGATAAGAAAATCATAATAGCCCGAAGGTATCCGAGCCAGGATGTGGACATGATTTTGGATAGGCCGTTGGTTGGTGTGGGCCGTATTGCTGGCTAATTGATAAACATCGCCATGACCCGTTTCAGTAGCTACAATAATTCCGCAGGCGAAGGCTATCTGGTTTTCCATCCACTGCTGTTCCGAGATTTGGACAGGGGTTTCCCTTTTTAAAAAAGCAAAATATTGGGATAGGTTAAGCCAAATGCGGCGGCCCAGGAAAACAGGGTCGATTTGACCGGGCTGGTGAAAGACATCGAGATGCAAATACCGGTCGGGTTCATCAGCCTTTAGATAATAACAGCCCGCATCAAGGTGAGGAAGAATTTGAATAATTCCAGGGTTAAGGCCATCATTAGCATGGACTTTGGTGCTGATGACAGCGGTTTCGCCCAAACGCATACCCTGACCGTTAGCTAGCAGCCGTTTAAGACGATTTTCTAATTGACTGGATTTTTTACGGGCTGTTGATAGTTGCTTGTTATCCATAATATCATCCTCTTTTAGGAACGTAGTTGAGTTTCTGTTTTAAGTAGATTATCACCGTCAACCTCGGTGATTCGGCGAGCTTGGCCAGGAGGTGAAGTGGTGATTTCATCGGCGTTGGCTGGCTTAGGTCTGCTGCCAAGCAATTGTTTCAAAGGTGCAAATAATGATTTGTCGGCCATTGCCTTAGCGGGCGCTTCAGCAGATAATGTTTCGGTATCTTCTTGGCTGCTGAGTATTCCGGTTGTTGGCCGGTTATTATTGCTGTCGCTGCCGTTTCCTTTCTCTTCTTTGTAAGAAAATGAGTTATCCGAACCGGCCATAATCTTGGCCAGGGTGGCCCTGTCAGTACGGTGCTGTAAGGCTAGAGGTATGATTTTCAGGATATCGGAGATCAATACTTTTTCTCCTCTACGCAAGGCACAGCTTAACAAAGCCCCGTGTTGAACAGCTTCAATAGCCCTCAGGCTTTCCAGGTCGTATTTCACATAAGTACGGGCGATATAGTTACGAAGAAAATCGGGCATCTCAAGGTTACGGTACCGGTGGGCTATATCTTCCATTTCCTGACTGTAGCGCTTTTCAGCCGGTTCAGTTTTCACCGGTTTCAGATAGGGGTTTTTTCTGGCGGTTTCGCTTTGAATTAAGATTTGAGCGATGGCGTCAGGATCTTTGGAACGGCCCATGTCGATTACCAGGTCGAATCGGTCGGAAAGTTGACGGCGAATTTCTTGCAGGGGGCCAGGTTCTTCATCGGGATTTGAGGCGGCCCATACAGAAACTTGCACAGGAATTTCCACTACCGGTAAACCGGTTTCTTCGATTTGGATACGTCCGGGCTTAGTTCCCATAACATCCAGCAGGATATCAGTAATTTCCGGCGCTGTATCGGCTAAGCGATTTATTTCATCGATGAAAATAATGCCCCGGTGGGCTTGGGGAATAATCCCAGGCAACAGGGCCGCCTCCGACCTAGTGGTATCGGTTATCCTGGCCAGGTCGATACTGCCTGCCACCGTACCTGTTTTGGCGGTATGGGAAATCTCCAGAAAGGGCCGGGGAATGACTTCGGTACCTACTGCCTCCACCTCTTCCCGGTTTAGGTTACGGTGGTGAGGGCAATGGGGGTGGTGAGGGTGGCAATTATATAGACATCCCTTAATTCTTTCCATAGGTAGTAACAAATCCTTTACCGCTCTCATGACGGTGGTTTTCCCGGTTCCCCGCAGGCCTTCGGCGTGGATGTGAAGAGGCGCTTCCCATAAAGAAGAAATAACCCCCATTTCCACGACTTCGAAGAGTTGCCGGTTACCTTCATGACGGGCCAAGTTATGGTAAGATTTCATTTGTTGTTCCCCCCTATGCTTGTTTAAGTTAGTTTGTACAGGATTTTTAAAAAAAAACGAGCCCTAGCCCGTTTTTCCCAATTCAATGGCGCTCGTGTTCCCTTTTTAGTCAGCGAGAAACTTATCAGGTAATCTCTGCGCACCTTTGAGTAATGTTTATATATTTTTAAGATACAACAAAGTTCAGAATATTTCAATACTAACCTTTAATAATAATTTTACCGGCGCTGATTTGCTCTTTCAAAAAGCCCAGCAGATTCACAACTTCGGATTGAACACCGGTATTAGGAGGGTTAGCCCATGTCTTGCCTTCTGGGACTATTTCCATAGTTGTCAGCCCTATGGCATTTTCTTTCAGGCCCAAGGGGAGTGGCCCTGGGCGAAACTTATCTGCTTTTAAATCCTTTAAGAGGATTAAGGTGGCTTCTTCCAGGTTTTGCACCACATTTGTAATCATTAGACCGGTGGTTTTTTCTTTTGGGTTGTACCCTGTGCCAATAACTTTCACTCCCCGTTCCCCGGCGGCTTGGAGAACTCCTTGCCCGGATCTGCCGGCCACCTGAAAAATTACGTCCACTCCTTTGTCGATTTGGGTTAAGGTCACTGCTTTAGCCTTTTCCGGTTGGTTGAAAGCCTTGTTAAAGTACCCTACCCATACTTGATTGACTTTAATTAACGGTTTGGGCAGGTCTTTTTTCTTTTTGTCTCGGCTCGTGAACTTTGTTGTATTACCTCTGGGTGGTTGGTATACCCCTTGGTAGACTGAGCCTTGTACCTCAGCCGGTACATCTGCCCGTTTCTGGAGGGTGTTGATGTAATTAACTCCTTGGACAAAACCGGAATAATATCGTCTGGTCAGGTCATTTTCCGCTCCTCCCACAAAAGCTATACGTTCGGTTTTAGTAAGGGTAGCTGCCAACACGCCGCTAAGAAAACCGCCTTCGTGATATCTGAAGTCATAATAAGCAACGTTGGGCTGCTCAACTTTTTCGGTGGAAGCAAATTTTATATCGGTGTATTCTCCGGATAATTTATCAATGGCTTGAGAAGGACCAGGGCCAACCCCGATAACCAAATCATAGTCATTCTCCGCTAGGAAACGGACGGAATCCTCAGGAGTGGCCAGCTCTTTAGCTTTAAGGGTGCGATATTCAATATTCAAGGTGTTATTAGCCTTGATTAGGGCCGCCGTAACGGCATTATTGGCCCCTAGGTCATTTTCTGAGAGGACAACCCCTACTTTGTATTCCTTTTCTTCTTCTACATTAATGGATTTGGGGAGGGGTTGTTGCATACCGTTTCCGTTGTCCCTGGCACAACCGGCCAGGTTAATAATTAAGGCGCTTATCAGCAGATAAGCACCGAGAATCTTGAGGGTACGTAACACGTTGCCTTGCCTCCTGCCTGACCGGCTGCTCAGCCGGTTTAGTATTACTGCCGCTGACCGAAGGTGTTTTCCCACTGCTCCAAGGTCATGTGAATGGCTCTGGGTTTACTGCCTTCATAACCTCCCACAAAGCCCTTTTCCTCCATGATGTCAATGAGGCGGGCGGCCCTGGTATAACCTATGCGCAGACGCCGCTGGAGCATGGAAATGGAAGCCTGGCCGCTTTCGATAAGAATCCTCAGGGCTTCAGGAAGGAGTTCATCTTCTTCACCCGACTCCTTTTCCGTCCTGCTGGGTTCAGCCTTTAAAACCCCTTCTTCGTACTCAGGGATGGCTTGGTTTTTAACGAAGTTGACCAGTTCTTCAATTTCTTTTTCGGACACGAATACCCCCTGAACCCGTAGGGGTTTGGCGGCTCCAACAGGGAAAAAGAGCATGTCGCCTTTGCCCAGAAGTTTCTCCGCCCCGGCCATGTCCAGAATAGTACGGGAGTCAATCTGAGATGATACGGCAAAGGCAATCCTGGAAGGGATGTTGGCTTTGATGAGACCGGTGATGACGTCCACCGAGGGCCGCTGGGTGGCCACCACCAGGTGGATACCGGCGGCCCTGGCCATCTGGGCCAATCGGCAGATGGCATCCTCCACATCGGCTGGAGCCACCATCATTAAGTCAGCCAATTCGTCAATAAGGACAACCACCATGGGCAGAGGTTCTTCCCCCAGGCCAACTTTCATGGCATTAAAACCGGTGATGTTTTTCACCCCGGTCCCGGCAAAAAGGGCGTAGCGGTTTTCCATTTCGCTGACCACCCACCGAAGGGCGGTAGCAGCCTTTTTGGGGTCGGTGACCACCGGGGCGATGAGGTGGGGAATACCGTTATAAGTAGCAAGTTCTACCATCTTGGGGTCAATCATCAGGAACTTGACCTGATCGGGCCGGGCTTTATAAAGAATACTGGCGATTAGGGTATTCATGCAGATACTCTTGCCTGAACCCGTTGAACCTGCGATAAGCAGGTGGGGCATCTTGGCCAGGTCGGTTATAATTGGCTGACCGGCAATATCCTTACCCAACACCACACTCAGCCCGGAAACCGCTTGGTTAAATTCCGGGGTTTCCACCAGTTCCCGCAGGTAGACCATGGAAATCTCTTTATTAGGAACTTCAATGCCCACAGCAGCCTTGCCTGGGATAGGGGCTTCAATCCTGACATCAGGAGCAGCCATACTTAGGGCAATATCGTCAGCCAGGTTGACAATCCGGCTGACTTTAACTCCGGGGGCAGGTTGAAGTTCATACCGGGTGATGGCCGGCCCGCGGGAAACCTGGGTTACTTTGGCCCTGACGCCAAAGTTATCCAAAGTCTCCTCCAGGATTTTAACATTATCGGTGATATCTTTATTCAGCCGAGTGTTCTTAATCTTCATGGGTCTGGCCAGCAATGAAACGGGAGGCATTCTGTAACTGCCGGTCCTAGGTTGAACCGGGCCGATATCTTCAACTATTTCTTCTTGGGCAGCGGCGCTGATGCGGGAGGTTTCCTTAACTTCTTCCACTGCCGGATGTTCCTCATCTTCTTCAGTGTCATGCTCCTGGATATCTCCCGAGTCCAGTCCTCCCTTGTCCCCGGCCGGGGACTGATTTTCCTCCCATGCTTCGGGGTAAACATTCACCTTAGGCATTGCATGTTCTAAAACACCCTTAGCCATATTGATGATGGCCCGGCCTTTGGCGGAAGGTTTTTCCACCTGTTTGTGGCTGTGATCAATGATCACCGGTCCTTCATTCTTAATAGAAGGTTTTCCTCCGGATGGCCCAGATTTATCCTCTTCTTCATCCTCTTCAACTATCTCATACATAAAATCATTTAATTCAGCCCTGGTTTTTCTCCAGCCTTTATTCAAAAACCCGCCCAAATTCATGGTCCAGTCACTAAGGGAACCGTTAGTGAGCAGGATAATATTAACCAAAGCCAAAGTAGTTAATATTATGTATGTTCCCACCATCCCAAAAGCTTTGACCAACACAATGGCCAACAGGGCGCCGATGAGACCGCCTCCCATCCCTTGAAGGCCATAATCCCAGAAATGATTGGGCTGAATCTGATGAACATGTAAAAAAGCCAAAAACACTAGAACAAATCCCATTAAACCATAGGTTTTAGCATTTGCGCCGGTGTTCTTGCCCTTAATAATTAGTTTAATCCCATAAGCCACTAGGCCTAAAGGAATAATAAAGGCCCCCTTACCTGCCAGACCGACCAGAATCCGTTGGATAAAACCACCCACCAGCCCGGTTTCCATGTTCAGGCTAATTAAGCTATAAATACCCAGTGCCAGCAGGACAAGGCCGATTATCTCATTAGGTTTTTTGGTTTGTTCTCTAAGTTGATTACTTTTGGCCATTACCTACACCTCGTGGTATTAATTCTACATAATATTACGAAATCCTTTCTAGAACTTTCCCAATAGCTGGGCCATAATAATCCCAATACCAAGAACCCAAACGTACCAGGAAAAAACCTTCAAGGATCCCCTCTGAATTAAAGCAATCATGGTCTTAATGGCTAGATACCCGGCTATGGCCGAAACTACAGTGCCGATAAGTAAAGGGGTTAAAGAAATATTCCCCAGCCCTTGTTCAAAAACATCTTTGCCATCAAGGACCACTCCCCCTAAAATAGCAGGAATAGAAAGCAAAAAGGAGTAGCGGGCCGCAGTTTCCCGTTCAATGCCTCTAAAGAGAGCTCCGGCAATGGTTAATCCCGATCTGGAGATGGCAGGCAAAATGGCCGCCCCTTGGAGAATACCGATTAATATTGCATCACCATAAGTAACCTGGTCGATTTTTTTGTGACCTCGTCTCATATTTTCGGCAAACCAGATTATGGCACCGGTGACGATAAACTCAATACCCAAGCTGGAACCGGATTCAAAAAGAGCTTTGAAATAATCCTTGAAAGCTAGGCCGATGATTACAGTAGGTATGGTTCCCACAATAACCAGCAGGGTCAACCGGTCAAAAGGCCGCTTAATCATATAAACAATATCCTTCCAGAAGATAACCGCCACCGCCACCAACGTCCCCAAGTGAACCATGATGTCAAAAGTGAAAGTCCCTTCTGTAAGGCCAAAGAGTTTCTGAAATAAAACCAGATGTCCCGAACTACTAATAGGTAAGAATTCCGTCAATCCCTGGATAATCCCCAGGATAATTGCTTCTAAAATACTCATTAAAAAAAACCCACATCCTCTCCACTACTTCAATTAACCCATCTAGTATACCATAAGTAAAGATAGGCTACCAGCTTATCGTAGTAGTTTTATCGTTAGTGAAAAGAACTATGAACTATAATCCTAATCCCCACCCCCTAAATTTCTTAATACATGTCGTAGTAATAATTATAAATTATTTCAATTCTTTTGAGGAGGAGGTACTAGTATGTATTCAGTTTTTGTGGCTCATCCCCTGGAACTTTACCGCAGCTTGTTAACGGAGTTTTTTAACAGACAACAGACTTTTAAGGTGATTGGCGAAACCGGGGACGGACAGGAAACCGTCCGGTTATGCAAATCCTTGCAACCTGATTTAATTTACCTGGACCCTCAACTACCTGGAATTAACGGTCTGGAAGTTACTCACTTGATTAAGGAAAATTGGCCGGAGGCAAGAATTATTATTCTATCAGAGAAACCAGATGAAAATCTTCTTTTCGATGCTATAAGAGCAGGAATATGTGGTTTTCTTGATACCAGCATATCTTCTGGAGAATTGCTGAAAAGTACCCATCAGGTTTTAAAAGGTGAGTTTACCTTATCGCCGGAATTAACACCCAAAGCGATTGAAGGAATACAACGTCTTTGCAGACAGGAAACTCAACCTAAAAATAAAAAATCCCTTACCCAGCGGGAAAGGGAACTACTTACCCTCTTGGTTAAAGGCTATACCAATAAGGAAATTGCCAATTTTTTGACCGTTACCCCTCATACTGTCAAAAATCACTTATATAACATTATGGACAAATTGGGTATTCAAAATCGAGTCCAATTAGCTGCCCATGCAGTTCAGGAAGGTTTGGTTCAATGGGATTTACAAGTTCATTAGGTTCATTTTAAAGAGGTAGTATCCCACTACCTCTTTATTTTTTCGCCATATTAGGGCTAATATTTAGCAGTTGACCGGGTTGAAATCGGTTATCCAGGTAATCCAGAGGGTTACTGCTGTATAATCGAATCAAACGTATTTGATGGTCCTCTGTCCGTTCAATTTCCACCTTGCGGCCCAAGTACTCAATTTCTTCATAGGGGGGCCGTTCCTTATCCAATCCTTCAAAAACCTGTTCAAGGTATAAAGGAGTCCAGAGAATCATTGAACATGTCCCCCTATCCCCGGTTTTGATTTACGGTATTCTTCAATCATTTGGTTAAGCTTAGCTACCGCTTGGCCTAAGCCGCCAATTTCATCAATCAGGCCATATTTCACCGCTTCATTGCCTACCACTACCGTACCTATATCCCGGGCCAATTCTCCCGTTCTGAACATTAACTCCCGGAACTGTTCACCTGTAACCTTGGAATGATCGGTAACAAATTTAACCACCCGGTCCTGCATTTTATCCAGGTATTCATAAGTTTGGGGAACTCCAATTACTAAACCATTCAATCTGATAGGGTGAATGGTCATGGTGGCTGTTTCGGCTATAAAGCTATAGTTGCAGGATACTGCAATGGGTACACCGATGCTGTGACCGCCCCCCAAAACCAGTGAGACTGTAGGTTTGGACATACTAACCAGCATTTCGGCAATGGCCAAACCGGCCTCAACGTCGCCGCCCACCGTATTCAGGATTACCAGAATTCCTTCAACCTCCGGACTCTGTTCCAGGGCCACCAGTTGAGGAATGATATGTTCATACTTAGTTGTCTTATTCTGGGGCGGCAGTACTAAATGTCCCTCTATCTGGCCAATGATGGATAAAGTATGAATATTGGTTTTTACTTGGGGTACGTTAATCTGCCCTAATTCCCTTATGCTGTCTAAAACGCCTTTCTTAGCACCTTCTCTAGCTTTTTTCCCCTTCCTGGAAGGTGGATTAACCTCCGGTTCACCGGGAGCAATGGGGGGAATCGGATTGGCATTTGGCTGTTCTACTCTCGGATCCACATCGGGGTCAATCCCTCCGGGATTGTCATGAAAATCACCATAGTAACGATCCGGCATTATCTCACTCTCCTTTTTATGCAAAATTATCATAACCGAAAGGCCCATAAAAAATACGCACCCTTGCGGGTGCGTATTTTAAACTTCCATGATGATAGGCAAAATCATTGGTCTTCTCCTGGTTTTTTCGTACAAATATTTACCCAGAGCATCCCGAATATTGGTCTTAATTGAAGCCCATTCGGTAATACCCCGTTCTCCACATTTGCCTAGAGCGTTTTTAACTTTTTCCTTGGCGTCATCCATAAGCTGTTCCGATTCCCTGACATAAACAAATCCCCTGGATACGATATCCGGCCCGGCAACCACCGACCCGGTCTCTTTATCCATAGTCACCACGATGATGAGAATACCGTCCTGGGATAACTGTTTACGATCTCTAAGCACGATGTTACCCACATCGCCGACACCCAAACCATCTACTAATACCCGTCCGGCCGTTACTCTGCCGGCAATGCGCCCGGATTTCTTAGAGAATTCCAGTACTTGCCCATTCTCGGCCACGAAAATATTTTCCGCAGGTATACCCATACTTTGTCCCAATTGGGCATGTTTACGTAAGTGGCGATACTCACCGTGGACTGGAAACAAAAACTTAGGTCTAGTCAGGTTAATCATCAATTTCAGTTCTTCCTGGCTGGGGTGACCGGAAACGTGAATACCCGAAAACTTCTCATAAATAACTTCTGCTCCCAGTTTAAACAGGTTGTTGATGGTCCTGGCTACCAGTTTTTCATTGCCGGGAATGGGGTTTGCCGAGATAATCACCGTATCCCCCGGTACAATCTCCACCCGACGGTGATCGGACATAGACATCCGCGTCAAAGCCGACATAGGCTCCCCCTGACTGCCGGTGGTAAGAATCACTACTTGCTCGGGGGGTAAATTGCCCACTTCGTCGATATCTACCAGCATGTCATCAGGAATGGTGAGATAACCAAGTTCAGAAGCAATGTTAACCACATTGACCATACTCCGACCCACTACCGCAACCCGCCGGTTATACTTATAAGCAGTGGTGATGGCCTGCTGCAACCGGTGTACATTGGAAGCAAAAGTAGCCACAATGATACGGTTCTTGGCCTCCCGGAAGGTCTCTTCAAAAGTCTGTCCCACCGTACGTTCAGATAAGGTGAAACCGGGCCGTTCCACATTGGTACTGTCAGATAAGAGAACCAAAACCCCTTGTTCACCCAACTCGGCTAACTTCTGAAAATCACTGACTTCCCCATCCACCGGTGTCTGATCAAACTTGAAATCCCCAGTATGCAGGACAATACCCACCGGAGTATGGATGGCCAAAGCAACAGAATCCGGGATACTGTGACTTACCCGTAAGAACTCTACCTTAAAAGGTCCAATATTGACCGTATCCCTGGGTTTAACCGGATGCATCTTAACACTGCCCAGAATGTTGTTTTCCCGCAGTTTACCCTCCAATAAACCTAGAGTAAGCCTGCTTCCATAAACCGGTACATTAATCTGCTTCAGTACATAAGGCAGAGCGCCGATGTGGTCTTCATGGCCGTGGGTCAATACAATTCCCCGTACGATATCCCTGTTTTCCAATAGATAAGTAATATCCGGGATAACAATATCAATCCCCAGCATTTCCTCTTCCGGGAACATCAACCCGGCATCAATCAACAGAATATTTTCTCCATATTTAACTACCATCATGTTTTTTCCAACTTCGCCTAACCCGCCTAAAGGGATTAACGAAACTTTACCGTTTGCTGCCATACAAACACCTCCTGTAATTTGACCAACACTATTGACTATTAAACGGGTCAAACCAGGAGAAGATAGAAAATATTCTGTTACCCGATCAATGCCCAGGTTCTTTATGGAAAAGCCGCCCAAAACACTCTATTCCATTATACTTTATTTTCTTAATAGAAACAAGGGCTTTAAACCTTTCCGCTACATTATTTCCAAAATCTGTGGAGGAAATACATAATAGTAATTATGCAAAAATAATCGATGCTTTAGTTTCAGCATCGATTATCGTGCTTAAATCAATTTCAATTCTTCCAAGGTCTTTTTTACCACGGCAAATTCTTCAGTAGTGGCTTCGATAAGGGGAGGTCTTACCCCACCGGGATTGAGTCCAAGTAAACCTATGGCAAGTTTTACGGGTACAGGATTAGTGGTAATAAAAAGATTTTTAAAGACAGGGAAAAGTTGACGGTGAAGTTGGGCAGCCTCAGCTACATTGCCGGTCAAATAGGCCTTAATCATACTTTGTATCTGATTCCCGATAACATGGGCGCATACGCTTACAATACCGTGGCAGCCCAAGGATAACATTGGTAAGGTTAGGGAATCATCGCCGCTGTAAATCTTAAAATCATCAGGCACGCAACGTACCAGTTCTGAAACTTGATCAATCATACCGGCGGATTCTTTGAGGGTCACAATGTTATCAATTTCAGCCAAGCGAGATACGGTAGAAGGTACCATGTTGATGCCGGTACGACTAGGAATATTATATAACATAATAGGTAATGAAGTACTTTCAGCTATGGCCTTAAAATGACGGTAAATCCCTTCCTGGGATGGTTTATTGTAATAAGGAACCACCAGCATAACCCCATCCACACCGGCCTTTTCGGCGGCTTGGGTCAGGGCAATGGAATCAGCGGTACTATTGGAACCGGTACCGGCAATGACTTTGGCCCGGTGGCCCACTGTATCCTTGACCAGTTTAAATAAATTGATCTTTTCTTCATGGGTCAGGGTAGCCCCTTCCCCGGTGCTGCCTGCCACAACGATACCGTCTGAACCGTTATTAACGAGATACTCCGCAATTTTTCCGGCCTGTTGGTAATCTACGGCTAGATTGTTGTCAAAGGGAGTAACCATGGCGGTGAGCATTCTACCAAAATCCATACTTTCACCTCTTTTGGCTGTTAACAGCCGTATTATTTATGCTTTATTCAAACCAAATTGCCTGTGCAACGCCCGGACGGCTTTGGCCATATCATCGTTCTGGACCAGACACCAGATGGTGGTATAGGAATCAGCTGACTGAAGAATTGTGATGCCTTCTTTAGTTAAAGCTTCTATAATACCGGCCATCACTCCAGGAATACCGGTCATTCCGGCACCTACGGCGGCAATTTTGGCACATTCTTTTTGTATTTCTGCTTCAAAACCCATATTGGCAAGAATCTCTACCGTTTTAGGCCCCACCTCATCTCGAACGGTGAAAATCACCAGATGAGGGTAGATGTTGATAAAATCAACACTTATATCGGCCAGTGCCAAGGCTTTAAAGATTTTCATCTGAACGTCTTTGATATCAGGGTAATTCTTGGTGAAAATCTTTATCTGGCTTAAACCTGATATATGAGCAATCCCGGTAATCAGCCGGTCGCTCTGAATACCCGTTACTTCAGCAAGTTCACCCTGATTGGTGACCAGGGTTCCGGGTTCATTGGAAAAAGTGCACTTAACCCGCAGAGGGATGTTTTTCTGCATGGCTATTTCCACCGCCCGGGGATGGATTACCTTAGCCCCTTCGTGGGCCAGTTGACAGGTCTCGTTATAGGTGACCACATCAATGGTCTGGGCATCTTCAACAAGACGGGGATCAGCGGTCATGATACCTTCCACATCGGTAAAGATATCGATATATTCGGCATCCAAGGCTACTCCTAATGCCGCCGCAGTGGTATCACTGCCGCCGCGGCCTAAAGTGGTTACTTCCCCGTCCCTGGTTACCCCTTGAAAACCGGCTACCACCACAATATTGCCGGCTTTGGCCTGTTCAAGAATTTTACCGGGTTGAATTTTTTCAATCCGGGCATTGGCAAAATTCCCGTCGGTAATGATTCCGGCTTGGCCGCCGGTAAGCAGTACAGCCGGGTGCCCCCTGGCAATCAGGGTGTTGACCAGGATTACCCCGGAAATAATCTCCCCGCATGCCACTAGCAAATCCAGTTCCCTTCCGGGAACGTCACTATGTACCTCCCGGGCCAAGTTAATCAGGGTATCGGTGGCATAGGGGTCTCCAGTCCGACCTATAGCAGAGACCACCACCACCGGTGCAAACCCTTCAGCCTGGGCCCCAATAATCTTCTGGGCAACCTGTTGTCTTTTTTCGGGAGTGGCGACTGAAGTGCCGCCGAATTTCTGAACAATAAAACGCATTTTCCCGGCCACCTCATATTCAAGGGACCTCACCCGGCGCCTTTGGCTAATGGCTAAAGAATATCGTATTTAATCATGGTTTCGGCAATCTGCACAGCATTGGTGGCTGCCCCTTTGCGTAGTTGGTCGGCCACACACCACAGGTTGATGCCATTGGAGATGGAATTATCCTCCCTAATCCGCCCTATGAATACCTCATCCCGGTCAGATGTGTAAAGGGGCATGGGATATTCTTTGTTGGCGATGTTATCCATCACTACTACCCCCGGCGCTTTGGCCAGAATCTCTTTAACTTGTTGAGAGGATAGTTTCTTTTCGGTTTCGATATTGATGGATTCGGAGTGGCTCCGGTAGACCGGCACCCTTACCGTGGTGGCGGTAACCTGAATGGCATCGTCATGCATGATTTTCTGGGTTTCCTTAACCATTTTCCATTCTTCTTTAGTGTAATCCATGTCACCAAAGACATCGATATGAGGAATAAGGTTAAAAGCAATCTGGTATGGGAACACTTCCTTCTTGATTTCGCCACCTTCGTAGATGGCTTTGACCTGGGCGGTTAATTCTTCAATGGCTTCAATACCTGCGCCGGAAACAGCCTGATAGGTAGAGACCACCACCCGCTTAATGCGGGCCGCATCATGGATAGGTTTCAAGGCAACTACCATTTGGATGGTGGAACAGTTGGGGTTGGCAATAATACCTTTGTGCCATTTAACATCTTCAGGGTTAACCTCAGGCACCACCAAGGGTACGTTGGGGTCCATCCGGAAGGCGCTGCTGTTGTCAATCACCACACAATTTCTTTTTACCGCGTCTTGGGCAAAATCCTTACTGGCGGAACCTCCGGCAAAGAGGGCCACATGCATATTCTCAAAAGATTCGGCCCTGGTTTCTTCTACGGTATATTCCTTGCCTTGGAAGGTCATAATTTTACCGGCAGACCGGGCTGTGGCACAGAGGCGCAACTGGTCGACGGGAAAATTTCGTTCAACCAGAATTTTGAGGATTTCTTGACCCACCGCACCGGTGGCTCCTATTACTACTACATTGTACTTCTTCACAAGTATCCCTCCTTGGATAGTCTTTTATGTGAATGGTTTTCGGCTGCTGGGCAAGCTGTGGGATCTTGTAAGCCAATGGCAAAGGGTTACTTGGCAATAAGAATGGGCTGAAGTTGTCTGCCTTGCATCGCTTCACAGGTCGTTTCTAGAATTAACTCCATCTTGGCTACCAATGAATTGGCCTTACCCATAGGGTTATCCTGCCCGAAGGGAACCATATAAATGTTTTTGGTATTCAATAATATACCGATATTCTTGGCGTTGAGGCCCAAGCCGTCATTAGTGGAGATGGCTAAGATAACCGGACGCTGATTCCGCAAATGAGCCTTGGCCGCCATCAAAACCGGGGTATCGGTAATCGCATTGGCTAATTTGGCAACGGTATTGCCGGAACAAGGAGCAATTATCAGCACATCCAACAGTTTATTGGGGCCGATTGGTTCGGCTTCCACGATATCCGTGATAATAGGTTTATCCGTTATTTGAGCAAAGAGTTCTTTCCATTTGACAGGAGCACCAAACCTGGTTACGGTCTGGTTTACTGCCGGGGATAGGATGGGATATATTTCGGCTCCTTCCTGTTTCAGCTTCTCTATTTCGGGAAAAATATGATCAAGGGTACAATGAGAACCGGTTACCGCAAATCCTACGCCCACTTTTTTTAATCGCATGCCAAGCACCTCCGCAACTAACCGAGGGATATTGTTCCGTAGGCCTAGTTCAAACCAAGGGCTGTGGTAATAAGGTCAGGCACCACCCGGGCCAGGATATCCCCCGCTGTTTTGGGAGCAACTTTACCTGGTAGACCGGGAGCCAGGATTGCTTTAAGCCCTAAGTTGGCAGCGGCTTTAAAATCTGTGCCGCCGGGTGTGGAGGCAATATCCACGATAACCACTTCGGGTTTGACTTTCTTCAGCAACCCTGCGGGTAAGACTGGAGCGGGGACTGTGTTAAAAATAAAGTCCGCCTCTTGGATTAAATCTTCCATCTCCCCAAAGGTACAAGCCTCATAACCGGCTTCGTAAATCCTGGCTAAATCAGCTGATTTTCTAGCCACAGCGGTAACCTTGGCTCCCAAACCACAGAGCATCCGGGCCAGGGTAATCCCACACCGGCCAAAACCCAATACAAAGGAATTGCTGCCGTGAATGGTTATGAGGGATTCTTCCATAGCCAACTGGATAGCGCCCTCTGCAGAGGGGATGGAGTTAAGGATAGCTACGTCGTCTATTTCGGCTATTTCAATCATTTCCCGACTCCTGGCTGCCACCAGATTCTTCAGGTATGGTTTGGCGGCCCCCACCAGGATGGGTACCTCTTGAGGTATCCGATCCATGATTTCAGGGGTTAGCAGTAGGGGGATCTTGCTGAAAACGGCGTGAATCTTACCTTCATCATTGGTTCCCGGCATGGGGAGAATAACCACATCAGCTCCGGTAACGGCTTCGGCCACGGTTGCACATTCCCTGATTCTGGTGTCCGGGTCGGTGGGCAAACCAATTACCTGGATAATGGCCCCCAAGCGAACCAATTGATCAATAAGGATTAACTGACGGCGATCCCCTCCGAGAATGGCTATCTTCATCCCTTGTAGTTTGGAATTCAATGAACTAAACCTCCTTCCTGAACAAAAGGCCCATAGGTAATTCCAGTATATGAGTAGTCCAGGAAGGTGGTGCTTGGTCATCTATTTAGTTATTCGGCAATGAGGTGTTCTAACCCATAAACCACTCCTTTATAGTCCAAAATCTTGTTACAAGCTAAAACCACGCCGGGCATAAAGGATTCCCTGCTGATGGAGTCATGCCTGATGACGAGGCTCTGGCCCAATCCGCCAAAAATTACCTCCTGATGGGCTACATACCCTGGTAAGCGGACGCTGTGAATACGCATACCCTCGTAGTCCCCTCCTCGGGAACCAGGGATTTTCTCGAATTCGTTAAAGTGGCCCTGGCGAAAACTTTCCCGCACCTTCATGATGGCTTCTGCTGTTTTCAGGGCCGTCCCTGACGGTGCGTCCAGCTTCTGGTCATGGTGAAGTTCGATGATCTCCACATGGGGCATGTATTTGGCTGCCTGGGCCGCAAACTTCATCATCAGGATGGCCCCAATAGCGAAGTTGGGGGCCACTAGACAACCCAGGCCTTTGGCCCTGGCCAGTTGGTCAATTTCATCCAGATCCTTCTGGTCAAGACCAGTAGTACCAACAACCGGAAATGCTCCGCTGTTGAGGATGGTTTTGATATTGTCCAAAACCGCATCCGGGTTAGTGAAGTCTACCACCACCTGAGCTTGAGTATCCTTTATGGTCTGGGCTAAGTCCCGGGTTACAACTACCCCCAGTTCTCCTACGCCGGCCAAAGTTCCAGCATCCTGGCCCAGGTGATTAAAATCTACAGCGCCTGCCAGTTGTAGATTTTCATCCCCGGCTACCGCCTTGACCACCTCCCGGCCCATCCTACCGGCGGCCCCGGCCACTAGTACGCGAATCATGATTGTACCTCCTTGTTTAGCTGACAGCTCCAATATAGTCTTCCCCATAGCAAGCCAACAAAAACGGCTGCCGGAGATTCCGGCAGCCGTAAATAGGCATGTGCGCAGAAATACCCCTCTCCCCTTGTGAGATAGTGCTCCACCGAAGAACGGGTTGATCTCTCCAGTGACAGTCCTGCACATCTTTTGTGCAGACCCAGCCCGGCTGCTCAGGGCAGCTTACCGGACTTCGGCGAAATCCCCTTTCCTTAACCGGTCATTAAGTCCCTACTTTCCCAGTCAGTACTCTTGAATCTTCGCGCCTCTACCTCACCCCAGCAGAGATGAGGTACATATGGAATTATTTTAAGATATTTTACCATAGTATATTGTTGGGGTCAACCCATGGGTTACAATTCTTGTCCCTCAGGTTCAGAAAGCATAGCGGTTAGGGTTAGGATTAGATTGATCGAGCTCGACAATGATAACCTCTGTGCCAATCTTCTTAATTGATTGCCAGGGGATAACCAGGTGCTGCCGGTTGGCGGCCCAAAAACTTAAGACGTTACCCCTGTTAGGCAGAATTATAGATTCGATATAGCCTGTTTCCAAGTCTATGACTACATCGGAGTCGCCTACCACCCCCAACCGAGCGCCATCCACAATATTGACAATTTCTTTTCCCACTAGTTCACTTATTCTCATAGCTGCCTCCTCGCTCTCTGGTCGACTTCCGGGCGAATCCGGGTCGACTTCGGGTGAGGCAGTAACCCTCCGGGCACTATACTCCACTTCCGGGCCACTCATCTTCTCGGTCCCTGCTCCGGCCAAACTCTTATACTGCTTTCCCTGTGGTCACAGTGGCCTCCACGACGGGCCCTTCGAAGTGATTGGCTTCCGGAAGTTCCGTAATGTGCCCTCCGGGTTACTGCCTCACCCTTCGTTGCTCACAGGTCACTTTAAGGTCTTTCTCCGTGTCCGCGACCTCTGTGGTTGCCTTATTTATGTCCTTGCCCCCGAAAGTAAACATTACTTACCCACAACCCTGCTAAACGGTAATTTCCTCCGAATAACAAAAACCAGGGCCAATTACTCCCTGGTTAATGTTTATGCTATGAGACGAGCTTGTATGCCTGTTTTAGCTGTCAGCTATTAGCTATTAGCTTGTAGCTGATAGCTAATAGCTGACAGCTTATCGGTAATACTTATAGCTGATAAGAACTACTTAAAGCTGACAGCTGATAGCTAATACCTACTTCCCTGTGTGGCCGAAGCCGCCGGAGTTGCGTTGGGTTTCGGTGAGTTCTTCAACTTCGATTAGTTCGGGGTGTTCTACTTTGTTGATGACCATCTGGGCGACCCGTTCACCCCGGTTGATGACAAAGGGTTCGGGGCCGAAATTAATCATGATAAGTCCTATTTCACCACGGTAATCGGCATCGATGGTTCCGGGGGTGTTAACTAGGGAGATACCATGCTTCAAGGCCAACCCGCTGCGTGGGCGAATCTGGGCCTCGTACCCTTCAGGTAAGGCGATATGGAGGCCTGTGGGTATTAAGCTGATTCCTCCCGGTTTCAACTCAATAGGTTGGATAACAGCAGCATATAAGTCCATCCCTGCGGCTTGGTCTGTCATATACTTGGGCAAAGGAAGATCCACACAACCCTCTGCCCGTTTCAAGTATACCTTCGGCGCTTTCATGGGGCCTCCTTTTATTTCAGGAACTTAGTTAAATTCAAATTTTCTTCCATAGGACCGATGGCCGTCAAAGAAAACTCGTGGGGCTTCAATAAATCTTCTGCAAGTCGGCGTACTTGTTCTATCTCGACATGATTAATCTTTTCTACGATTTCATCAGGGGTTATTACCCGGCCATAACAGAGTTCTGTTTTACCTAAGCGGCTCATACGACTACTGACGTTTTCCAGTCCCAGAAACAGGCTGCCTTTAAGCTGTTCCTTGGCCCTAGTTAATTCCTCCGGAGTTACCCCGTGGTTACGGAAATTACTCAATTCCTCCATAACCAGTTGAATAGTATCTTCCAGATTATTTCGGCTGAGGCCAGCGTAAACCGCAAAGAATCCCGTTTCCTGATATGAACTATGGTAAGAATAAACCGAATAAGCTAAGCCTCGTTCCTCCCGAATGTTTTGAAAAAGCCTGGAACTAAGACCTCCACCGGCTATACTGTTAAGGATGTGCAGTACATAAATATCCGGATGTTCCATAGGTAAAGCCTGAACACCTAAACAAAGGTGGACTTGCTCGATATCCTTATTTTTAATATTAATCTCGTATCTGGATTCAGGACGATTAAGCTGTCGCTCTATGGGCGGTCCCGACCATTGACCGAAAATTTTCCCCAAACGCTCTACCACTTGCAGGTGGTCAATACTACCGGCCACGGCAATGACGGTGTTAGTGGGCACATAGTGGTGGTTAAAATAGTTGAGCACATCATCCCTGCTAAAGCTCATTACCCTTTCTTTAGTGCCGATGATGGGGCGGCCAAGAGAGTGCCCTTGCCAGATGGTGCTGGTAAAAAGGTCATGGACCTGGTCATCAGGGGTATCTTCATACATCTTTATTTCTTCAAGAACCACATTTTTTTCTTTTTCAATCTCATTTGGGCCGAACCTGGAATTGAAAAACATATCGGTTAATACATCTAGGGCCAGTTCCAAATGGTCGTCCAAAACCTTGGCATAATAGCAGGTATATTCTTTGGAAGTGAAGGCATTTAACTGACCCCCAACAGAGTCAAGGGCCTCTGCCAGTTCCTTGGCGGTTCTATTTTCTGTTCCTTTGAACATTAGGTGCTCAATAAAATGAGTAATACCATCTTGGCCAGGTAACTCATCCCGGGAACCTACCCTCACCCAAATACCGATTGCTACTGAGCGAACGTAGGGAATCTCTTCCGTTAAGATGCGGACCCCATTGGCCAGGGCCACTTTTTTTATCATAGACTGCCTCCTTATTATTACGACCAATTAACTATTCGAGGACTTTGGCTAAAATCCTTTCGAAGACATGAAAGTTTTTAACCTTTGCCACCAGGCCGGGCTTTTTGATTGTTGAATGGTTATCATGGCCACGGTCCGGACTGCGCAGAACCACTGTTATCAACCTGCGGCCATCCTTGGTAGCGGAAGCCACGAGGCATTTACCGGCGGCATTGGTAGTGCCGGTTTTCACTCCGTCGGCCCATGGATATTGCCAAAGGAGTTTATTGGTGTTTTTCAGGTACCTGCCCCTGGGGCGACCATGGTATGAAATAACCTTTTCCTTAGTCTTGATAATCCTGTTGAAATCTTCATTTGTTAAGGCCTCTCTGGTAATCAGGGCCAAATCTAAGGCGGTGGAATGATGTTCTTTATGAGGCAATCCATTAGTATTGGCAAAACTGCTGTCCCTGGCTCCCAATAACAAGGCTTTTGTATTCATCATATGCAAAAAAACTGCTTCCGTACCCCCAATATGTTCGCCTATGGCCACGCAGGCATCATTACCAGATTTTAATAAGGCTCCGTATAATAATTCTTCTAGGGTCAATTGTTCTCCAGCTACCAGATGGATGCTGGATTCTTCGGTGGCAGCGGCCCTAGAACTGACCGTTACTATCCCCCGCAAATCCCCTTGTTCAATGGCTAACAAATATTACTACAATACGAACTGCAATCATTACTAGCACTCCCAAGCTTTAATTAAGAAAATAGACTTCTGAATTGCTCAAAAGTCTGGCAACTGGTTATTTATTGTTTTATTAATTCAGAAACAGTAACTATATCATACCCTCGGTTTTTTAATTCTTTGATAATCACCGGCAAGGCCTTAACAGTGGGAGCGGTGGGATGCATTAATACGATGGCCCCATTGTGAATTTTATCAATTACCCGTTTGGTGATTACTTCAGGGGCCGGTCGCTGCCAATCAATGGTATCCACACTGGACATGATAACTTTATAACCATTTTGGTTTGCCACATCAAGAGCTATATCGTTAATATCCCGGTAAGGGGGATGAAATAATGTGGTCTTCTGTTTGGTGATATCATTTATAATGGCTTCAGCCTTCTTAATTTCGGTTAGGTTCTGTTCCTTGGAGAGGACGCTGGGTTTACGATGAGCATAACCATGGTTACCGATTTCGTGACCGGTTTTATAAATCAATTCTGTCAATTCAGGAAATTGCTCGGCCCACTGGCCTCCAATAAAAAATGTCATTTTAACATCTTGTTTGCGCAGAATTTCCAGCATTTCCGGTAAGAATTCCTCACCCCAGACCACATTGCAGATCAAGGCCACTTTTTTAGCCTCGGAACTACCTTGGTAAATCGCCTCATAAGGCTTAGTGGTGGGAAGTTCGTTTTTATTTCGGGTAATTCCATAACCCAAAATTAAAACTGACAATACCAGACCAACCAACAAAAGTCGGGGCCACAACCTGGCAAAACTTAAAAAATAAACCCGCATTAGTGCATCCTACCTTTCTTTTTGATTCTTCCTTACACTACATATGCACTGGAAGCGGGATTTATTAACATTTTTTTAAAACAACTTATCCCAAAAATTAAGTTCCTTAACCTCTATGGCAGACAATAAATCTGTCTGTCCCAAGACCTGTCCCTGATAACTAACGGTCAAAGTACCCACTTTCTGGCCCTTGGCCACCGGCGCCGGGATGCTACCCGGTAATTCAACCTTTTTTTCTACCTTAGCTATTATCTTGGCAGGCAAAATAAAGCTAATTCGCTGCTCTGCCACAACTTGTACCGTAGTCTTTTTCCCTCCGGTTACAGAAACCTGAGTCCAAATCTGTCCCCTTTCTGCCATCACTTCCTCCACCAATTCTTTAAAACCGAAATTCAATAGTTTCACCGTATCCCTATAGCGAGAACGACTTTTTAGCACCACAGTGATAAGACTCCTGCCATTTTGTACCGCCGAGGTTACCAGGCAACCTCCCGCAGCACTGGTGGTGCCTGTTTTGACCCCATTAATTCCGGGGTAGTCCCCTAAGAGCCGGTTGGTATTGCGTAAATCCACCATCTTTTCCTGTCCCTGCCGGTCAATAATGGCGATAGAACTTTCCTTGGTAGCTACTATTTCTGCAAACAAAGGGTTATCCAAGGCATAACGGCTCATCCGGGCCAAATCTGCGGCGGTAGTATAATGATTAGGTTTAGAATAGCCGTTGGTGTTGAGAAAATTACTTCGGGTAGCCCCCATTAACAGAGCCTTGGTATTCATCATTTCCATAAAAACTCCACCCTTACCGCCAATATGTTCACCGATGGCTACAGTACTGTCATTAGCCGACACCAACAAAGCCCCTTTGACCAAATCCTTCAGGGTAAGACGATCCCCCTGCTGCAAGTTTAAGGTGCTTCCGATGGTGATTCCGGCTGCCTTACGGCCAACTACCACTTCTTCCTCCAGACGGCCCCTTTCGATGGCCAGAATGCCGGTTAAAATCTTGGTGGTGCTGGCAGGATGTCTTTGCTTGTCCGCCTCTTTAGCATAATAAACCTGACCTGTTCGCCGGTCTACCAGGATAGCCGTAGAAGCCGAGATTTCAGGCAGTAACTCCTCCCCTGCCACCCATTCCGGCCCGGTTAACCAAAAAGCAAAGAGCATTATTACAGTGATTCCTTTACATAAGCCAGTCATCTGGGTTCATCCTTTTCTATTGGACTTTTTCTTTTAAAGTATTTGTCTTTCTATTATCCCCAATACTCCCCACAAAAAAAATACCATTGTAAAGTTTTACCTTAACCTTTTTTTGCTGCCTAAAGAGGAAATATGTCCTTCTGTGTCGAAGTAATAGAAAAAACAAACCCGATAAGGGCAAAACCAGCGAAAGTTGGCGACGCAAAGTCATGGGTCTAATGTAGCAGCACTACTATGATCGCCAGCCGCCGAAGGATGGGAATATTTCAACTGTGTGTAGGCCTGTCTTTCATTTAAAGATAGGCTTTTGTGTTTCTGTACCGTTTCCAAATTAAACTTAAGGAGGAGTGTTATGGCAAAAAAGAAATCCCTTTCCCTACTGCTACTTGTTACCTTAGTTACCATCAGCCTGCTGGCCGGTCTCACTTCAGCTTATGCCGCCGAACTGGGCAGCCGATCCCTCAAAGAAGGAATGCAAGGAGATGATGTTAAGCAACTGCAAATAACCCTTAAAGTCCGGGGCTATTTCAAGGAAGAGTCCACCGGAAACTATGGTCCCAAAACCAAGGAAGCCGTAATGTCTTTCCAAAAAGCCAAAGGACTCAAGGCCGATGGAATTGCCGGCCAAGCTACTATTACGGCTATTAACATAAGAACCGTTAAAAAACAGGTTTCTCGGGGCGGCAGACCCTCTGTCAACGGCCAGGAATATGTTGTTAAAGAAGGAGACAGCCTGTGGACTATCTCCCAACAGTTCGGAACCACGGTGGACGAGCTTATCCAGGTCAACAACTTGGAATCGGATGCCCTGTCCATTGACCAGAAATTAATTATCCCCGGCAGGAAATCAGGCGGACAGGGAACTGCAACCTACGCCGGCACCCAGGAAGAGGCAACCAAAGCCGAGGAACCCAAGGAAACACAGCCTGCGGCTAAGGAAGGTTATGGTGAGTATGCCGACTGGTGGGAAGATGCCCGCTACGCCTTCCCTATCGGAGCCGAAGCTACCATAAGGGATTTTGCAACCGGAAAGACCTTCAAGATTAAGCGTTACTACGGAATCAACCACGCCGACGTTGAACCTATGACTGCCGAAGATACAGCCGTGATGAAAGAACTTTATCCCAAATGGAGTTGGGACACCCGGGCCATTATCGTGGAAGTAGGCGACCGACAGTTAGCCGCCTCCATGAGCGGTATGCCCCATAGTATTGAGACCATCGGTGATTCCAATAACTTCACCGGCCACTTCGATATCCACTTCCTCAACAGCCGCAGCCACAACACCAACAGCATCAGAGCCGACCACCAAGCCATGGTGAAGAAGGCAGCGGGAAAGTGAGAGCAGTCGTCAGTCGTCAGCTATCAGCTATCAGCTGTCAGTCGTCAGCAAATTAAAGGGTAGGCTTTTAGGGTCAGGGGTTACCTTTGATTCCACACCCCGGAAACTATGAACTATGAACTACGAACTACGAACCCATCCTCCAAGAAATACCCCACACCCCCTAACCCCTAAAACCTTGCGAAATAAGAGAAACCCTCGTTAACACGAGGGTTTCTCTTATTTCGCAAAAATATGCTTTCCGATGGTCTTAAGCACCGGTCGGGACCAGATCCACTTGTTGGTGGTTTTGGCTGGATTATAATAATAAACCGCTCCACCGGTGGGTTCCCAGCCGTTTACGGCATCTTGGGCCGCTTTATAGGCTGTGGCATTGGGCTCTAACCAGAACTGACCGTCATTGACCGCTGTAAAGGCCCAGGGTTCGAAAACAATCCCCTTGATGGTCTTGGGGAACCTGGAATCCTTTAACCTGTTTAGCACTACGGCCACCACGGCAACCTGGCCCTGATAGGATTCACCTCTGGCTTCACTGAAGGCTACCCTAGCCAACAAGGTCAAATCTTCCCGGCTGACACTTTGTCCGCGGGAAGCCCCTCTACTGGTCGTAGAGCGTCTCCACTGGCGAGCCTTGGCCCCCTGCAGGGCTTTGATGGTGCCGGAACCCACGACGCCGTCAGCAACAAGCTTAAAGTCTTTCTGAAAGGCCTTTACACTAAATAAAGTTTGACCCCCATAGATTCCGTCAACAGCGCCTACCTGATAGCCTAAAACCTTTAAAGAATTCTGTAGCGCCTTGACATCGTCACCAACCATACCTCGCTTAATGACCCTGGAGCCTAAGGTCTGGGCCTCAGCCTGATCGGGTTGAATTGCTCCCCAGCTAATCCAGACAGCTAGCGCCAAGACCAAAAGAACACCCCAACGCATAGGTTTCATGGTTTACATCCCCTCCCTTCTCCGGAAAACGGAAATGAACACATACCCCCATGTTCCAAAACTGCTCAAAAATTTAACTTTTTGCTCAGTATCTCCTTTTACCGGTTTAGTTCAGGCTTGTTTACTGACGCTACCAGTATACCACCTTTTTGGGAAAACAAGCTAACTTTGTCACAAGGCCTGTCCAGGGATATCCACGCCTCAGTAACAGTGACCAAAAAACAGTTGCAATATGGTGTAAAATGCTCCCGTTAATTAACTTATCTTGGGGGATAACATTTTTTAACATTAAAAAGGTGCGCATCGTTTGTTCCGCTGCGTGCACCTTTTCACCCGCAAGGGATGCGCACTATACTACATTCCGCCGAATTTTCTACAAGAGTGGAAAATATAAATTCCTGTAGCATGAAAATAAACCGATTTATATCGGTTTATCAAAGTCCTGTTCAAAGTATGCCAAACCAGGGCCATACCCCTGATTCGGCTCCTTTTGAACAATTATTTTAAAATTCCTGGAAAGAAACTACTGCTTCTGTTCCTGCAGCACCGCTTTGCGAGAAAGGTTAACCCGTCCTTGTTCATCAATCTTGATAACCTTAACCACGATTTCATCACCAACGGACACTACATCATCAACTTTGTTAACCCGCTGCTCGGCTAACTGGGAAATGTGAACCAAACCTTCCTTGCCGGGCAACACTTCAACGAAGGCTCCAAAATCCATAATCCGCATGACCTTACCCAGATAGGTTTTGCCAACTTCCACATCTTCAATAAGATCTTGAATCATTTTCAACGCCCGCTGGCCTGCCTCCATATCTACAGCAGCGATAAAGACGCGTCCGTCATCCTCGATATCAATCTTAACCCCGGTCTCATCAATAATCTTCTTGATGGTTTTACCGCCGGCCCCGATAACGGTACGAATTTTATCAGGATCGATGCTAAAGGAGATAATTCTGGGAGCATATGGGGAAAGTTCGGCCCGGGGAGCAGGAACTGCTTCCTTCATAATGCTCATAATATGCATCCGGCCTTCGTAGGCTTGAGCCAAGGCCCTTTCCAGGATGGCCCGGTCAATCCCGCCAATCTTGATATCCATCTGGATGGCGGTAACCCCTCTGTCAGTCCCGGCCACTTTGAAATCCATATCACCCAGAGCATCTTCCATACCCTGAATATCGGTTAAAACAACTACCTGATCGCCTTCTTTGATCAGACCCATAGCCACCCCGGAAACGTGACGGGCAATGGGAACACCGGCATCCATCAGAGCCAAGGTACTACCACAAACACTGGCCATGGAACTGGATCCATTGGATTCCAGTACCTCTGATACCAGTCTAATGGTATAAGGAAAATCTAATTCAGTGGGAATCATAGGCTCCAATGCCCGTTCAGCCAAAGCGCCATGTCCGATATCCCGCCGGCTGGCCCCCCGCATAGGTCTGGCTTCACCTACACTGTAAGGTGGGAAGTTATAATGGTGCATATATCTTTTGGATTCTTCAATCCCAAGGCCGTCCAGAATCTGCTCATCCCCAACTGCGCCCAAAGTAGCTACAGTCATAACCTGTGTCTGACCACGGGTAAATAAACCTGAACCATGGGCACGGGGTAATAAGCCAGCCTCAGAAGCAACCGGACGGACTTCCTGGGGCTTACGACCATCAGGACGGATTGATTCGTTAATAATCATCCGGCGAACCCGTTCTTTAACAAGCTTTCCATAAGCATTAGCCACCACTTTGCCAAAATCGGGATAGATTTGCACAAAATGATTTTGGGCCAAATCCTTTACAAAATCCAGTTTATTATTACGTTCTTGTTTCTCAAAAATCCGAATGGCTTTTTCAAGATCCTCATTAACGAAATTAGCCACTTCCGGTTTAATCTTGTTCATTAAATTAGAATCAAGAATTTTGTTAAATACAGTGGTTATCTCTTTACGACTGAACTGTTGGTTAGCTTGTTGTACTAATGCAGCCAAGACTTCATCAAAGGCAGCCTTCCAGTCAGCGGGTGATTGATTGGCCAGTATTCCGGCAATTTTCTCTGTTACATCATCTTTCAAAGCATCATAAACAGCCTGTCCTCTGATAGGTAAACCAACCTCAGCTTGAATGCCCTCGATAAAGGCTACCAGTCTCTTGATTTCATCATGACCGAACATGATGGCTTCAAGAATCTCTCCTTCAGGAACTTCTTTGGCTCCAGCTTCCACCATCATTACAGCTTCTTTGGTTCCTACTACCACAATGTGCATGTCGCTTTTTTCAGCTTGCTCCACAGTAGGGTTTATAACAAGCTGTTTGTCCACCCTACCCACAATAACCCCGGCAATGGGTCCTAAAAAAGGAATATCCGAAATGGATAAAGCAATAGATGCTCCCAGCATGGCCGTAATTTCCGGAGCATTATCCTGCTCTACCGACATAACGGTATTGATTACTTGGACATCATTACGAAACCCCTCCGGGAATAAGGGACGGATAGGCCGGTCAATTAACCGGGCAGATAAAACAGCTTTTTCACTGGGTCTACCTTCTCTTTTAATAAAACCACCGGGAATCTTTCCTACAGCATAGAGACGTTCTTCGTAGTCAACAGTTAGGGGGAAGAAATCTATTCCCTCCCTAGGTTCAGCGGAGGCTACCGCTGTTGAAAGTATGGTGGTATCTCCATAACGTAAAAAAGCAGATCCGCTAGCCTGTTTGGCTAACTTCCCTATTTCTACTGTTAATGTACGACCCCCTACCTGGGTTTTAAAAATATGCATAGATTAAATGGTCCTCCTCTCAATGGATGAAAATTTTTCCTTTAACATTTTCATTTTCGACATTGTTTATATTATTTCCTTCTATTCATAAGAAAAATACTTTTAGATGAATAAAAGCGGGCAAATGCCCGCTTTCTTACCGTCTGAGACCTAATTTTTCAATGATGGCCCGGTAACGGTCAAAGTCGTTGTTCTTGAGGTAGTTTAATAAACCCCTTCTTTGACCTACCATTTTTAACAAACCACGCCGAGAGTGGTGATCTTTTTTATGTTCCTTCAGGTGCCCGGTTAAATAGTTGATTCTCTCTGTAAGAATTGCAATCTGTACTTCAGGAGAACCGGTATCATTGTCATGAAGCTTATACTTACTAATGATCTCTTGCTTTTTTTCGGTTGCTAAGGTCATCATCTTCACCTCCTTTAATCTTGTATCCCCACTAGCCAAGCTAACCGTCGGAGTAGTCGGGTTCCCGAGCTGGTGGATCTATTAGCTATTAGCTGATAGCTGGTAGCTTGAAAGCCTTCCTTACGGGTTTTTGACCACATAGAACGGCACCCAAGCTATAAGCTACAAGCTATCAGCTACTTCCCTATCACCGTTATCACCAATCTTCCGGTGGGGATGTCCTTGGCCACGATGTCAAACATGCGTCCGGACCGGGCGAAAAAGCCTCGGAAACGGGTGGCGGTTGGAATTCGCCCCGGTACACCTGTAGCGGCGTTGATGATATCAGTTATGGTTATCCTATCCTGGCGGAAATCGTGAAGACGCTTACGAGCATGTTCGGTAATAATAACTCGCATAGCCCCCGACCTCATCAATACGCTTGGGATTTTAAGGTCTGAGGTTCTTCATCTTGGGCCAATAGTGCGAAAAGTGCATCTTGAAAAGCAACCATCAGAGCATTGTCCATCTTACACCGTAAATACATGACCTCCAGATCCTTTTTCAGAACCTGAAATTCTTCACTCATACAGATGACGGATATTCTCCGGACAAAGGTTTTAAGTTCCTCTTCACGGCCATCGATAAAGTATTTCGCCATTTGCAACGTCTCCTTTCAGGTTAAGGGACGTATGTGACAGGTATTATTCTATCATGACAAATGTATTGTTGTAAAGTTTTTTCAGCTTTCTTAAATATATTTCTATGATTTCGGGTTTATGTTACCAGATATCATCATTTTCTGCTGCGAGGATAATTTGGGCTTGTTCAACATCCTCCCTTAACTGGGATATTAATTCATCAACGGAGGAGAAGGTTTTCTCATCCCGGATTCGGGCCACCAACTCTACCCTGACTTCTTCGCCGTAAATATCTCCCGCAAAATCAAAAATGAAGACCTCAAGGTTAGGGGTTTGGCCCTGTTGATGAAAAGTTGGCTTAACCCCGATGTTGGCCACTCCTTTTAAAATACGATTACCCAACAGGAAATAAACGGCATAGACCCCCTTGGCCGGTTTCACTAGATTAGGTGCAAGTTCAAGATTGGCCGTCGGGAAACCGATAGTCCTGCCCCTGGCGTCACCGTGAACCACCAGCCCGCTGAAATATGGGCGGTAACCCAAAAACACAGTGGCTTTGCTAACTTCACCTTGTTGTAGCAATTCCCTAATTAATGTACTACTGACCACTTGCCCCTGATAGGAAACAGGTTTGACAACCCGGACAAAAAAACCGTACTGATCCCCTAGAGCGGCTAATAACTCTGTATTACCCCGGCCGCCCCGACCGAAATTATAATTCCACCCCACGAAGATTCCGTTAACTTTTAATCTGTCAACCAGAATGTTAGCAACAAACTCTTCCGGAGGTAAACCGGCAAACTCTATGGTAAAGGGGACCAGAATCAGCATGTCCACCCCTAAGGAGGCTATCTGTCTGGCTTTCTCCGCCGGATTCAATAAAAGGGGCGGGCTGATTTCGGGATTGATTACCTGTAAAGGATGAGGGTCAAAAGTTAAAACAGCGGCCTTAACTCCTTGCTCCCTTGCCGTAGCAACTAATTGGCCCAATAGCTGCCGGTGCCCCAGATGAACCCCGTCAAAGTTGCCAAGGGCCACCAGTAGCTTCGTACCCTTCAGGTCAACTTCCTCAAGGTTATGATAGATTTCCATCTTCCCCACCTCTAAATAAAAACAACAATTGGTTGAAATATTATTTTTGTTTGATTATCTTTCTGTTCAAAGATTACTTTAGCAACTGCTAAGATCTCTTCATTCAATCCATGTAATCTGATTAGTTGCCCTTCTTGAAGTGTTTCAGGTTTTTCGGCAACACCGGGTTCGAATAGGGGATTGCCGTGACTTACGGCCTTGACCGCACTGTCCCACACTTTTACAGACAACAGATGGGTTAATCCTGATTCAATGGCCAAAACCACCTGTTGGTAGTTCCCGGTTTGGACCGCCTCTTCTATAATCTCCAAGGGGTGAGCTGTGGCTAGGGTAAAAGGCCCGGAACGGGTACGGACAAGGTGGGACATGTATCCACCTACTCCCAGACGGGCTCCAATATCGTCACATAAGGTGCGGATATAGGTTCCTTTGGAACAGACCACATCAAAGGATACCTTAGGATGAGCTGTAGATAGCCCCTCTATTTCCAGTATTTCCAAGGAGTGAATAGTAACTTTTCGGGGCCGCCGTTCTACCTCTACACCCGCTCGAGCCAGTTCATAAAGTTTCTTCCCCTGATGCCGGACAGCGGAAACCATGGGAGGAATCTGTTCAATCTCCCCTATGAAGCCGACCAAGGCCTGACGGATTTCATCCTCTGTTAGCCGGGAAGCATCTTTTTCACCGGTAAATTGACCGAACCCGTCCAGGGTGTCGGTGGTAAAGCCAAGAGTCAATTCACCCCGGTAAGCCTTATCCTGGTCGGTGAGAAACTGGGCGACCCTAGTGGCCTTTCCCAAACAAATGGGCAGCACCCCAGCCACTCCGGGATCTAAGGTCCCTGTATGGCCTACCCTTTTTTGCCGAAATGTCCGTCGGATAAAGGATACCACATCATGGGAAGTCATGCCCGGAGGTTTATGTACATTGATGATCCCATCCATAGGTTTATTAGCACCCCTCCAAGAGCCTGGAAGCAGCGGCCACCACTTGTTCCTCGGCCTGGGCCAGAGAAGTGGCAATTCGGCACCCGGAGGCCCTGGGGTGTCCACCACCGCCGAACTCCCCGGCCAAACGGTTAACATCAACTCGGTCTTTTGAGCGAAAACTAATTTTAATTAACCCTTCCCCTGTCTCCCGAAAAAGGATACCTACTTCTACTCCTTTAATCATCCGGGTATAGTTAATCAACCCGTCGATGTGTTCATCCCCGGCGTCAATTTTGCGCATATCCTCTTCCCTGAGAGTTATCCAAGCCACCCGGCCGCAGGAAGATGTTTTAAGCCCGGCTAAGCCTAACTGAATTACTTTCAGGTTGGTTAAAGGAACATCCTCGTATAAATTGCGATTAATGTCAAACACATTCAAACCGGTATCCACTAGTTCTGCAGCAATTCGGTGGGTAGTTCCGGTAGTGTTTTCATAACGGAAAGATCCAGTATCCATAACAATAGCTGTGTACAAACAAAGGGCTATTTCCTTAGTCAAAGGAAGGGGTATTTCTTTGGCCAAGCGGTAAATTATCTCCCCGGTGGCAGCGGCTTCGGGGTCCACCAGGTTGAGGTGACCGAACTGCCGGTTACTGACATGGTGGTCGATGTTGATAATGCAAGGGATGCCGGAAACTGACCGGGCCACTTGTTCCCCGGCCCGGTCAGGGTCGGTGCAATCTACAAATACAACCGCTTGCTGTCCGCCCAGGTTATCCACACCCTTGATATGTTGACTTCCCGGAAGAAAACTATAGGCGCCGGGTATTACATCACTGCTGATGAAAGTAACCTTTTTACCCATAGCCTGTAGAATCAGGCCCATTCCAAGCATGGACCCGACACAGTCACCGTCAGGGTTGACATGGCAAACTACCGCTATTTCATCATATTTACCCAGAGCACTTATCACTTCCTGACAACTACTCATGGGTCTTATCTCCTTTGGAACCCTGAACCTCTTCCAAAAGTTCCATAATCCTGGCCCCATGCTCAATGGATTCGTCAAAGCGGAAAACAATTTCCGGTGCGTAACGCAGCCTGAGTCTTTTTCCTAATTCACTACG
The DNA here is from genome assembly GCA_021849745.1 of Bacillota bacterium. Classification (GTDB taxonomy): domain Bacteria; phylum Bacillota; order Carboxydocellales; family JAJZSN01; genus JAJZSN01. The sequence continues at coordinate 2,572 of JAJZSN010000024.1, read as the reverse complement.
GACAAAGCCTTGGGCGCTGTTTAAGGCCTTTAAGGTCTGCTGCTTTTCTTCCACGCTGCCGTAAATACTGAAAAAAACTTTGGCATGGCGCAGGTCTGGGGAAACCTCTACCGAGGTTACAGTTACAAAGCCAATCCTGGGGTCTTTCAGTTCATCTCTTAGCATCTGGGCAACTTCTTTTTTAATGGCCTCTGCTACCCGGTTGGCACGATTTATAGCCATAAAGCTCACCCCACTGTCTACTGATACGCCGAAACCCTGATACCTGGTCCGGCTATGTTTAACGGGATGCTATAGTTCCCGTTTAACCTCTTCGAAGGTAAATGGTTCAATGATATCCCCTTCCTGAACATCATTGAATTTATCTATGGTAACTCCGCATTCGTAGCCGTGGGCTACTTCTTTGGCATCATCTTTAAAGCGTTTTAAAGAATCCAGCCTACCTTCGTGAATCACTATACCGTCCCGGATTACCCGCACTTGGGCATCCCGGATGATTTTACCCTCCAGAACATAACAACCGGCGATGGTTCCCACTTTGGTGACCTTGAAAGTCTGACGCACCTCCACCCGGCCCAGAATAACTTCCTTCAAATCCGGATCCAGCATACCCTCCATGGCCGCTTTGACATCCTCAATGGCGTTGTAGATAACCCGGTATAACCGGATATCCACCTGCTCCGCCTCGGCAGCCTTACGGGCATTATTATCAGGCCGAACATTGAAACCGATGATAATGGCATTGGAAGCTGAAGCCAGCATAATGTCGGTCTCGGTGATAGCCCCAACCCCGCCATGGATGGGTTTAACCCGTACTTCATCGGTGGATAACCGTTCCAAGGCTTGTTTCAGGGCCTCAATGGAACCTTGAACGTCAGCCTTAATAATAATATTCAGGTCCTTGACCTCGCCCTCTTTGATCCGTTTGAATAGGTCATCAAGGGAAACCTTAGAGGTGTTCTTCATTTCTTCTTCACGCTTTTTGCTGATACGCTTGGAAGCTACGGCCCGGGCAATCTTCTCATCGGTTACAGCATAGAAAACATCCCCTGCTTCAGGTACACCTGATAGGCCCAAGACTTCTACTGGAGTGGAAGGTCCTGCCTTTTTAACCCGGCGGCCTTTGTCATCAACCATGGCCCGCACCCGGCCAAAAGCAGTTCCTGCTACCACGGCGTCGCCGATATTCAAAGTACCGGTCTGAACCAATACAGTAGCTACAGGGCCGCGTCCTTTATCCAGTTCCGCTTCCACCACGGTCCCCCTGGCCAAACGCTTGGGATTGGCTTTGTAATCCTGAACCTCAGCCACCAAAAGAATCATTTCCAGCAAGTCGTCAATGTTCATCTTGGCCTTGGCAGAAACGTTGACACAAATGGTGTCACCGCCCCATTCTTCAGCCACCAGTCCATGTTCTGTCAGTTCCTGTTTAACCCGGTCAGGGTTAGCTCCTGGCTTATCAATCTTATTTACGGCCACGATAATGGGTACATTGGCAGCCTTGGCGTGGTTTATGGCCTCAATGGTCTGAGGCATAACCCCATCATCGGCAGCCACTACCAATATAGCTATATCAGTGACCTGGGCTCCCCGGGCCCGCATAGCCGTAAAGGCTTCGTGGCCGGGTGTATCCAGAAAAGTAATTTTCTTACCGCCATGCTCAACCTGATATGCCCCGATATGCTGAGTAATTCCACCGGCTTCTCCGGCTACCACATCGGCTTGGCGAATGGCGTCCAACAATGAAGTCTTACCATGGTCGACATGACCCATAACTGTAACTACACAGGGCCTGAAAACCAATTCCCCAGGGTTATCTTCCACTTCTTCAATGAGATCCTCAGGAGTTTCTTCAGGGAGAACCTCCACCTCAAAACCAAATTCCCCAGCCAAAATACCGGCGGTATCAGCATCGATCTCTTGATTAATGGTGGCCATAACACCCAACATAATCAGTTTCTTAATTAATTCGGCCGCATTCTTGTTCATCTTGCGGGCCAGATCCTGTACAGTTATACTTTCTCCAATTTGAATCGGTTTAATCTCTTTAGGTGGAAGGGTTCCTATAACTTCCTGGGCTTTTTGATTTCTATCACCTTTGCCCTTTTTATAATGATTTTTCTTATTAAAACCATCGTTTTCCGGACGTCCAAAAGCCTTATTTTTATCTGGACGCCCTTTTTGAGTCCCTTGTCCAGGTCTGGATGGTCCCTGGGCAGGCCGCTGCTGTGCTCCGGGACCTCCGGCTGCCGGTCTGGGCTGACCGCCGGGTCTGGGTGCGCCGGGCCTTTGCTGACCTCCAGGGCCTCCAGGGCCGCCAGGTCTGGGTCCGCCAGGTCTTTGCTGACCTCCAGGGCCGCCAGGACCACCAGGTCTTGGTCCGCCAGGCCTTTGTTGACCACCGGGACCGCCGGGGCCACCAGGTCTGGGTCCGCCAGGCCTTTGTTGACCACCGGGACCGCCGGGGCCACCAGGTCTGGGTCCGCCAGGTCTTTGCTGACCGCCAGGGCCGCCAGGCCTATGCTCACTTGGTCTGGCTTGACCACCAGGGCCGCCAGGCCTATGCTCACTT
>JAJZSN010000123.1 GCA_021849745.1 Bacillota bacterium | reverse complement strand
AATACATAACTAATGCCCTCTGAGGAATACCCATAAGCTAAACATGCATAGGTTTGGGGTATTTATGGAGTAACTTTTCACCAGCGTGCGAGAGACAGCCCGTTGGATGCCGAGACATTACCCTAAAAGGGCGTAAAGGTGCAGTCACCTCTTTTGTAAAGACGGAGGGGAACAAAGCGGGTAGCTCGTTTGAAGCCTGAAAAGTTACGGAATAAATACCCCAAACCTCCCCACCAATAAAATATAGAATGGCACCAATGGATATGGGTTTTCCAGTGACCTGTATCCATTTTTTTGTGGAGATTTTTTCAGTTCCTTTTTCGACCAGTATAGCTATTGACTTAGTAGGGGAAAATATCATCGTAATAAAAAGGAAATACTCCAGAAGCGAAAGGATGATGCCGGAATGAGTTTGACCAATGCTTTTTGGAAAATCTTTGAGTCTACCGGACACATCGGAGCTTATCTGCTGTATAAGGACTATTCCAATGTGGCGGCAACCTGTCAGCAAGATGAAATCACGGAAAACTTGGAAGTTTTCAAGGTATAACCCCTTTGCTTTGGAGGATTTAACGGAAATGCGTCGAAAGAAGAGGTGATTGATTTAATAGTTATAGCAAGGGGTAGGTAACTCATGGGTATTTATAAAGCTGAGGCCATAGTCTTAAGAACAAGAAAATATAGTGAGGCTGACCAGTTAGTTACCCTGTTTTCCAGGCAAAGGGGGAAAATACCCGCTATTGCCAAGGGAGTCCGTAAGGTTAAAAGCAGGCGGCGGGGAGGTGTGCAGCCTTTTACCCATGGGGCGTTTGTCCTTTATGAGGGCCGCAGCTTGGACCATATTACCCAGGGCGATGTTATAGATGCCTTTCCTGCATTAACAGCTGATCTCGACCGGTTGGCTTATGCCTCGTATATCACCGAATTGGTAGATGGTTTGGTGGAGGAGGGGCAGCAAAATGAAAAAGTTTTTTTGCTTTTGTTAACCACTTTACACCTAATGACAACGGAAGACCCGGAGATTTTGACCAGGGTTTTTGAGATGCGTTTGACTAACTTTTTGGGTTATTGTCCTGAGTTGGATTCTTGCGTCAATTGTGGTGGGGAACTAGGAACCGCTGTTAGATTCAGTCCCGAGCTTGGCGGAGTTTTGTGTGGCCGGTGTCTTAGCCATGATCCTATGGCTGCCCGGCTTACTCCGGCAACATTGGCGGTAATGAAACAATTGCTGAAAATGGATTTGCGCCGTTTAGGGGTACTGAAAGTAAATCAAGGGATTCGCAGCGAATTGGAGAAATTGCTCAACCGTTACCTGGATTTGCGCCTGGAAAGAAGATTACGGTCCCGGGATTTCGTCATTACAGTTAAAGAAACCGGTAGCTTCTCAGATGTAGTAGTGAACGTGGAAGGAGAAAGGTGCGATGAGCATTGATTTGGAAAAAATTGATTTAATCAAGGAGCGAATGGATATAAGTTACCGTGAAGCCAAAGAGGCCCTGGAAGAAAATGAAGGAGATGTTATAGGGGCATTGGCCTATTTGGAAGAAAAGAACCAAACTTCCAGTATCCTGTTACACCGAGGCAAAGAGATGGCTGTGCGGATTGGCGCTCTTTTAGAGAAAGGTAACCGGACTAAACTGAAATTAAAAAAATATGATGATACCCTGTTAGAGGTACCGGCCAATCTGGGTGTATTGGCTCTTTTAGCAGCCATGGTCAGTAAGGAGTTTGCTATCGTTGGAGCCATTGGGACGTCTGCAGCCTTGGCCAAAGATTATGTTATTGAAATAGAGCGACCGGGGAAAGAGGATATCAATCTTCATTAAACCAAGGGAGGTTGACTTTTTTCTCTCGGTTTGGTAAATTGGTATCAGTCGTCAGTCTTCAGTCGTCAGTCGTCAGTGTTGGGGATATGATGAAAGAAATTAAATAAATTGCGATGAAGGGGATCAGTAGTCAGGGGAGTCTGTAGAGAGCCGGGGGTGGTGGAAAACCGGTGGCGAAGCTGGTGAAGGGGCGTTCCGGAGCGTTAAGGGGAAAGCCGGTTCTGGCCGGCGAGTAAATCTTAGGATACATAAAGGGGGCCGGATGGGTGTATATTCCGGTCAAACAGGGTGGAACCGCGGGAAATTACCTCTCGTCCCTGGCAGCTAATACTGCCTAGGGCGGGAGGTTTGTTTTTTTAGCTCGCAGCTGATAGCTTATAGCTGATAGCCCGGATGCTATAAAGGGGGTCAAAATTACCCTTAAGAATATCTATAAAGCTACAAGCTACCAGCTACGAGCTACCAGCTAAAATAAAGCTACCAGCTATAAGCTATTAGCTACTACAAAGGAGGCATAAGCAAATATGAATTTTCAAGACATGATTCATGCCCTGAATGTGTTTTGGGCTAAGCGGAATTGCATTATCCAGCAGCCTTATGATGTGGAAAAGGGGGCTGGGACTATGAATCCGGCCACTTTTTTGCGGGCTTTGGGGCCGGAGCCGTGGAATGTGGCTTATGTGGAGCCTTCCCGGAGGCCTACTGATGGGCGTTACGGGGAAAACCCCAACCGGTTGCAGCACTATTATCAATATCAGGTGATTCTCAAACCGTCACCCGATGATGTGCTGGAGGTTTACCTTGACAGCCTGCGGGCTATCGGGATAGACCCCCTGCAGCATGATATCCGCTTTGTAGAGGATAACTGGGAGTCCCCTACCTTGGGCGCTTGGGGCCTGGGCTGGGAAGTCTGGCTGGACGGGATGGAAGTCACCCAGTTCACTTATTTCCAACAGTGCGGTGGCATTGACTGTAAACCGGTATGCGCTGAAATTACCTATGGTCTGGAACGCCTGGCCATGTTTATCCAAAAGAAGGACAGTGTTTTTGACATTGAGTGGGTGAATGGCATTTCTTATGGAGATGTTCACCATCAGGGGGAAGTGGATTACTCCCATTATAATTTTGAAGTAGCCGATACCGATATGTTGTTCAACATGTTTGATTCTTTTGAAAAAGAAGCTTTGCGAGTTATGGAAAAAGGTTTGGTGCAACCTGCTTACGATTACGTGCTAAAGTGTTCCCACACCTTTAATCTGCTGGATGCTCGGGGGGCCATCAGTGTTACCGAACGAACAGGGTTTATCGCCAGGGTGCGTAACATGGCCAGAGAAGTGGCCCAGGCGTATGTGGATCAGCGGGAGAAACTAGGATTCCCGCTCCTTAAAGGAAAGGAGGCGTAAAGGGTGGCTAAGGATTTTTTGTTGGAAATAGGGACTGAAGAAATAGCGGCCCGGTTTATGCCCGGCGCCATTAAGCAGCTGAAGGAACTGGCGGAAAATATTTTCCGGGAAAAACGCCTCAATTACAAGAGTATAGATACTTATGGCACTCCGCGCCGGTTGACTTTGGTGGTCAGCGGGCTGGATGAGGCCCAGGCTGAACTTGTGGAAGAGGTTAAAGGGCCGGCCAAGAAAGCGGCTTTTGATGCTGAAGGCAAACCCACCAAAGCGGCGGAAGGTTTTGCCAGGGGCCAAGGGGTTAGTGTGGCAGACCTGGTGGTTAAAGATACCGGCAGCGGGGAATATGTTTTCGCTACCCGGAAAGAAGCGGGAAGGGCTACCGGAGACATTTTACCTGAAATCTGCCCCGGATTGATTACCGGCTTAAGTTTTCCCAAACCCATGCGGTGGGGGTATAATGAACTGCGTTTTGCCCGGCCTATCCGCTGGTTGGTGGCTCTTTACGGTGAAGAAGTGGTTAACTTCGAACTGGAGGGGTTAAAGGCCGGACGGGAAACCCTGGGCCACCGGTTCCTGAGCCAGGGGGCCATCACTATTAATAACCCCGGCGAGTATTTGCCCAAACTTGAAGAGGGTTTTGTCATTGTGGATCACCGCAAGCGTCAGTCTATTATTTGGGAGCAGATTCAGGCCTTGGCCAAAGAAGAAGGTGGTATTGTGGAGCCTGATGAGGGTCTGTTGGAAGAGGTTACTTTCTTGCTGGAGTACCCCACAGCTTTGTGTGGTAAGTTTGAGGTACATTACCTGGAATTGCCCAAGGAAGTGTTGATTACCCCCATGCGGGAACACCAGCGGTATTTCCCTGTGATTGACGCCAACGGGAAATTGTTGGCCAAGTTTATCACGGTACGTAATGGCGGTGGGGATTACCTGGACATTGTCCGGGCAGGTAACGAAAAGGTTCTCAAGGCTCGGTTGGCCGATGCCCGGTTCTTCTATCAGGAAGACTTGAAGAAACCTTTGGCTGAAAATGTGGAAAGACTGAAGAAAATCGTCTTCCAGGAAAGCCTGGGCACTATTTATCAGAAGGTGGAACGAATTATTAAGCTGGTGGAATATCTGGCCGCCCAAACCGCTGCAGGGGCCGCCGAGACCGAAGCCGCCAAGCGTGCCGCCTATCTGGCCAAGGCCGACCTGGTGAGCAACATGGTCTATGAATTTCCCGAATTGCAGGGAATCATGGGCGAGGAATACGCCCGCAAGTCGGGGGAACCTGAAGGGGTGGCCAAGGCTATTGTGGAACACTACCGCCCCAGGTTTGCCGGGGATGGGTTGCCGGAAACGGTACCTGGAACCTTGGTCAGTATCGCTGATAAAATTGATACCATCGTAGGTTGCTTCGCCGTGGGCATCATCCCCACGGGATCTCAAGACCCCTATGCTTTACGGCGCCAGGCTTTGGGTATCAGTCATATCATTCTGGATAAGGGGTATGGCATCTCCCTGCAGGATTTGGTGACCCAGGCTTACCGGGGTTATGAAGGTAACGCCCAATTAAAATTAACCCTGGCTGAAGTCCAAAATGAAATAATTGAGTTCTTTAAAGCTCGTCTCAAAAATATCTTTACTGATAAGGGCCTTCGCTATGATGAAATCGACGCCGTCCTGGCCGTAGGTCATGATAACTTTGCCGATGCCTGGTTACGGGCCGAAGCCTTGAGTTTCGTCCGCCAGCAACCCTATTTTGAAGCCCTTTTGACCGCCTTCAACCGGGCCACCAATCTGGCCAAAAAGGCTGAAAGTGATAATGCTAATCCAGCCAATCTGGTAGAAGAGGTTGAGAAGGAACTCTTTAACCGCTTCCAGGCCGCCCGCCAGGAGGTTGAAGCATTACGCTCTCGTAAAGATTACCGGGGACTCCTCCAAACCATGGCCCAACTCCAGCAGCCCATTGACAATTTTTTCAACGGTGTAATGGTTATGGCCGAAGACCCCGCTATCCGCAACAACCGCCTAGGCCTGTTGAAGCAAATTGATGACCTGATGTACAGTGTGGCGGATTTGGCTAAGATAGCCGGGTAGTTTTTTGGGGTATTCTTGTGGGTTGGGTTCATAGTTCGTAGTTCACAAACTATGAACTACGAACTACGAACTATGAACTGACCCCCAAGAATACTTCATAGCAAAAATTTTTCTCAAAAAAGAGGAAAACACATTAATTTATAGTATATATTATATATCCCAATTAAACGCAAATAGTATGTCACAATTCGTCAAACCAACGTGAGAGGTTGGTGACTCCCATCGAACTTACCAAGCGTCAAGAAGAAATTATCCGTATTGTGAAAGAGGAAGGTCCTATTACCGGAGAACACATCGCTGAGAAACTGGATCTTACCAGGGCCACTCTCCGGCCGGATTTGGCCATCTTGACCATGTCCGGTTTGTTGGAAGCGCGGCCCAGAGTTGGTTACTTCTATAGTGGTAAGTCAACCCAAACCTTGATGGCCGAGCGGTTATCCCGTATCAAGGTAGATGATCTGAAATCCCTTCCCATAGTCATTAGTGATAAAGGGTCGGTATATGACTCCATAGTAACCATGTTCACCGAAGATATAGGTACCCTCTTTGTGGTAGATGAGGAAGGTTGCTTAGAGGGAGCTGTTTCCCGTAAGGACTTGCTCAAAATCACCGTCGGCGGGGGCGATTTTCGACAGATGCCCGTGGGTATGGTAATGACCAGGATGCCCAATATTGTCACCACTTCTCCTGAAGAAACGGTTTTTCTGGCTGCAAGAAAGCTTATCATCCATCAGGTGGATGCCCTGCCGGTAGTCATTAATACTAAAACCGGCGGAGACAGGGAAGTTTTCAAAGTAGTGGGTCGTTTTACCAAGACCAATATCACTCGGCTTTTTGTAGAACTAATCGAAGGCCATTGAAGGAGGGAGTTCAGATTAACGACAACGAAAACCGCCCTGTAGTATATGTTGTATCCGATTCCATCGGGGAAACAGCGGAGTTTGTGGTTAGGGCTGCGGTTAGCCAGTTTAACTCCCATAATGTGGAAATACGGCGAATTCCTTATGTTAATGATCCTGAGGTACTAACCGAGATTATTGAAGAAGCCCGTGGAAGAACCAGCATTATTGCTTATACTTTGGTAGAACCGGTTCTGCGGTCTAAACTGTTGGAAGAATCGGAAAAGGCCCGGGTTAGGGCAGTGGATATCATGGGGCCCATGATAGATGCCTTGGCTACCATTGTAGATAAAGCGCCCAAGTTACAACCTGGTTTGTTATACCAGCTCGATGAAGAATATTTCCGGAAGGTGGAGGCTGTAGAGTTTGCTGTCAAGTATGACGACGGTAAAGACCCCAGGGGGATGCGTTATGCCGATATCGTCATTATCGGTGTTTCCCGGGCCTCTAAGACTCCCCTCTGTATGTACCTGGCACATAAGAGAATAAAGGCAGCCAATGTGCCACTGGTACCGGAGGTAGCTCCTCCTGAAGAGCTTTTTAAGCTGCCGCCAAAAAAGGTTATAGGCCTTACCTGCAGACCACAGCAGTTGAATATAATCCGGCAAGAACGCCTCAAAACCCTGGGGCTCACTTCCGGAGCGGACTACGCCAGTCTGGAACGTATCCTCAAAGAATTAGAATACGCAGAACAAATCATGAAACGAATTGGTTGTCCGGTAATTGATGTTACCAACAAAGCTGTGGAGGAAACTGCTAGTAGGGTACTAGAAATATATTACAAGGGGGATAGAACCAGACATGGGAAGTAAGAAGTATGTGTACCTGTTTTCTGAAGGAAATGCGGAGATGAGATCATTATTGGGGGGTAAAGGGGCCAATCTAGCGGAGATGACCAATATCGGCCTGCCGGTACCCCAGGGTCTGACCATCACCACCGAGGCTTGTAATGAGTATTATGCTCAGGGCGAGCAATTCCCCGAGGGTTTGGTGGAAGAACTGAAGGTTTCTATGAAGAAGCTGGAAGAAATCACCGCCAAAGAATTTGGCAATTCTGCCAATCCGCTGTTGTTATCTGTTCGCTCTGGAGCGGTTTTCTCCATGCCCGGAATGATGGATACCGTCCTAAACCTAGGTTTGACTGATGAAATCGTTGCCAGCTTATCTGCGGCCACCGGTAATGAACGGTGGGTTCTGGACAGTTATCGCC
>JAJZSN010000023.1 GCA_021849745.1 Bacillota bacterium | reverse complement strand
AAACAGAAGAAAACCAGCCTGATCAATCATAAGGCATACGCTGTCACCTCTTTCTTCTCTCCTGAATAAATTACAGGGGAGAGAAAGGAGATGCTAGCAATGATTAATCACTCCAAAGCCTGGCAGGGAATAATCACCTTTCCAATAGGGGGTAGAACACCTAAACCCCGTTCCTCAGGCCTAACCATGGTAATGGATAAAGGCCTTGGTCTCGCTGCAGTTCGAGATCTCTTAGAAACGGGAGCCCCATACATAGACTTCATTAAACTTGGCTTTGGTACCTCGGCCCTGGTTGACGAAAAGTTCCTCAAGGAGAAAATCAACCTTATCCGTTCTTACGGTGTGGACATTTACCCTGGCGGAACTTTTCTGGAAATAGCCTGCCAGCAAAACAAAATCCCAGATTACCTTGCCTATGCCCAGGATATAGGTTTTACGTTTTTAGAAGTATCTGACGGAACCATAACTATGACTCCCCAAGTTCGGGCCGCCCTAATCACCGGAGCCCGTGAAGCCGGCTTTGGCGTCATCACCGAAGTAGGTAAAAAAGACCCCCGTGATCAATTACCAATCACCGAAATCATTCAACAAGTCAAATTCGATTTAGCCCACGGAGCTTATAAAGTTATTTTAGAAGGCCGGGAATCAGGCAAAGGCATCGGCCTTTACGACAATAATGGTGAGGTTAAACAAGATGATTTGGCAACCTTTACAAATAGTATTGATGACATCAAAGCCATCATCTGGGAAGCACCCCTAAAAAGCCAACAACAAGAACTACTCATGAAATTCGGACCTAATGTAAATATGGGTAATATCAACCCCAGCGAAGTCCTGGCTTTAGAAGCCCTGCGAGTTGGCTTAAGGGGAGATACCTTCCGCTTTACCCTCTGGGAAGAAAAGCACCCGCCCAATACTTCCACATAACTATACCATCGGGCCTTGGGTCGTTCCTCCCTGGGAACATCCCAACTACTTTCGGCTCCGGAGGTATTGTTATGATTATTAGGGTATTGGCTACAACCAATCATATCACCCGAACCAACCTAACCGGCCAAACGGCGGTGGTTTTGGATATCCTGCGGTCTACCACCTGCATAGTAACCGCCCTGGCCAATGGCTGCCGTGGTGTAATCCCCGCCCTTAATAGAAAGGAAGCCCAACTTATCGCCCAATGTCTTGAAACTGGATCATATGCCTTGGCCGGTGAAGACAAAGGCCAAAAAATTGCAGATTTCCCTTTGGGCAACTCCCCCCAGGCGTACCAACCAAACCAAATAAAAGACAAATATATAATTATGGCCACCACCAATGGTACAGCTTCTATTATAAAATCAGCCGGAGCCCAAAATGTTATTATCGCCAGTTTCCTCAACATGAGACAGGTGAGTCGCCAAATTGCCCAAATCCATAACAATATCGCCATTGTTTGTGCCGGTACCCAAGGTAAGTTCTCCCTCGAAGATACCCTGGCTGCCGGGATGCTCATCCACCTTCTCAAAAACGCACGTCAAGAATATACCCTTAGCGACCTGGCCCTCACCGCCGAAACCCTTTACCTCCACCATCACGAAAACCTCCTGCAAACCCTCCAAACCTCCCAAAACGGCCGGTATCTGATTAGCCACGGCCTCCTCGATGATATCTCCTTTGCCGCCCAAATTGACCTCTTCCCCATCATACCGGTGTATGAGAGTGGGATAGTTAGAAAAGCTGATAGCTGACCCCAAGTCATCCTTATAAGACATAGGCCCCTTGTTTAGAGCATATATTTGAAAAGAATCATAGGATATTAGCATAACCGTACTTAACCGCAATCGTGATAAGGGGCGATAAACATGTCCGGTGAAAGTATTATGGTGGCCCTGATCCTCATCGGTATCCTGGGTAAATCCAATATCCTGGCTACCGCCGCCTGCCTGTTGCTGGTGCTCAAACTATTAAACCTTCAGCACTTCTTTCCCCTCTTAGAACGCCGAGGACTGGAACTGGGTTTGCTCTTCCTCTTAATCTCAGTGCTGGTTCCCTTTGCCGCAGGTAAAGTGGACACCAAGGAAATCACCTATAACTTTACATCCCTGCCCGGAATTTTCGCCATCCTAGGGGGGGCCCTGGCCACCTATATGAATGCTCAAGGTTTAACTATGCTAAAACTGGAACCCGAATTGATGATTGGCCTAGTCATCGGCTCCATCATCGGGATCGTTGCCTGGGGCGGCATCCCCGTAGGCCCCCTCATGGCCGCCGGCCTGGCCGCATTGTTTATAAAGATAGCTGGTTTTTTTAAGGGTTAGCTGATGGCTGACGACTGATAGCTGACAGCTGACCTTTTATTCCCTCCCTATAGATTTCACCATTTCCTCAAAAATCCTCTTATTCTCCTCGTCCCAGGAGGCATTCGGCAGGGAATACATCAACCGGAAAAAATGTCCCTCTTCCTCGAAGATAAAATCCCTCACCTCCACCGGTTTAACCTTAGGATTAGGTTCCTTGGGAAGCCATGAATATTCTATAAAATAGCCCTCTCGCTCACCCATGCGAATTTTCTTTATCTCCCGTAATTCAATGTTATCTGCCTGACTTTCCTTGGAATCCTCAATAAACCTGTCAAGGGATTTACGGGGCCGCCAGACCTGGATTATCCCGTAAACGCTTTTATCCGCAGCCAGAAAATCTATCATCTGCAGCAACTCTTGGCCATCCTGGATCCGTGACGTAACCGTCCACCCTTCCGGGTACTTGAAAATCAACCCTTTCTCCTGATAATCCACCAGCTTAACCGTCTCAACAGTTGCTAGTCTCCCGCCCACATTACCTAATACCAGAAGGGCCACACCTACTAACCCCACCATAATCAAAGTTCCAATTAACCTAAGTATCTGTCTTGTAACAAACACCGCTCCACCCCTTTTCAAGGTACATACCATAAGAAGTATATTTACCTTCCCCCGCCAATATGCAAAAACCCTCCGGATTTCCCGGAGGGTTTAATGTTATATAGAACCACTGTCAAAACCTTGGTCATATCGTAAAGCATGAGAGAGGTTTTTGGTTAATTCATAAACCTTTAAAGCCAGCTCCGGACTCAAACTACCCGTTCCGCAACTCGGGGTGATTAAGGATTGCTCAAGGATAACCTGAGTGTCAATACCCTTGGCCGCCAAAACCTTGACCTGGTCATAGAACATCTGCTTTAAGCTATCGGTGGTCTCCTGCCAAGCCTTTTCTGAAGTGGGCACAGCACCCCAGGCCAGGATCCCGCCCCGCTCCAGGAAAGCCTTAAGCTCCGCAGCATAGAGGGAAAAACCTTGGAAATATTGGTAAGAATCAAAACTAACCAAATCAATACCCGCTTCCAGCACCAGCGACCAATCTGTATTGGCGCAGACATGGACTCCCACCAGGGTCCCGGTGGATTTCACCGAATTAATGACGGTATTAAGCTCATTGATAATCTCATTCCTTTTCAGGGTCACATGGGTGGAAAGACCAAAACCGTATAGACCCGGCTCATCAATGACCATAATTACCGGCAACCCGGCTTCTTTCAGGGCCTGGGCCTGCCAGCGGCCCTGGAGGGCCACCGTTTTCACTACGATGTCCCGGAGCTCAGGATGGTAGTAAGCCGAACGTCGCTCTTGGTCAAACAACTGCAACCCTAAAGTTACCGGCCCTGTAACCTGGCCCTTTAGGCATTTGGCCCCTCCAGTGCCTTTAGTTTTCAATTGCTCCAGAAAGGTATAAAAACCAAGGGCAGACTCATAAGGAAAAGCAAATAACGGAGGAACCTGTCCGGTCTCCTCGGCCTCCAAGTAAAGGGCAAAAAAATCAGTCAGCTTCTCCACCCAATCAACCTGGCCGGTATCGAAATGGGGAGCCTTATCTCCGGGTTCCACCACCAGTCCTAATTGAATCAAAGGGCCAAGATACTGGTTAATCAATTGTTCCCCCGGCAAAGCCAGTTGCGGCCAGTGGGGAATATTGCTCAACCGGGCATTAACAAAGTCAATGGCCTGACCGGCTTCATCATAAGGCACACTACCCACACCGGTAGCCAGGCAAGCAGGTTTAAAGGACATAATTAAACACCTCTTTTTTGCTGTCAGCTATCAGCTATCAGCTGTTAGCTGCAAGTATTTTTTGATGTCTGCAAATAAAAAAGACCTCTTGGCGAGAAGAGGTCATGGTGGCAAGCCTCCTCTCATCTCTCAGGATCTTTAGTCCTGCAGGAATTGGCACAACTCAGGCTGTAGATATCTACTCACCGGAATGCTGCCGGGTTTCATCGGGCCAGTCCCTCCACCTCTCTAGATAAGAGCTTAGATATGAATTTAATATATAGTATATCATTAGTTGGGGAAAAGTGTCAATGGCTTGCTGAACTATGAACTACGAACCTAAACCATCACCCACACTTTAGCCGCCCCAGGGCCGCTCTGGGCCAGAGCTGCGTCTACTGCCTCCTGCAAACTGGACACCGCTTGGAAATACAATTTCCGCACCGTCTCTTCGGCCAATTCTGAGACCCAAATTATCTTGGCCTTTTTGACTGCCTGGGTGATGCTGGCGGTTTTATGACCGCCCAGGACAAATTTATCAGCCAACTTGGCCTCTAATTCTTCCGGGCTGTTGGCTTCCCTGATCCACTGCTCAAAAACCTGATCTCCCAGACCCTCAGGGCACTGGGCGGCCACAATGACAATCCCTCCGGGTTTAACCGCTTGCAAGGCATAAAGCATGGGTTTGACCGCCTGGTAGACAGTAGTATCCTTGGGATATCCTCCGGCAGAAACCACCACGATATCCGCCAGTTCCTTCACCTGAATCCGGTGTAGCTCCTCAGCCAGGCGGCAGCCCGCCCGGTGGGCCGTAACCCAGTCACCAGCATATGCCCCCAAAATCTCTCCCCTGGGCCCCAGCACTACATTTAGCAAAAAATCCAATCCCACCTTACGGGTGAATTCCTCCAAATCCTCCCGCACCGGGTTTCCCGCCAACTTTCCCCCTTCCACCCCTGGCTCCTTAAAAAGGCTGTGGTTATGCTCTATAGCCCGGCGGCTGGCCACCCCAGGACACACCGCCTTGGCCCCACCGGTGAACCCAGCCAATCGGTGCAGTTCAATACTACCGGTGGCTATCCTGATATCTGCCTCGGCATATAACCGGCTCACTTCTACCGGCGTCCCTCGGGAAGTGAACCCATAGCTTACATAACCCCCATCCCCGTTACTAAAGCAATTGAGTCTACCCGCCAAGCCCCCTAAAATGCGGTTTATTTCCTCTCCTGTAGCCCGCCGGTGAGCACCAAGAGCGATTAGGACATTAATCCTGTCACGGGTTATTCCGGCCTTGTTCAACTCTGTAACCAACGATGGCAATAATGTGGCCGTGGGTACCGGCCTGGTGGCATCACTAACCACTATTACCGCCTTTTTTCGCCCTTCAGCCACCTTAGCCAGGGTAGCCGAACCTAAGGGTTCGGCCAAGGCCTTTTGTATAACCTCTTGGGAATCTGGAACTTCGACCTTTTTCGGTTCCAGCACCCCCAGAAGATTTTCCTCCGGAATCTCGGCGGAGACTTGCCCATTACCATAAGGTAACGATATTTTCATTTGTATCACCTGCTATTTTTATATTGACAAAATCACCTAAAAAGAGATATTATTCTATTAGCGGCAGATTATTTAACTTGGTTAAATATTTTGAGGAGTGGTTAAATTGACTCCAGAAACAGATATCTATAGCTTCGGACGAAATGTGGAAATCTTTGCCGATATAATTAAAACCTTTATCAGCCAAAGTATTTCCTGCCCGGAGCAAAATGTTCAGGTGACTTTGGGCCAACTGAAATGCCTGCAGTTTATCTACGCCCACGAAAAAGTTCACATTGGCGACATTGCCAGAAACCGGGGTATCAGCTATCCTGCCGCCACCAAAATCATTACCCGCTTAGAAGAAAAAGGCCTGGTGCTGCGCGAACACGACCCTTCGGACCGCCGCAATACCTTTGTCAGTTTGACCGAATGTGGGCAGTTGCTGGCAACCCAGATCTTGCCTGATAAAATCCAACGGATGAAAGAATTGCTGGCAAAAATCCCCCCGGAAAAGCTATCCGCCCTCCAGGAAGGAATCTCCGCTTTCCTCGAGGTATCCCTAGCCGACCAGGAACTTTTAGAACAATATTGCCTACACTGCGGCAAAGACCACGACGAAACCTGCTTAATATGCGAAATCAAATTAAGAATAACCCAAGCGAATGTTTAGCTGATAGCTGACAGCTGACAGCTGATAGCTAAAGTGTCTAACTTTTCCGACAAATCCAAAGCATTTTCATTCAAACCAACTTTAGCATGTGGTATAATAGTCCTATGCAAATACTGCAACTTAAAGAGTACAACAACCTTATTATTTTAGCCGGAACCCTCATTGATAATGTACAAGCAGTTCCCCATCCTGCTACCGCTCTTTCGATCAAAGAAGGCCGGATAACCGGCATTGAGCCCAATTACCTTCAGGAACAGTTACCTACCGAAACTCGACCGAAGGTCATCAACCTGACAGAATTAACTCTTTTACCGGCTTTTATCGACTGTCATGTCCACCTGGCTTTGGACGGCCTGGATTTCCATGCTGCCCTTAATCGCTGGACCCCGGATCAGGCCTGGCTTCCCCAGGTCAAAGAGGCCTTGAAAACTTATCTTAACCACGGCATAGCAGTAATCCGCGACGGCGGCGATGGTGCTAACATCGGTCTGCAAACGAAAAACCTTTTTAATCAGGGTGATATTACCGGCCCCCGGATACTGGCCAGCGGCCAGGCCATTTATAAAAAAGGCAGGTACGGCTCTTTTCTGGGACCGGGAATTTCTTCCATCCAAGAAGCCTGCCAAATGGTTACTTCCCTTTATCATCAAGGCGCCGACTGGATTAAGATCCTGGTTTCCGGCATTGTCAGCTTTCAGGAATACGGCAAAGTAGGCCCAGTACAGTTTTCCCAGCAGGAACTTAATTATATTGTCGACCACGCCCATAGCATGGGCCTACCGGTGATGGCCCACGCCAGTTCCGATGAAGCGGTGGCCATGGCGGCCAGGGCCGGGGTTGACTCCATTGAACATGGGTATTTCATCACCACCTCCTCCCTGGCCATATTGGCAGAAAAGAATATCCCCTGGATACCTACCATAGTCCCTGTAGCCAACCAGGTGGTACAACCTTTCCGGGCCAATCACCCGACCACATCCCTGGATATCATCACCAAAACCTATAAACTCCAGTTGCAGAAGATTGCCCAAGGGGCGGCCCTAGGGGTGCCCTTAGGGATTGGCACCGATGCCGGCGCCTCCGGCGTTCTTCACGGCTTCAGCTATCACCGGGAACTTGAATTATTCGCCCAAGCAGGGTTGTCACCGGCAGCAATCATCAAAGCAGCCACCTTGGTACCGGCCCGTATCCTGGGCCTGGATCATGAACTAGGCGCCGTTGAACCCGGTAAGAAACCCTGTCTCATCGGAGTCAGGGGCAACCCCTTGGAAGACCCGGCGGTACTTAAGAAAGTTGAGTTTCTTTTGTATTAATTGTTCCAGCCCATAAGCCTTGCCATAAGCAAGCTTTCTATAGAATATAGCAAAAAATAATTGATAGGGGGAGAAAAACGTGCGGTTAACCGTTTTGCCTGATGATGTTACCATTGAGGTTAACGAAGGCGATAATCTCTTGAAGGCCCTGGATCAGGCCGGTATTGTTATCAACAGTTCATGTGGCGGCCGGGGTACTTGCGGTAGATGTGTGGTTGACTTGGTCAACGGCGATATTCGTAGTGAGTACACCAAAAACAAGAAAGTAGGCCAAGGCCAGGTTCTATCCTGCAAGGCCACCATCCACAGTGACGCTACAGTCAGCGTCCCTAATGACGGGCGTCGTTTAAGCAGCCACAAAGTCCTCATCAACGAAGTAGAATTAGACAACCCCTTTGACTTTGATCCTATTTTCCGTAAAATTCACCTGACCCTCCCGGAACCATCCCTCACCGACAATACCGATGACTTGTCCCGGTTGATGGTTGAGTTACGCAAAGAAACAGGTTTGGATAACATCCGGATGAACCTGGCCATGATGCGCAAACTTCCCCGAGTCCTGCGGGAAGGGAAATGGCAGGTTACTGTTGGCCTTAATCATGACGGTCAGCAAGCAACCATTATCGACCTGGAACCAGGTCACGTTACCACCAAATACTATGGTTTAGCCATCGACATCGGTACCACCACCATCAAAATGAATTTGGTGGATCTCACCAACGGCAAAAACGTAGCCTCCCAGGGTGAATACAACCGCCAGCAGAAATACGGCGATGATGTTATCAACCGAATCGTCTATTCCGCTGAAGAAAAAGACGGTGTTGATATTCTTCAAAAAGCGGTTATTGATTCCATCAATACCCTAATTAACAGAATGTTAAAGGAACACGGGATCCAAGCCCACCAGATTTACGCCAGCGTGGTGGCGGCTAATACCACCATGACCCACCTCTTCATGGGCATCTACGCCAATTACATCCGCTTAGAGCCCTACATCCCGGCAGCCTCCACCCCCCAATGTGTTTACGGGGAGGAACTGGGCCTGATGATGAACCCCAAAGGTCTGGTATACAACCTTCCCGCCGTTGGTTCTTACGTAGGCGGTGATATCACCTCCGGTGTATTATCCACTCAATTGGCCCGTAGAGAAATGCTGTCCTTGTTGATAGATATCGGCACCAACGGAGAAATTGTCCTGGGTAATCAGGATTTCCAGATTAGCTGTGCCTGTTCCGCCGGCCCTACCTTCGAGGGCGGTGGTATCAAATACGGAATGCGGGCCATGGACGGGGCCATTGATAAAATCCAACTAAGCGAAGGATGTGACTCAGAAGCCGGTTGTGAGGTAACCGTCAGTACCATTAACCACAAAAAACCGGTAGGTATCTGCGGTTCCGGCCTCATTGACACCATCGCCACTTTACTGGAAGTAGGTATCATAGACCGCACCGGTTCCTTCGTTAAGTCTCTGAAAAACTCCAGGTTGCGCCATAATGAAGAAGAAGGCTGGGAGTTTGTCCTGGTCTGGGGTAAAGATACCGAACACGGTAAGGATATCACCCTGCTGGAATCGGATATCAAAAATGTCATCCGGGCCAAGGGAGCCATCTTCGCCGGTATCCGCAGCTTGTTGAAGCATATGTCCATGTCTGTGGATGATATCGAAGAACTCCTCATCGCAGGTGGCTTCGGTAACTCTTTGAACATTAAGGATGCCGTTACCATCGGGATGCTCCCCGACCTGCCCCTGGAGAAATACCGTTATGTGGGCAATACCTCTCTGAAAGGCGCCCAGTTATCCCTGACCTCTAAAGAAGCCTATAACCAGGTAATGGAGTTTGCCAAAGGCATGACTTACCTGGAACTATCGGTGGGCAATGATTTTATGGACGAGTTCGTTTCCGCATCTTTCCTGCCCCATACCGACCTTACTTTATTCCCGTCCTTTAATAAAAAACTGTAGATATCTTAACCTGTCCCAAGGTAATCTAAAAGACAACCCACAGAGGGCACGGAGAACACAGAGAAAAAATTAAAACTCTCCGTGTCCTCCGTGCCCTCTGTGGTTGTCTTTTTTAGTTTATTTACTCTCTCGATCTCCTGTTACCACATAATTTGCTATTCAATTGCCTATTTCGGCTTCTTATACACCAAGTCAGAAAGATAGACAATTTCTATCCCCTGCTCCTCTAACTTAGGCAGCATTTCTTTTAAAACCTTGACCACATTGGGACCGGTGGGCCCCACATGACCAATGGCCACAGCTGCTCCTTTGTTATGCGCCTCTTCGGCCACCTTAGCTAATTGTTTACGGATATGAGACAAGCTGTTGACATTATCCAGGAACACCGTCCTTCGGGTCATGGCCACCCCCAACTTGGAAGCTACTACCGGAATGACAGTTTTATCAGTGGTTCTGCTGTCCAACACAAAGAGGTTCTTTTCTTTGGCCACCTCAAGCACTGCCCGCATTACCCGTTCATCAGCTGTGGCCCGGGAGCCCATATGGTTATTAAATCCCACCGCCCAAGGTATATCTGCCAGGTCTTCCCGGACGGAGCGGCGGATTTCCTCGTCGGTCATCTTGGTGCTAATAGCCCCAGGCCCCAGCCAAGAACCTTTACCCCTCCCCGGCTCCATGGGCAAATGAAGAATAACCTGAAAACCTTCTTTGTGGGCCCTCTCCGCCTGACTACGGGAAAACTCCAAATGGGGCATCACCGCAAAGGTCAGAGGATAGTTGATTTCAAACATTTCTTTAACTCCAGGCACATCCCCACCAAAGTCGTCTATTACTATAGCGACTCTTGCCCCTTTGCCATTTATATCAGTTGAAACAGTTTTGGCCTCAATATATGCTAAAGCTACTATAAGTACCGTTATTACAGCAACTAAGATCTTATCTATTTTCTTTTTATTAATCCAAAAAAGGTAGATTCTCCCCAAGGTAATATCCTCCGGTTCGAAATACTTGTATTCAATTTTATGATCAAAAACAACATTTTAGAATAGATTTCGCAAAGGCACCTCCACCCTGATATCACGGTCACATAGACAGCAATACATAAGATGTAGACACGGCATCTCCTGAGAAGGAAATTGCCCAAAAGCATCATTGCAGTTTAGATACCCACTGGGGCTGTAAGGACCCAGATAGTCTTCCAGACTTCCCTTGTCCTCCATGGCATGGTTACATGAGGGACAAGGGCGTTCCAATACCTCCAGACCATTACATACCGGGCAACCAAAATCACCTTCTTTGCCGCTATCCGTAAGGTTGTTTCCTTCCGTGGCCCATCGGCATCCGACCTCAGACCATCCTTCACTGTCACCTTTTCCCTTGGTCATTACCCGCACCCCGTCTGTGTTATTATTTCAGGCTTCCCTATAGTGTTAGTATTACGGTGCCGGAATATGCTTTCTAGCAAACTTATGGCCTGAAATCATGGAATTAAAAAGGGGGCGCCCCAATACATGGGACTTCCCCAGAATACTACTTGCCTTTGCTGTTAAGTAAGAAGGATATTATCCTAAAGGCTAATTGTTGAAAAAGTGGTGACTTTAAAAGATTGGCCAGGGAATCGCCCTGTACGGAAACATTTTGTATGCTCCCCGGTTGTTTTTCCTGCACCGGCCTATCCAGGTTAAAATCCCCAATTTCCCCATTGGCCAGGGATTCTACTATTGACTGGATGTCCCGCAGTAGCGCTTTCATCTCCTTATTGCTGCGGCGGGCTTTGGCCAATCCCTCTATTAGTTCTGTGCGGTTTTCCTCTGCTTCTTCATGAATGGAATTGTTCCCTTCTATGTTCCGTAATGGTATTTTTCCTTTAAGCAATTCCCGTTCTTCAGGATCAATAAGTTGGAAAAGTTCGACTTTCTCTGCCTCTATGTTCTTTATCCGTTCGGTACAATCCGAACGTTTTTTCATTAAACTTACTACCTTATCATCCAATCTATATAGTTTTCGACTTAAACTTGATTTTGCCACAAAACCCTTCACCCCTATTTTAACACTTTAAGAATCCGGTCCAAGGCCTGTTGATCTTCAGGGCTAAGATTCCGGGTCAGACCCATTTGCACGATGGTATTATAGATAGCTTGCTTTTTAGCAGGATCACCGGCACTCTGAATTAACCCTTCGATGAGGCTGATGGTGGCCTCCCGGTCATTGCCATTTAGTCCCTGGGAAGTAAATTTATTTAAGATGGATTTGACAGCGTTCTTTTCACCGGCGCCCATGTTGGCATCATCCAGAATAGAATTAACTTGTTGAGGATTTTTGGCATTTAACCCCTGTAAAATAGCATTAATCATCTCTAAAGCCTTTGGATTCATAAAAAACACTCCTTGTTCTTTTATTTGGCGACGTTAGTTAAGAGATTGACCACCAAATCACTTACCACCGGTATGGACAGCAAATCTGCAAGAAAATTGCTTTCATCTGTAGAATTGTTTGCTTTGGCCTTGCCGGAACCTTCCTTACTACCTCTGGGATTAACGAGGTTTTCCAGCCTGGTTAAGGTTTCATCCAATTGGTCCAAGCTCTCCTCCATTTCCTTACATTTTTTCCGACAGTCCGCAAGTTTTCCCCGCCATTTTTTCTCTTTTTCCGGAGATTTCTGCTTAACTATCGGCGGATGATTGGACACCTGATTTGTTAGAGCCGGTAGGTCAACGGGACTCGTCTTCACCGGGGTAACAACCTTAATCTTTGGTTTTTTTGCGGGAGTAGTGACTTGGGGGCTGACTAGTTTAAGTTTCCCTCCTTTTCCCTTTTTTTGAGCTTTTGATGTAATGATAATGACTGCAGGTTGTGTCGGCACCTTAATCTCCTCCTCCCGTTAGGTGTTAATGATGATTAAAAACCCCAGGAAGAGAATAATCACCACAATCACCAGCATTACTATTAAGGCTAGGTGTTTCAATTTATTCTGATCACACATTGGAACCGCTCCTTTATGGCAGTAAGACGTATTCCATGCAACTTTACTATATATTAATAAGGGGTAGCCCAAATTGTGCCTGTATAATTATAGAAGGCCCTGGCAAGCCAGGGCCTTTCGTTGTATAATTAGTCGTGGTCAATAAAACCGAAGCCCAAAAAGAGGATGATTACTACGATAACCAATAATACAACCAGGAATCTGCTGCCAAAGAAAGGTACGCCCATTTATTTTACCCCCTTATAGTTTTTTCATTTCAACGGGCCTTCGGCCCGGGAAATGTCATACTAGTCATCACCAAAATCGAAGAAGCCAAGGAACAGGATGATTACGACGATTACCAGCAATACAACCAGAAATCTACTACCCAAAAAAGGAGCGGACATTAGGGACACCCCCTTTCGTTATGATATATTGTGATGTTATATGTGACCGTTACAGTTGTTAAGTACTGTAACATTGAAGGGCGAATCCGCAGGAGATTATTTGGTTTTGCTAATACATCATATTATTCTCGGCTGAATTGGTAACAGGGCAAGATGCCCATTTTTATAGTTGAATTCCCCTCACATTTTTAGGCAAATTGCCATAAATAGATGAATTGATGGGGGTAACAGAGGTAGTTGGCGTAACATTAACCTCTGAGATGGGGTTGGTATCAGATCTTTTTTTCACGGCTTTGGCTAATTCACCCAATAGTTCTTGAATCGGCGGAGTTTGCAGCAAGTCAATAACCCCTTTGGCTAGTGAGGAAGATCTGGATTGATTCATTTGTTCAATTATATTTACTTGTGTCTCTTCAACCTGGGATTCCCAATTGGTGCCCGGAGGCTCTTCCAAATAACTTAGCACGGCATCCATGAGAGCCACCGTTTTCCGGACATGACTTCCCATGTTATCCATGCCGTATCTTAGGGATTTCAGATTGCGCTTAAAATTGTCGGTTTTAAAGGTGCGCCCACCCAAAAAACCGGCATTTTTCCGGGGTACGGCCACTGCCGCTCCACCGGCCTTCGGTTTTCTGCTCATAACTCACCGGCACCTCGCTTGACATTTAGTTTAGGTTAGGAAATTAAATTTTTACATATTTTGGTTTGCTTTATTATATGATTGGCTAAAGCTAAGGGTACATATCTAGGGCATTTTTGGTTGATATGCCTAGGGATTTACACTAAAGGAGGGATCATTCATGACCGCCTACCTTTTCCCTAATACTGATGATAAAGGCGCTATTCTGAACAACCGGGCGGCCCTGGACGAGGTGTTTATTGCCGGTCTGAATTTATTAGAATAGTATGTCTTTTACTGTTATTTCACGAAATAAGCAGGAAAATATAGTTCTTTGTCGAAAAAAGAAAAATATTAAATAAAAGTGGAGTTTTCTTATGGAACAACGCATTGAACAACTTGAAAAAGACATTGGGCTTATAATCAGTAAGGTTATTAAACAATTTGCCGGAAAAGGCCCCCGAAAGGTAAGCACTTATGTCAAAAAAGATATTATTACCGTTAGAATTAACGATTTCCTTACCGATATGGAATTAACCATGAATGATTCCCCTAACGGCAAAGAATTGGTTAAAGGTTTTCGCCATAGTATTCAAGAAAAACTAACCATTCCCATGTGTATAGAAAAAATACAAGAAATAACCGCAAGTACTATTGACCACTGTTACTCGGATTTGTGCCCTCACCGTAATGAAGCTATCCTGGTATTTATTCTGATTAAAGATATTAATTAATGGTTAAGGCAAATAGGACTTAGAGCCTGGATGCAAACCAACACCTTTTACCTCCTAACGCCTACAACAACGGCTGATAGGGGTTATTCCGGTGTTGGTTTTATTTTTTGAGTAAAATAAAGGAGGTACAGTTTTTACACCAGAACTAAATGCAAGTAATATAACAACTTTCGGAGAGAGGTGTCGCAAACTATGAAAATGAAACTTGGTACAAAGATTATGGCAGGGTATGTTATTGTCCTGATTCTCCTTGCCGCCATAGCTTTCTTTGCCATTGACGGCATGGGAAGCATGGAAAACTCTTATAACAAAATCGTAGATATCAACATGCCTACCGTCATTTCAGTTGGTCAGCTTGAAGTCTATGAACTGGAAATACGTAGTCAAGTACGGGGTTACATGCTTTATGGGGATGAAAAGTATGTCCAGCAATTTAATGAAACTAACCAGAAGTTTAAGGGTGAGATAGAGAAACTTAAAGCACTTGTACAAACAGACAAATCCAAAGAATATATTACCATCTTGGAAGATGCCCATAACAATTATGTCAGGGAAGCTACCACGGTTATCAATTATTTAAAAGCCGGCCAACGAGACAAAGGTATGGCCCATACCGCTGTGGCTCTCCCTTATGCTAAAGTCTTTGATGAAAAGGCCGAGGAGTTTATCGGTTTTGCCAATACCACTGTTAATGGCTGGGTAGACCAGGCCAAAGCTGAGAGTGTCAATACCCAAAACATATCCATCATTACTGCCGTGTTAGCGGTTATAATTGGCTTGGGAGCCGGGATATATCTCACCAGGGCCATCTCCAGACCGGTGATAGGGCTTACCGGGGCCGCCAATCTGTTGGCTGAAGGGAACCTTACGGCTCAAGTCCCCGATATTAAAAATGGGGACGAATTGGAACAATTGGGTCAGTCCTTCACTACCATGGTCCAAAATCTCCGAAGCTTAATCCAAAACATTTATGCTTCCTCCCAACAAGTAGCATCCACCAGCCAGGAGCTTTCCGCCACCTCCGAGGAAGTTTCAGCATCCACCCAACAAGTTGCCAAGGCCATGGAGGAACTATCCAGAGGTAATATGGAGCAAAGCGAAGGCGTTACCCGTTCTTCCCAACTGGTGAACCAATTGACAGATGCCATCAGTCAAATTGCCAACGGAGCCCAGGAACAAGCCCGTAATGTCAGCCAGACCTCCCAGATGATTGAACAGATGGCCCAAGGGGTTGATGATGTGGCAGCAAGTACCCAAAGGGTGGCCGAAGGCGCCAAGATGGCTTCCGATACCGCTGAAGAAGGTGGCCATGCTGTAGAAAAGACCATTGAAGGCATGAAACGGATTAAGGTCACCGTTTTCGAATCAGCCAACCGCATTAAGGAATTGGGCGAACAGTCCCAGCAGATTGGGGAAATTATTCAGGTCATCGACGACATCGCCGAACAAACTAATCTGCTTGCCTTGAATGCCGCCATCGAAGCGGCCCGGGCCGGCGAACATGGCAAAGGCTTTGCAGTGGTAGCCGACGAGGTGCGCAAACTGGCTGAACGTTCAGGTAAAGCCACCAAGGAAATCGCTACTCTAATTAACAACATTCAGAAAGGTACTCTGGTTGCCGTAGAAGCCATGGAAATAGGCACAAAGGAGGTTGAACAGGGTGCCCAGCTGGCCGATGACGCCGGGATAGCCTTACGGAAAATCCTCACCACCATAACCGAGGCCAACGATCAGATCCAGTCCATTTCCGCCGCCATTGAACAGGTCAGCGCTAGCAGCGCTGAGGTGGTTAAAGCGGTAGATAATGTAGCTGCCATTACCGAAGAAAATACTGCCGCCACTGAGGAAATGTCTGCTAACAGCATTCAGGTTCAAACAGCCATCTCAAACATTGCCGCTATTGTGGAAGAAAGTTCAGCCGCCGCTGAACAAGTATCTGCTTCGACAGAAGAAATGAATGCAACCACTGAAGAAATTGCCGCTTCAGCCCAAACCCTCTCCGGCATGGCTGAAGAACTACAGACCATGGTCTCTAAGTTTAAAATCTAATAAAATTTAAGCTGTAGAGTCAGCTATCAGCTATCAGTCCTTAGCTAGGAGAAAAAACAAAGGTTGTTGATTCAGTTTTCACTGAACCAACAACCTTTGTTTTTTCCTATTATCATCTACACTTATTTTATTTAATGTTATACACCAAAACGCGATTGTTAGCTCTGTCAGCTATGACCAATACATTGTTTCTTATTGATATGTCATTGGGGAAATTCATTTGATCGTTTCCGGTGCCCCGACTACCAAAGGTAATTGTATCTGTTACAACATCTTTATCAACATCAAAAACTGAAATCCTATGCATAAAGGTATCGGCTACATAAAGCAAACCTTGCCGACTTAAATAAATCCCCCTTGGCATGACAATTTTTTGTGTTTGATCATTGATACTGAGAGTATTAACAAATTTACCTTTTTCATCAAAAACCTGAATCCTTCCATTATTAGAATCGGCGACATATACATAACCGTAATCGTTTACAGCAATTCCGTTAGGATACATTAACTGTCCTTGACCGTTTCCGGGGAGACCGAAATAACGTTTTATATTACCCTTATTATCAAAAACAATTACCCGATGAAAAAACACATCTGTAACGTAGATATCACCCATCTCACTTATGGTTATTGCCGACGGTATCCAGGCGCCAATTTTCTTGCCAATTTCCGGCCCGGCAAAAGTTTTTACAAATTTTCCTTTTAGCTCAAAAATTTGAATTCTAGAATTTTTACCGTCGACAACAAAGACATTTTCATCCCTTATTACTAGGTCAGAGGGCAGATAAACATGGTTTTTATCTCCGAAATTTAATTTAAACTCACCGTATTTATTAAAAACCTTAATCCGATTATTTAAAGTATCGGCCACATAAATATCACCGTTATCAGCAATGTCAACTCCAAGGGGCTCTGACATAACCGAGTCTGGTTTACTGCCGTCGCCGCCAATAGCGAACTTGAATTCAGCTTCCGGCATTTCCAAGATACCCGCTGGAAAAACGCCAGCGTCTTCATCTCGTTGGTTATAGATTAACCAGCCAATGATCAGACTTCCGGAAATGATTGCAACTATCAAAAAAACGCTTAACAGTCGCTGTGTTTTCATTTTTTGTTATCCTCCAAATTCTTTAGTGCTTCGCGAGCCTCGACATACTCCGGCACGTATCTTAAGGCTAATTTATAAGCCGACCGGGCTTTTTCTTTAAGCCCCAACCCGGCATAACTATCCCCCAACCCTTTTAGTGCATTAGCTGAAAAGGGGTCAATCTTACGATAGCTTTTAAAAACTTGCTGTGCTTTTTTATAATCTTTTAATTTAATACTTACCTCGCCTAACTTGAGCAGTGCCAAATTATGTTCGGGTTGGAGTTTTAAAAGGGCAGTCAATTCCTTCTCCGCTTTTAGATAATCTTTCTGTGCAATATAAACCAGAGCTAGGTTATACTTGGCAATAGAATTATTCGTATTGATTTTTAGCGCAAGATTATAAAGTTTTGCTGCTTCCTGAAAATTGCCTTCCTTATAATATATCCAACCTAAATTTGTGTAATGAACCGGGTTATTAGGCTGGGTTTTAATCAATTCCAGATATTTATTGCTAATCTGTTCCTTCTTCGGTTGCTCACTGCAGCCCAAGAAGGTAAGCAGGAGAAGGCAAATTAGAGTAAGATAGATCTTGACCCGCATTTCATAATCACCTCGCTATGTATACTTCTTCATCAACAAGCAAAAACCTCCAAAATTATAAGATTTTTGTTGTTTTGATTACATAAATGGTTTAAAATTAAGGTAAGAATTATTATTAAGGGGGTGAAGACAATACGCAAGCTACTTCTCATCGCTGTGCTCGCCGTTTTCGTCAATCTTTCTTATACTGATTTTACCTACGCCGCTGTTGAGGATTGCTCTGATTGCCATCATGTTGATTTTCAAACAGAATCAATTAACAGGAGCGTTGCATGTGCCTCCTGCCATGTATTGTTTACTGCACCACATAATGACCATAGGGAATTTAAAACAGCGGGATCTATGAATACTGACTATAACCTTCTGCACACCATGGAAGCCCACAAGGGAACCACTGATGCACCAAATTCAGGTCCTATTGTAAATGACTGTGAAGCCTGTCACAAGATGCCGTGGGGAAATTACAAGGTTTCATGTAAAAGCTGTCATACCAATGTTGCTCACGAAAAACATGGTAATGTCTCTGGAACGCCTGGATATTATATGACTAATGAAAACCCTTCACAGCCAATTACCGATTATTTTGGCTTTGTATATAAGTCGCGGAACATTTCCTGCACTAATAGCAACTGCCATTCTACATACTGGTCGTCAACCGGGATCATTAAAAAACCTAGCTGCTCCAATTGCCACACCACTCCCCACGGTTCATTCCCAGCTGCCAATGACGAATCCGGGGTAAAGGTCAGCCCTAATGGCTCCAATCCTACTACCCATTCCGATATTTCCATAAGGTGGTTATTTAAATCCGGAGATACTCTAAAGAAAAGTCTTGACGGAATTAACTGGACAAGTATCAACATTGGAACGCCAACTCCCGGTAATTATTACACTTTCGTTGACCCAGGGATACTCAACTGGTCCATTATCTATTACAAAATTACCGATGCAGGCAATAAGGAAAAATATTTCCCGGTTTACCCACCGGGAAATAATGCGCATACCAATTATTTCGAGGATACCGCACTTTGTGCCTCGTGTCACGTAACTCATTCCGCTGAACAAGCCAAATTGCTTAAGGAACAAACCACTGAAGACCTTTGCCGAACCTGCCACGGTTTGGCCAACACCGGAAGCAGATATAATGTCGATACCGGTGAGATTGTAGTGGCCGGTACCATTGACGGTACTGGGTTGATTACAGCGGTTGATTATCGTCGGGCTAATTCCGGGGCTTTTGGTATCCAGTCCGGAGGTGAACGTTACGCCGGGAACCTCCCAAGCACTTGGAACGGCGCTAAGGTTACATCCTCTCATAATATCAGCAGTTTAAGTACCAGCTTAGCACCTGGGGGAGGACACAACCGCATCAAGCTTACGTGTACCAGTTGCCATTTTAGTCATCCCAAAGTTAATTCCTACAGGCTATTAAAGATGGGAACGGTAGAGGCCTATGCGGTTAACCCTTCGGCTACGGGAGAAAGGGTTAATTATATGAAAAATATGAATAAGGGCTGTGGCTGTCACCAGCAGTTTATTAACCCACAAAACAGCGGACACGTTTCATCAAGTGGAATCTTCAGACATTCCACCGGGGTTGCCATCAGGGGACCATATGCATCAGTTAATGTCATAACCTATCAACCTTGGAACCTAACAACAACCTTGCCGACGGAATATATGGTTTACAATAATAATTCTTATAAAACCACAGGAACTTTAACGGGTGCAGCGCCCACTCAATATATTGAAAACGGTGCCGTGTTCTGTATTTCATGCCATTATGCCCATGGTACAACAGCAATCGGCTCAACCAAGTCGGCATATGATAAAAATGAGGACTCGTTACTAAATGACACCTCAACAATGCTTAGGCGAAAAGATCATAATGGTACGTGTCAGGATTGCCACAGAAAATAGAAGGAGAGCCGCAGCTCTCCTTCTATTTTCTATTCTTTGATTACCTGCTAGGCTTTGGCCACGGGCGCTTGTGGCGGTTTACCCTACCTTTCCTGCGAAGCGTCTGTGGAGGATACGACTGGGAATGCCTATTAGAAGGTTAAATAATAACACCACCAGAACCAGGACAGCAGCACTGCCGTTGGCAATAGCCTCTGCGTCAGGAACCAGACCCTCGGCTCTGACGTACCAAAGGTGTACGGCCAAGGTTTCTCCCGGCGCAAACAGGCTGAAATCCAACATTTTATTGGATACACTTAACCCAGCGGTGAAAACAAGGATGGCCGATTCTCCCATGGCCCTCCCTGCCACCAGGTTAATACCTGTGATCAAACTGGGCAGTGCACTCAGAAGAACCACCCGGTAGATGGTTTGCCACTTAGTGGCTCCCAGAGCGTAGGAAGCTTCCCGGTAGGCAAAAGGCACAGCCTTAATAGCCTCTTCGGTAACCCGTACCAGTACAGGTAAATTTAGAAGAGTCAAGGTAGCCGCTCCCCCTAAGATGGTGAATCCCAGTTTAAAGCCGGTAACAAAAATAATGCTGCCAAATAGGCCAAAAACTATGGACGGCACAGAAGCAAGGCTTTCAGTACTTAATCTAATCAAATCGGTAATCTTTGATTTTGGCGCATATTCGGCCAAATAGATACCGGCTCCCAATCCAACCGGAAGAGAAAAGACCAAGGATAAAACCATAACATAAAAAGTATTAAACAGTTCCGGGCCAATTCCGCCCCCGGCATCCATTTCCTTCGAAGGAGTGGTTAGGAATTGCCAAGAAATGTGGGACCATCCTTGTCCCACAGTATATTGAAGAAACCAGACCAGTATAGCTACAATAAGAAGCCCTGAAAACCAGAAAAAAAGAGTTGTACCTTGATCCATAAACTTTTTCATCATTGGGCCATCCCACCCTTCCTACCGGCAAATCTAACCACCAAGATCAAAAATAGGGTGATTATTAACAGAACAAAGGCCATCAGAAAAAGGGCGTTATTCCAAGCCGACCCAAAAGGTGTGTGACCCATCTCCAGAATAATCTGGGTTGTGAGGACAGACGTAGCCATGTTTAAAGAAGTGGCAAACTGGGGAGAGTTACCCACCACCATTAATACAGCCATAGTCTCCCCGATGGCCCTGGCCATCCCTAGGATAATAGCAGTAATAATCCCCGGCATGGCTGCCGGTACCAAGATTCGGCTGATGGTTTGCCAACGGGTGGCTCCCAAGGCATAAGACGCCTCTTCCAATGCACCCGGTAGTGTGCGAATGGCATCTTCAGACACGCTTATCACGGTAGGTAAAATCATTATGGCTAGAACAATAGCCGCAGCCAGCAGACCATAACCTGGCGGTTCCAAGTACTCGCCAATCATGGGTACCACTACCGTCAATCCTACTACGCCGTAGACCACTGAGGGAATTCCAACAAAAAGCTCAATTGCCGGTTTAAGAATTTCCCGCAACCAGTTAGGTGCAATCTTGGCCATAAATACAGCACCGGCGAGGCCCAGTGGGGCGCCTATCAGGATTGTAACCCCAGTTAAAGCAAAGGTCCCAAAAATAAAAGTCAAAGCTCCGAATTTTCCGGTATCAGGCTGCCACTGGGTACTAGTAAAAAACTCAATCAAACTAACGTCATTAAAGGTTTTGATTCCTTGTTTCCCTACAAAAATAACGATGGAAACAATTATTACAGTCATTAAAATGGCACAGGTCAGAAAAAGATAACGAGTCAACCGGTCATAAAACTTGACTCTAGAATATCTGCGTGCCGATTGGAGTTCTGTTTTTACACAACTTTCATTAGTAGCTATATCCATCTTTCCACCCCTGTCCAGTCAACCCTATAATAGCAGCACCGGTGGCTTCCGCCTTACGGCAGTATGCCCCGGTGCCATACTAGGAGATGGGGTTGCTGATAATTACTTGGGAAGATTCAATTACTTCAAGGTAATGGTTGCGGTTTGAGCAGCCTCATTCCAAGTGACTTTCCCACCGAAAGCCTCACCGGCAAAACGCAAGGGAACCATGGTCCGGCCTTTAACTACCTTAGCAGGAACATCAAGGGTTACGGAAGTTTTATTTTTGAAGGCTTTTTTCTGGCTGACAACCAGCTTAACTTGGGTTTTCCCTTTAACAGCAACAACAGTTTTGGTTTTCTCAGTATAAGTTACTTTAGCGCCAAGGGCTTCGAAAATGGCTCTAACAGGTACCAGGGTTCGGCCGTTTTCTAAAACGGGGTCAACATCCAGGGCAATCTGTTTACCGTTTACAATAACTTTAATTTTATTAGGTTTCTGAACTTCGGGTTTCTTAGTATCAGGTTTTTTGGTCTCAACCGGCGCTTTTTTATCAATTTTGGCTATAGGAATATAATTTAGTTTCTCCAGGTAAGAATTCTGGAACTGGGAACTCAACACATAATTAATATATTCTTTAGCCAGACCTTTGGCTTCACCTTTGGTAAACATGTACTGGTATGCCCAAACAGGGTATTTACCGTTGATGACATTGTCATCAGTATATTGCACACCGTTAAATTTCAGTACCTTGATACTATCATCAATGAAAGCAGCATCCACATAACCGATGGAACCGGAAGTCCGGCTCACCCCTGCCCGTACTGAACCGTTAGAATCTTGAACCACGGCTTTATCTGTAAACTCCTGGTCTTTTAAAACGGCTCTCTTAATGGTAGCCCGGCTACCGGAGGTCTTGGAACGACCGATGATGGTAATGGCCCGGTCGTCACCGCCAATTTCTTTCCAGTTGGTAGTCTTACCGGTAAAGATATCAATCAATTGATCCTGGGTCAGGTTATCCACAGGGTTGCTTTTATAAGTAATAATTACAAAGGGGGCCACAGCAACTTTATAACCCACCAAGTCCTTATACAAGTCCTCGCTGGGAGCAGGCACATCGGAATTACCGATATCAACAGCTCCTTCAGCTACTTGTTTCAGACCGGTAAAGGAACCTCCACCGGTAATATTAATGGTAACATCAGGGTTTTTTTCTTGGAATTCTTCAGCCGCTTTTTTAGCCAGGGGTAAAATAGCAGTTGAACCGGAAGCAGTGAGTTTGCCGCTAAGTTTGTTAGCTAAGGCTGGTGAAGCTACACCCATCAGCATGGCGCCAGTCAGCATGGTTACGACAATTTTCTTCAATTTCATTTTGTTTTACTCCTCCTTAATGTTTTGTTAAATCGATTATACTTATCAAATGTTAATAATCTGCATTATTCCGGTAAATTCCTCATTAATAATTGGTAAATTTTTTGTAAAAACTTTTAAAAAGCTTTTAATTTTATTTCGAAACATATTTCTACGAAATCTAGGTTATATTAAGAAAAAAGACTGGAGGTGATTTTTATGTTAACCTTTCCTCACCCCGGTTTCTGGGCCATCCACATTATCGGTGTGGCCGTAGTTTACATGCTGGGCAAAAATAACGCCTGTGAGCATAAGCGAAGCCAAACCCCACAGGTAAATGCCCAATAATTATTTAAGAGATGCCTATATAAGATGCCTCCTCGGGTTGTTGACCAAGTTGTCGACAACCCTTCTATGTATGTCTTTATGGGTAAAAGGAAACAAACCCGTAAATAAATACGGGTTTGTCAGTAAGTAGAACTCTGATGATAATAATCTTTGACCTTTTTAACTGCTTACGGGACTTAGTTATCCCTGAGGTGTTCCGGCACTTCGGGTTGGTAGAAGAAAATTGGGCACGCCGGTTGTACTCCCAGCAACCCGGCCGATAGAGCAAGGGTAGCTACGGTAGAAAGAAATCGCACCTTAAGTTTTCCTAACAAACTAATCACCTCCTTTATGGTAAGAATGGTAAAAATCTACCAAGGGTAGCATCGATGGTGTTTACCAGGCGGTATCCAACCGGAGTTAAACTAAAGACCTGGGTCAGAAAACCGCCAAGGCTGGCTACAGCAAGGGGAAAGGAAATCTGTACTTGGTAGTCGAAAAAAATCAATAAAGTCAACGCTACCCCCCAAGTGAGTACATACAGGTAAGAAAGCTGCCTGAATTTCCTTCTTTTTTCTTGGTTGGTAATAGGTTTCTTAGGGTTATCGGCAGGTGCCCACTTATGGACACAATACAATCCAATCAGAACCGCAAAAGCTACCGATAATATCAGTGCAAATTGATCGACCCTAGCTCCAATGACAGGCGCCAGGCTGCCGATAAGAACTGTTGCCCCTAAGCCTAAGGCCACACAGCGCCAGTAAGTATGACAATGGACCCCGCCGGAAAGCAGTCTAAATATACTGGAAGTGAGCAAAGCCGTTAAAACATAGGGGGTAATGCCCAACCATAAAGAAACTGCGGTGATTAGCGAAAGTTTAATTATCGACCCCAGGATAAGTTCCAGTCCAAAACGAATGGTGGCTGCATCCCGTTGGTTAATGTTAAGCTCTTCAGAGAGATAATGGGCTAATTCCTCGGCGGTATTTCTGCCAGTGGCCATCCCCTTCCACCTCCAATGTTGTTTTTTTAGGCAATGTTATTTTGAAACAGGTATAGCCAATATCACAGGTTAACCCAATTTGACCGTTATATTTCTGAACTAGTTGTTTAACATGATAAAGCCCCATTCCCCTCCCTTCTCCTTTAGTGGAGAACATAGGCTCAAAGATTCTTTCCGTCAATTCCGGTTTGCTGGTTGATCCAAAGTTTCTAACCTGAAAAACATAATCCTCTAAATCCTGGAATAAAACCACCTCAACCCTTTCAACTCTTCTCTGCTCCTGCAGCTCGCTAACCGCTTCCAGGGCATTATCAATCAGGTTGCCAAGTATGGTGTTGATATCCTTCGATTCCATCGGCAGGTCTTTAAAGCTGTCCAGAACAAATATCTGTAAATTGATTCTGTTGGCTTCAGCTACGCCGGTTTTGGTCAGTAACAAAGCAGTAAGACCTGGGTTTTCAGTCTTTACCAATTCCAATGTGGTAGCAATTTCATCCATGCTTGTATTGATATACTCTTTGGCTTCCTGGAAGGCTTGGATTTCCAACAAACCGCTAACAACGTTGAGGTCGTTGCTGAAACCGTCGCACTGGGCACGAAGACTAGAAGAAAAATTATTCATATCTCTAATTGCCTCAAGCTGTATATTTCGCTCAAGTTCTTTTTGAATCGACATTATAACTCGCCTGGTTGTTATAATGCCAACAACAATCAAAACTAGAAGTATCAAGCCCATAGAGAGAAAGGAATTCGCAACAGTTTTTGAAATTATAGAATCGTGAAGATACTTTGAGAAAAAAAATAGAGCAATTACAAAATTTTGGGCAAGAAAGATAAAAACTAATAGAAAATATTTGTTTTTATGCCTAAGATAACCTCTTATTTTTTCGGGTTCTAACCGAATAGTTAAATTGTAATACCCTGCCAAATTGACATTAAAATGGCGGATTAAAAACATAACTAAAACCATTGTAATAACCTTGGGAAGATAAAAGGCAAGTTTAAGCCAGAAATCTGCTAAAATTTCTGAGATTGAAAAACCTGTAAGAGTAATTAAAATCGGTAATGATGTAACTTCAATACCAATACCTATACTAAGACCTAGTAAAATGGATAAGAGGCTAAATTTATATTGAATTCCCATGACAAGAAAAATTAAAAAAGAAGAAGAAAATAAATATATAACTGTGTGAATACCAAATGGCCAAGGTAACAAACTCACATACGCACCCAAGACCCCTTGAATGAATCCAATAATTAAGACTTGCTTCAGCGTTGGTTTTAAACCCAATATTGACAAGCCCAGCAAAATTACCAGTATGGCTTCTGGGATAGAAAATAGTAATTGTTGTAGAAAAGCAGCCATTGTCTTGTTACTCCCATGTTATTATTTCTTAACCATTATTACCAAGGTTACCAGTTTCAAATTTCAAATAATGTTGTTATGGATTTGTAAGATTCGCCATAAACTTTTACTTTCCTGCCATTTCCTTGTAACTATTTTCCGACTTGTTTCGACACTATATGAGTTAAATAAAAAACTTGACCTCGCCAGTCAACGTCTGAAATAATATCTTGCTTTGGCACTGGGAATTTACCTTTGGCAAAAAATTCCCGCACCTGAAGGAGGTGCGGGAATTTTGGGAGTTTGCAGCAAATTGCTGTTATTCGCTTTTCTTAGATCAGTATACCATGGTTTTATTAAATGCCAATTATTTTAAGGTAAAAATATGGTAAATTATTTATTTATAGTGGTATAACCAATTTCCCGGACTATTTGCTGACCGTCAGCGCTTAACATGAAATCAACAAAATCCTTGATTACTCCTGTAGCCTCCCCGGCGGTGTAAACCTGTAGCGGTCTCGAAATAGGGTAAAGACCCTTAATGATGTTCTCCTCGGTGGGATCCAGATATTGCTGTCCCGGTTCCTTAGCTATTTTAATCTTTTTGACCTTATCCCGGGCATAGGCCTCACCCACATATCCGATAGCGGTTGAATCCTGGGCCACAGTTTCGGCAATAATCTTAGAAGTAGCAAGGAATTCGGCGTTAGATCCGTATTCCTCATCTTTTAGTACGAATTCTCTGAAATAGGCATAAGTACCGGAATTGGCCTCTCTGGAAATCAGCCTGATGGGTTGATCCTTGCCCCCAAGCTCCTTCCAGTTTTTAATTTTTCCGGTGTAAATGTCCTTAATCTGGGCCAGGGTTAAACCCTCTACCGGATTATCCGGGTGAGCGATAATAGCTAAACCGTCCAGAGCAATCACGTATTCCACCGGATTAATGCCTTTTGTCTCGGCCTCGGCTTTCTCTTCTTCTTTCATCTTCCTGGAAGAATTGGCTATATCTGCGGTGCCGTCAATGAGAGCAGTTATGCCAATCCCTGAGCCGCCGCCTTTAACAGCCAGTTGAGCGCCGGGATTTCTTTTCATGAACTCTTCAGCTAGGGCCTGGCTTAAGTAGACCATGGTATCAGAACCTTTAATCTGAATTATTTTGTTTTCCTGAACCTCTGGGGAGTTATTTTCTTTTTCTTCAGAGGCAGTATTTCCGCAACCTACAGCGCTAAATGATGTCAGCAGCATAATAAGGCTCGCAATTAAGATTTTCTTCATTTTCTTTCTCCCTCCTTTCCTGAAGTTTGAATTGGGATACCACACCGTAAAGTTCCTGGGCCATAGCGGCCAGATTGTTGGCGGTGGCGGTGATGCCGTTAAGCACTTGGGTTTGATGACTGGTATTGCCGGCGATATGCCCCGCTTCCAGTGAAGTTTCACGGATAATTTCCCGAAACTTATTTATGGTTTTTGAGATCTCCTCAATAGAGGCCGATTGTTCTTCAATACTGCTCAAGATATTTTCCACCGTGGAGTTGTTTTCATTGATTGCCCCGATGATTTTATCCAGACTCTCCACCGTCCACCCCGCCGCAGCCAGCCCCTTTTCTACCGTATCAATAACCTGGGTCATGTCCTGAAGCACCTTATCCTCTCGTTTTTTGACCTTATAAATTATGGTATCGATTTCTTTGGCCGCAGCATTACTTTGCTCAGACAATATTTTTACTTCATTGGCCACTACAGCAAAACCGTATCCTTGCTCCCCGGCCCGGGCCGCTTCAATAGCGGCATTGAGGGCCAGCAAATTGGTCTGATCGGCCAGGGATTGAATCACCTGGACAAAAGAGAGGATATGCTCCACTGATTCAAAGAGTTCCCTTATGGATCTAGATGTCTCCTGGGTGGAGGACTCGATGCCCTTCATGGACTGTACGGCCTTAGCCACCGCCTCTTCCCCCCGCCGGGCGGTCTGGATAGCCGCCGAGCTGTTTTTCACGGCTTCTTCGCTGGAATCTCTGATGGTCTTGACTTCATGGACAATTTGGGCGGTAACGTTACTGACTTCTTCGATCCCTGCCGCATTTTCATCAGCCCCTGCCGATACCTGCTGGGTTGCATAAGAAATCTGCTCCATATCGGCTTTTAGTTGTTTAACCGCTTCATTGAGTTGTGATGAAACCGAATCTACCCCTGACGCCGTACCCAATACCCGGTACAACACTTGATTCTGTTCATCTACCATGTTATTAAAACTATCCGCCAATTGACCAAATTCATCCTTGGAATGAATGGTAGATCGCTGGGTGTAATCCCCCTTCACCACCTGTTTGGTCAAGTTCACCATCTCGTGTAAAGACTTAATCATCCGATGGACTATCATGTAGCCCAAGAGCATTGAAATAATTGTACTGGCCCCGATAATTAATAGGGTGGTGCTGCGAATTCGGTTGGCGGCCCCTAAGTATTCTTTTTTCGGTACATAGACAGCCACCAGCCATTTGGGCTTGGCCACCACCTTATACCAAACAGTATAATTGGTGTCCTTCTCTTCAACTTCCTCCTTGATTCCTTCATAAGCCCTGACATCCTTAGCCGTCTTCACTAAGATTTCTTGCAGCGCCCCACTGGTGGTTTCCTTTAGGGTTTCTTTACTATTAGGACTGTAAAGAACTCGCCCCTTTTGATCAACCATAAGGCCATAGCCGGAGTTATCCAATTTATACTGATAAAGGTGCCTGGTAAAATAGCTTAAGTCATAGGTAATCACGATGACTCCAGCTACTCGACCGGTTTGTTCTTTGACCGGATAGGCCATAGAGATTACCGGCAACTTTACTTTTGTCTGACTTAAATCTGATAAACCCACATCACTTATGGCAAATCCGTTGCCTGCCAAGGCTTTGCGAAAGTACTCCTGTTTACTGATATCTGTACCTATGTAACTTCCATTCCAGCTATCAATGATAACTTTGCCCCGCCGATCTACAATCATCATGTTTTCGTAAATCCCGTGGGCCTGAACATAAATCTTCCGGAGAGATTGATTTGTCTCCTGAAAGCTGCTCTGATCGGTAATCATGCCATTGGTATTGTAGTCATTAAGAAGCCTGATGTAGGCCGGTGTAGTTGAGAGATTCTTGAGGAGTTCCTCGGTGTCTTCTATACCTGTCTGGATGGCTTCCCCGATACCCCTAACCGCTGCCTGAAGCTTAGTTTTCTCGGCTTTCTCCAGAGCCTGGTAGCTTTGACTATAGGCAAAAACGCCCAGCACTGTGATGGGAATGATTGAAGTAATTAGAAATAACAGAATCAATCTGAATTTTACGCTTATCTTCATCCCTCATCCCTCCCCATATAAATAATTCGACATAACCCGCCTATTATCGATTATTATATCAGCCAATTATTTTCACGGTATTAAGAATTAGTTAAGGATAGGTAAACATTTTGAAAGGACAACCACGGAGCGCACGGAGAAGACAGAGAAAAAAGATTTATATAGGCTTTATATACCAAAAGTCTAAGGGCGAAAGCAACCCATAATAGCGGCCTATAAATCTCTCTCTCCGTGGTTAATCATTTTATTGTTTTTACTGTTCACCCCCTCAAATCATGGGTTGATTTTTTAATCCAACTCTGATTTGGTAAAAAATTTAATGATAACCAAACCCACTGAGGATACAGAAAGCAAGATATAGGCTACCCCTTAAATTCTAAAGCCAATGCCAGGCAGTTTACAACACATGCCGGCCCCAGCCCATGGTTTAATCTATTGATACACAGTGTACATTTCCCAGCCTTTTGTTTTTCCTTATCAAAGGCCATAACTCCAAAGGGACAGGCCTTGATACACTCCCCGCACCCGTTACATTTTGCCTCATCCACCAGGACAATCCCGTTTTCCACCTGTTTCTTGATAGCTCCCGATGGACAGGCTTCAGAACATTTTGGTTTTCCGCAATGGCTGCAAGCCGAAGACTGATAAATTTTTTTCAAATCCGGATATTGACCCTGAAGATTATGGGTTACCACCCGCCAACGGACGCCAACTGGCAGGTTGTTTTCCTGTTTGCAGGCGCCCTCGCAAGCCCGGCAGCCGGTACAGCGGCCCTGATTAAAGACTATCCTGGCCATTTTGACCCTCCCTTTTGCTGACTCTGACCCAACCTTCTTTTATGATAGCCTGCCCGGAAAGTTTATCCGCCTTGCCTTCATAAAAGTGATTCACAGCGGTACCGCGATTCCGGGCCACCTTTCCCAAGCCCCAATGGCCGAAACCATGGGTCATTCCTACTGCACCGGGGTGAATTTCCTGGGTTACCTTAACAATAGCCTCTTTACGGGCATAAGGAGATTCCACCAATATCAAGTCGCCGTCCTGCAGCCCCAACTCCTCAGCCGTCCAGGGGTGCATGAATAATGGGTTACTACCCTCCATCTCCATCAACCAAGGGTTGTTATGGGTTCTGCTATGAGTATGCTCCATGCACTTCCAATTAATAATCGCCAAAGGATATCCCGCCGGTCCTTGGGGTTTAAGTCCGGCCGTTTCAGGAAGGGGCGGAAACCCTGCCTCCTTCATCTTGAGGGAATAGAACTCGAACTTACCGCTGGAGGTGGCAAAACCTTTTTCCCGGTACTTATAATACTTAGTAGGTCCTTGGTTCCAAACCCCTCCCGGCAGGGCCTTAACCTCCTCCAGGCCTAGAGCGGCGCTTCCTCTAAGTTCGGCATCCAGCAAACTTTCATAACTCATGTCAAAACCGGGCAGGCCCAGCTTCCGGGCCAAAGCCATTACCAACTCATACTCAGGCCGTACCCCCTCCGGCGGCTCCACCACCGGCTGCCGCAGGGAAATAGAAGGAAAAGCCACCAAGTCAGCCTCCAGAGCCGTCTCCGACAGGTAAGGATCCACCACCATAACAAAATCCATCTTGCGTAAGGCCTTAATAGTTTTCTCAATATTGGGCATGGACATGACAAAGTTCTGGAAGACAAAAACTGCAGCCCTAGGTTGATAAGGCTCCCCGGTGAGCATGGCTTCCCTGGCTTCAACATACACTCCGGACTTGTGGGCAAAAGGGTACTTAGTACCCAAGCCGTCCACCCGGGGAGCGGTAATCTTGGGCCACTCCGCCAGGGGCGCCCTATGCTTGGGCTGAACCCTTTCCGGCAGCAGCATCATCCCTGGCCCGTCAATCTGCCCGGTGAGGCCAAGGAGCATGGCGATGGCCCTGGTTGCTTCAGTCCCGTTGGAATAATGGGAAACTCCACTCCATGTATCTACCACTGCAGGTTTAGTCCCGGCCAGTTCCCGGGCCAGCCGCACTATGGTTTCTGCCGGAACACCGGTGATATCCTCCGCCCAGCCGGGGGTTTTATCAGCTACAAATTCCTTATACCGGTCAAACCCGGTTGACCAGTTGTCAACAAATTCTTGATCATATAAACCTTCTTGTACTATCACATGACCCATGGCTAGCGCCATGGCCCCATCAGTGCCCGGCCTGATGGGCACCCATTCCGCAGCTTTGGCCGCAGTGGCGGTAAATACCGGATCCACCACCACCAGCTTGGCCCCTGCTTCCAAGGCCTTGATAAAAGCCGCCGGCAGGTAGGCCCACTTGGTGGCAGCCAGAGGGTTCCAGCCGAAGGAAAGGATATACTTAGCCCTGGCGATATCAGCAATGGGCCGCTCATCTCCCAGGGTCAGTTTATAACCCGCTTTTCTGGCCACATCACAAAGGTTGGCGTGGTTCATGTAATTTGGGGTCCCGTAAGCCCGGCAGAAGTCTTGCTGGATATGGGTGAAGGAATGATCTTCACTAAACCACAGCAGGGTTTCCGGCCCGTGGACATCCCTAATCTTCTCCAGCTTTTCCGCCGCCAGGTCCAGGGCCTCCTCCCAGGTCAGCTCCTGCCAGCCCTTTTCCCCTTTGCGCCGCAGGGGCTTGGTTAGACGGCCGGGGTCATAAAGCTGCTTAACGGCGCTCAGACCCTTGGGACACATCCTCGCCC
This sequence comes from Bacillota bacterium, assembly GCA_021849745.1. GTDB lineage: Bacteria > Bacillota > Carboxydocellales > JAJZSN01 > JAJZSN01. The sequence continues at coordinate 3,516 of JAJZSN010000023.1, read as the reverse complement.
CCCTTGGTTTTTCCGTTATGAATTCCTCGTAAGTATTGGCCACCCCAATGGGGTTTTCACTATTGGGCTCCAATTTGACTACTTTTCCGTCTACTACATGGGCCAATACTCCCGTTTGGCCGCCGCAGGCATTGCAACATGTAGGAATAACTTTGCATAGTCTTCCCCCATATTTCATATCTACCTTCATGGCCTTATCCTACTTTGGCGCTGCCCTGGGGGGTAAAATACTTCCTGCCGAGCCATAGGGCTACATTGACCAGCCAGATCATTACCGGCACCTCAATGAGAGGCCCAATAACCGCAGCGAAAGCCTGGCCGGAATTAATACCGAAAATGGCCACGGCCACGGCAATAGCCAACTCAAAGTTGTTACTGGACGCCGTAAAAGAAAGGGTAGTGGTCTGCTCATAGTTAACCCCAAAACGCCAGCTCAAGAAGAAAGAAACCAGGAACATAACCACAAAATAAATCAACAGAGGAATAGCAATCCTCACTACATCCAGGGGCAGTTTGACAATATAGCTGCCCTTGAGGGAGAACATCACCACGATGGTGAATAACAAGAAGATTAGAGTCAGGGGACTAATCTTGGGCAGGAACTTATTTTCATACCATTCCTTCCCATTGGCCGGAATAAGGAGGTATCTGGTCAAGAAACCGGCCACGAAGGGTATCCCTAGGTATATAGCCACACTGATGGCCACATCCTTCATAGAAATATCAATTTCCATGCCTTTTAGACCAAGCCATTCCGGCAGCACAGTTATAAAGACATAAGCATAAACGGAATAAAGCACCAACTGGAAGATAGAGTTTAATGCCACCAGGGCCGCCGCATACTCGGTGTCCCCCTTGGCCAAAGTGTTCCAAACAATAACCATGGCGATACAACGGGCCAGACCGATGAGAATCAGGCCCACCATGTACTCAGGCTTATCAGACAAAAATAAGATGGCCAGGGCAAACATGAGGATGGGCCCGATAATCCAGTTCTGTACTAAAGACAAAGTGACAACCTTACCGTTCTTAAAGACCTTCCCCATTTCTTCATATTTTACTTTAGCCAGGGGCGGGTACATCATGACAATCAGACCGATAGCGATGGGTATGGAAGTGGTTCCGATGGAGAACTTATCCAGCCAGGCAGCTACTCCGGGAAAGAGGTAGCCACTGCCTACACCTATGACCATGGCCAGGAAAATCCAGAGGGTTAGAAAACGGTCGAGAAAAGAAAGATTCATTGTTGAGCCTCCTTAGCATTAAACTATTTCTTTAGGTTCTTCATTAAACCATAAGATTAAACTGCATCTACTACAGGTCAATATTGTAGCTGATTTATTAAGCCAGTCCAGGTTTAGAAACGACAGACCGGCTGTATTCAATTGAGCCTCTCCTATTCGAAATCGATTATTATTGCAATGTGGGCATGATATTCCGATACCGCCCGGTTCATAACGTGATTCAGACATTTAATCCACCCCTTTTTCAAATAAAAGGCAACCACGGAGGGCACGGAGAACACGGAGAAAAAGATTTATATATAGCTTTAAACACCAAAAGTCCTGGGATGAAGCAACCCATAATAACGGCCTATAAACCTCTGGTCGAGTAGGACAGGCCTCTCACTCGGCTGTAAGCCCAGCAATTGTGCCTGCGCCCCTCACAGATCCGTACGTGCGCAATTAACGCATACGGCTCTTCACCACTATCTTTCACTTACAATAGTTAGCTCCAACTCCCAGTATGAAGATATTGACATATATCTTAGGTCGTGGTAGCGGGTTCTTACTAAGAAACAGAGAGAATTTATCCCATGTAAAGCTTTTACGTTGACTTCTCCTGTTTAGCCATTTAAACAGCATCTTTTCGGTTTCTTGCGCAAATTTAGCTATAGAGTCCCAGTTGTCTGTTATCCCGTAATGTCTGTAATAGCTTTGGAGCTTTACACCCATCTTCTTCCACATTTCGTTAATTGGCATGTTCCTATGTTGCTTTATCCATTCCTTGCATTTGTTTACACTGGACTTATACTTCTTCTTGCTCGTTTTCCTTTTGACTCTGGCTCTTCCATCTCTGCTTCTACCCATGTAGTGTGTCATTCCCAGGAAGTCAAATGTCATTGAGGTCTTATTTTCCAATGCTCGCTTTCCGAACGGAATTATCTTTGTCTTTTCCGCCGATATCTCAAGGTTAAACCGTTTCAGCCTTTCTACCAAGTACTCATAAAACTGCTTGGCTGTTTCTTCATTCTCAAAGCAGAATACCATATCATCGGCGTATCTCACCATGTAGGCTTTTCCGTTATATCTCTTCCGCATTGCTTTCTCAAACCATAGGTCTACCACGTAATGCAGGTATAGATTGGCCAGTATCGGTGACACTACTCCCCCTTGTGGGGTTCCTTGATTGGTGGCTTGGAGTTTTCCTTCTTCCATTACGCCTGCTTTTAGAAATCTCACTATCAGCCTGTAGACGTTGGGGTCTGCTATCCTATGCTTCACGAATTTCTTGAGCCATTCGTGGTCCACATTATCGAAGAACCCCTTTATGTCTACATCTAGTATGCAGTTTATGTTTTTGGTCTCAATTATTCGGTTTAGTACCTTAAGCGCATCATGTATTCCTCTTTTGGGTCTATAGCCAAAGGAGCAGTCCAAAAAATCTTCTTCATAAATGCTGTTCAGGATTTTGCTTAATGCCAATTGTACCAGCTTGTCTTCATATGCCGGGATTCCCAGGGGTCTCATTTTGTTTGTTCCCTGTTTGGCTATATATGTTCTTCTGACTGGCTGTGGTTTGTATGACTGTTGCTTCATTCTGCGCACTAAATCGTTGAGGTTTGTCTCAAGATTTTGTTCATAGTCCTCTTTTTTGATTCCGTCTATACCTGGCGCTTTGTTATTGCTTAGCTCCCGATGACATGCTTCTAAGTTTCGGGGGTTTATCAAGTGGGCCAGTGACGTGAATCTGGTTTTGGGCTGTGTTCTGGCTGTGTAAGCTATTCTTGTTAGTTCTGTTTCCATCGTTTGTTCCACCTCTGATGTGCGGTTGTTGTGTCCCTGAACAAGATTGATAATGTGTAGCCGCCTTTCCTCCCCCGGCATTACCCGGTGTCATTAGTACTACGCAGCTATCCGACTCCCTGCCGCCGTTTGACATTCTCCCTTTGTATCGGTTGTTTGTCATACTCCTTTTCTGAAGAACCTGCAGGGCCTCCCAGGTTGCCGCTTAATCATTGTATAACATGCCTGGCTCTTCGACCCCGGAGAAGCCTTGTCTATCTCGCCTTAGCGATAGACAAGATATTGTCTTCCGATAGAACAAAACCGTCGACCTTCTCAACTTTCCACATTTCGGGGCTCAATCACTTTCAGGCCTACTACCTAACTGTCTACGCTTAGCCTATCGAATTACTCCTCTAGACCCAAGACTCGCTACTGGTGGTTTGGCTATACACCTTCCCAGACAGGATTTCCACCTGTTAAATTATGCGCCATTTCCTGGCCGCTACTG
>JAJZSN010000022.1 GCA_021849745.1 Bacillota bacterium | reverse complement strand
TCCGATCTCTGGACGACGTGGGCCAAGATGGCATGGAATTGATCCGGGACATTGTGCATATTTTTGGGCAATACGGTTTCAATACCGAGATTATTGCCGCCAGTATCCGTCATCCCATCCATTCCACCCAAGCGGCCATGGCCGGAGCACACATCTCCACCATCCCCTATAAGGTCATCGAGCAAATGACCAAACACCCTCTTACCGATCTAGGAATAGACAAGTTCCTGGCCGATTGGGAGACGGTTAAGGGGAAGTAGCTGGTAGCTGATAGCTGATAGCTTGTAGCTGAGGTCAGGGGTAAGGTTTTAGGGGTTAGGGGTTAGGGTGGGTGATGGGTGGGTAGTTCATGGTTCGTAGTTCGTAGTTCATAGTTCGTAGTTGCTCGGGTATATTTATAGGTCGTTTGAGAGGGGTTCAATCTTCGGCTTCGGGGATAAATTACCCGTGAGCAACGAAGGGTGGGGCAGTATCCCGGAGGGCACGTTACGGAACTTTCGGGAAACCAATCACTTCGAAGGGCCCGTCGCGAAGGCCACTGTGACCACAGGGAAAGCAGAATGAGAGTTTGGCCGCAGCAGGGACCGAGAAGATGATTGGTCGAAAGTGGAGTATGGTGCCCGGAGGGTTACTGCCCCACCCGGAGTTGACCCCAATTACCCAACCGTTCCACCCAAAAAAACTTAATCGAACCCGGCAGGAACATAAATATCAATGTAGAACATATATAGATAATAGAGTGTCACATTACCAATATAGTGTTATACTAATTCAAAGTGGAGGGAATATCATGGGGAGAAAGTTGGCTTTAGAGTTTGCCAGGGTTACCGAGGCTGCGGCCTTGGCTACAGCGCGTTGGATGGGACGGGGAGATAAGATTGCTGCTGATGATGCAGCTACCAATGCCATGAGGGCCGTTTTTGATACCATCGATATTGACGGCGAAGTTGTTATCGGTGAAGGGGAGATGGACGAAGCTCCCATGCTTTATATCGGGGAGAAACTGGGTACCGGTAGTGGGCAGAAACTGGATATTGCTGTTGATCCTCTTGAAGGGACCAATATCGTGGCCAAAGGTCTCAATGGAGCCATTGCTGTTTTGGCAACCGCCCCTAAGGGATGCTTGCTCAATGCCCCGGATATGTATATGGACAAAATCGCTGTTGGGCCTGCCGCTAAAGGCAAGATAGACCTGGATGCACCGGTTAGCGAAAACCTTAAAGCGGTAGCCAGTGCCCTGAAAAAAGACGTATAGGGTTTAACGGTGGTCATCCTTGACCGGCCCAGGCATGAAGGGCTAATTAAAGAAGTGCGGAAAGCCGGCTCCCGGATTCAACTTATCACTGATGGGGATGTATCCCCAGCGGTAGCTACCGCTATTGAGGGTTCCGGTGTTGATATGATGATTGGCATCGGGGGCGGCCCGGAAGGGGTTTTGGCTGCTGCGGCCCTCAAGTGCTTGGGGGGCGAATTATTAGGCCGCCTTTGGCCGGAGACCGATGAAGAGATCCAAAGATGCTTTAAAATGGGCATTACCGATGTCAAAAAGGTCTTAACCATGGTTGACTTGGTTAAAGGGGATGAAGTTATCTTCGCCGCAACGGGTATTACCGACGGTAGCTTACTCAGGGGTGTCCAGTTCTCCGCTTCCGGGGCTCGTACCCATACCGTGGTAATGCGGGGCCAGACAGGTACCGTTAGGTTTATTGATGCCATACACCACTTTGCCAAAAAACCGGGGTTCGGGATATAATAGAGATGTTGATGTAGCCGATGCAGAGGTGTTTTAATGTGGTTTAGAAGGATGCGGTATTATATTCTGAAATTTCTTCGTTTAAAGGGCACCCCTAAGAAAGTAGCTTTAGGCTTTGCCGTGGGGTCAATTGTTAATTTTTATCCCACCTTTGGCTTCGGAGTTCCCATTGCGGGGGCCGTGGCCGCTTTCGTGCGGGGCAACATCCCGGCCGGTATTGTGGGGGATATTCTTTTCAAACCCCTTTTCCCCTTCTTTTTTTACCTTGATCTTTTGGTGGGTTATAAGCTGATGGGCCTTGAAGCTGATAATCTGGCCCAAGTGGCCATGGATTTGGCCAAGTTAGACCCCCAGGCTTTTCTTATTGCGGGTAAAGTCTTCATGTTTGGCGCCCTAATCAACAGCCTGCTAACCGGGTTGGTCTTATTTCTGGTTGTGCATACCATATTTAAGAGCTACCGGCGACAGATGATCAGGCTGGTATTAACCAAAAACCCTAGCCCCAGGGCCTAAGAATATTCCAGGTAACATCTGGTTATACTATGGCTATTAATATGGGGAGGGGTTTTTTGTTGTTTATTAATGAACTTGATGCTAAAGACATGGTGGAGCTTTACCGAATGGCTCGGGATTTGAACCTGGAAGGTTTTTCCCAGCTGCGAAAAAGGGAATTGATTTTTGAAATTCTTAAGGCTCAAACAGAAAAGGACGGGTTTCTTTTCGCCCAGGGAATTCTGGAAATTTTACCGGACGGGTACGGTTTCCTGAGGCCCTTTCAGTATTTACCCAGTCAAGATGACATCTATGTATCGCCATCCCAGATTCGCCGGTTCCTCTTACGTACCGGGGATTTGGTGGCTGGACAGGTAAGGCCGCCGAAGGAAGGTGAAAGGTTTTTTGCCCTTCTGAAGGTCGAAACCGTCAATGGAGTTGAACCGGAAAAAGCTTCCGAACGAATCCACTTCGATGCTTTAACCCCCATCTATCCGCAGGAACGCATTAGTCTGGAAGTCTCTACTGAAGAAATATCAACCCGATTAATAGATCTGATAGCTCCTCTGGGTAAGGGGCAGCGCGGGTTAATTGTGGCGCCGCCCAAGGCCGGTAAAACCACTCTGTTAAAGCAAATATCCAAGAGTATTACTTCCAATCACCCGGATATTGAATTAATGGTATTGTTGATTGACGAACGGCCGGAAGAGGTTACCGATATGCAGCGTTCCGTCCGTGGAGAAGTAATAAGTTCCACTTTTGACGAACCCCCGGAAAACCATGTCAAGGTTGCCGAAATGCTTTTGGAACGGGCCAAGCGGTTGGTGGAACATAAGAAAGATGTGGTTATCCTCATGGACAGTATCACCCGGTTGGCAAGGGCCCATAATCTGGTGATACCTCCTAGTGGGAGAACCTTGTCCGGTGGCGTGGATCCGGCGGCCTTACATAAACCTAAGCGATTCTTCGGGGCCGCTCGTAACATCGAGGAAGGCGGCAGTTTGACCATTTTGGCCACGGCTTTGGTAGAAACGGGCAGCCGGATGGATGATGTAATCTTTGAAGAATTCAAAGGTACCGGCAATATGGAACTGCTCCTTGATCGTAAGCTGGCTGAACGCCGGATTTTCCCGGCCATTGATATCAACCGCTCCGGTACTCGTAAAGAGGATCTTCTTCTTTCTAAAGAGGAATTGGAACTTATGTGGACCTTCCGCAAGGTGTTTAATAACGGCTCTGTCGGCGACGCTATGGAATCTCTGGCGGACACCATGCGCAAAACCAAGACTAACCTGGACTTGCTGCAGACTGCCTGGAAGCAGAGTAGAAATGCAGTATAAGTAGGGTTCGTAGTTCATAGTTCGTGGTTGTTAATGGGGTTTGCCTTTGTAAGGGGTAAAACCCGTTTTTCCCAGGGATGTATATTTAATCCTCTTATTGGAAAAACTAAAAATGGATTTTAACATTTTTTCCAAAAGAGGTGACTTATGCGAGTAAAAATAATTTGTCGACGGGGTTTAGCTATTTTCTTAAGTCTTGTTTTGGTGGTGGCCATGGTGGCGCCGGTTCAAGCCAATACGGAAGATGCCGATGACTGGGAAGCGGTGGTAGCCCCTTACCGGGTGCAAAGTGGGGATACTTTATGGAACATAGCAGAAGAATTTAATCTGGATTTGGAACTTATGGCTCTGATGAATGGATTGTTGCCTGAATCAGTCATTATTCCTGGCCAAACTTTAAGTGTACCGGCGGAAGAAGCAATTATTCACCAGGTTCAGGAAGGAGAAAGCCTTTGGAGCATTGCCAGAGAATACGATATCAGTGTTGATACCATTATTGGTGAAAATGATCTGATGGATGTTAATCTCATTAGAGTTGGTCAAGAGTTGGCCATTCCTGTTCCCATTGATAGGGAGGCTTTTGCCGGTAAAAAGAACATAGTTTCCAGGGGAAGCATGGTTAGCATGGTGTTATGGCCGACCCAAGGAATCCTGTCTTCGCCTTATGGAATGCGGTGGGGACGGCCCCACGAAGGAATAGATATTGCTGCCCCCAAGGGTGAGGCAATTGTGGCTTCCATGGGAGGTAAGGTGGTCTATGCCGGTAACCGGGGTTCTTACGGTAAAACGGTAATCCTGGAACACCGGGGTAAAACGGAAACCCTCTATGCCCATGCTTCCGAACTTCTTGTTGCAGAAGGAGAAAGGGTTACCAGAGGACAACCCATTGCCCTGGTTGGTAGTACCGGTCGTTCCACCGGACCCCATCTACACTTTGAAATCCTGCGCCAGGGTGTACCGGAAAATCCTCTGAAGCATATGCCCCGGGCAGGAAATTAGAAAAACTTTTATTCCCTTAAGGGTGGCTATGGCCACCCTTTTTGCGTTATAATAAAGAAATATTGAGACAGGAAGGAAATTTCTCATGTTTGCTTTAGTATACGCCGATGAAAAAGGGTGTGTTTTCGATTATCCTTCCATGGGTTTGGTGGGTCGCAGTGGCCGGGTATTTGTGGAGCCGGTTGCGGAAGAAATGATTCCTTTACCTCCGGGAGCTACCTTGACTCTGGTGCCTGACAGCGTGCCCTTGGGGTTAATGCCGGATGGCCAGTTTACCAAATTGTCGGGCAATCCTAACGGTGCGGGCCGGGTATTTGCAGTAGGGGCCTTATTGCCTCAGGGTTATACCCGGACTTTGCTCCCTGCTTACCTGAGGCCCGGAAACCAAGGGTGGCTGCCTTTACTGGGTTATGCTGCGGTTGGTTTTCATAAGGGCGGCTTTTATGTGGCCGCCATGGCTACCGACGATCCCCATAAATGGGATCCCAATAATTTTAACACCGTTGACCTGCCCGCCTTGGTGGAAAAAAGGCTGGCCCAGCATCCCCATAACAGAATTCTTCAGCAGTTGGCTAAATGTTCCTTAGATTATGGGTGTTTGACCGCCCAGAACGTTTTTTATCGTCGCTGGGAAGGAGGGCTACCGGTCTCTCCCCATTGCAATGCCCGTTGTTTGGGCTGTATCTCCCAACAACCCGCCGAGTGCTGCCCGTCGCCCCAGACCAGGATTGGTTTTCAACCCCGGCTGGAGGAGGTTCTTGATGTAGCGGTGCCCCACTTGAAAGAGGCCCCCGAGGCCATCGTAAGTTTTGGCCAAGGGTGTGAGGGGGAACCTTCCCTGGCGGCCTCGTTGATATCTGAAGCCATCAAGAAAGTCAGGCAGGCTACCAGCCGGGGAACCATTAACATCAATACCAATGCCGGATATACCGAAGGTATTGCCGCAATCTGCGCTGCCGGTCTTGATGCCATGCGGGTCAGTATCATTAGCCCTACGGAAAAGATTTACGACGCCTATTACCGCCCCCAAGGCTACCGCCTGGAGGATGTTCGCAAGTCTATCGTGATAGCCAAAAACCATGGGGTCTTGGTTTCTTTGAATCTGTTGACCCTGCCGGGGTTAAATGACCGTGAAGATGAGACCGAGGCCTTACTCGAATTGGTCCGCTCAACCGGGGTGGATCGCATCCAAATCCGCAACCTCAACATCGACCCCGACCAATTGCAAGAAGTCTTGGGCTTACCCGAAGAAGAAAGCCTGGGTATTCTCCGGTTCATTGAGGTATTAAGGCAGGAACTGCCGGGGGTGGAGATTGGGAACTACAGCAGGCCGGCGGGGGGGGAGTAGCTGATAGCTGATAGCTGATAGCTTGTAGCTGGTAGCTCGCATGTTATCCTTTGGGGTAATAAAAAGACCTGTAAGAATATCTTTGAAGCTACCAGCTACCAGCTACGAGCTATCAGCTATATTCTTCTTGCATCCATCCCAATCCTTATGCTATAATAATGAAGGTTGACTTTTGGAAATTGGTTGAGAAAGTAGGTGACACTAGTGAAAGAGGGAATTCACCCTAAATATGATGAGTCAAAAGTAACTTGCGCTTGCGGGGAAAGTTTTACTAGCGGTTCCATTAAAAAAGAACTGAAGGTGGAGATTTGCTCCAAATGCCATCCATTTTATACCGGAAAACAAAGGTTTATTGATGCTGGTGGTCGCGTAGACAAGTTCAAAAAGAAATTCAATCTCTAGAAATAATAGCAGAGCTTTTGGCTCTGTTATTTTCTTAAGGTGGTACATATGATGAAGAAACCTTTTACTTACGGCGGTCAGGCGGTGATTGAGGGGGTTATGATGCGCGGCCCTGAAGACCTAGCAATTGCCGTGCGCAAACCCAATCAAGAGATAATTATCGAAAAAAAGCCGGTTAATTCTATTGTAAAAAAACTTCCTTTTCTCAAGTGGCCATTAGTAAGGGGAGTTGTGGCTCTTTTTGAGTCTTTGATTATCGGGGTTAAAGCCTTGAGTTTTTCAGCCAACCAGTCTTTGGACGAAGAAGAAGAGGAACTCACCACCAAAGAACTTGTTTTGACGATAGGCGCCGCTCTTGGCTTGGGGGTTTTATTGTTTGTGGTGGCACCGGCTGCTTTGAACAGGTTAACCGCCAATCTGGTGTCCAATATTTATTTGTGGAACTTAATTGAGGGCACTATTCGGATTAGTATTTTTTTGCTTTATGTGGTCTTCATTTCCCGGATGAAGGATATTCAGAGGGTTTTTCAGTATCACGGGGCCGAACACAAGGTTATTCACGCCTTTGAGGCGGGGGATGAGTTGACGGTGGCCAATGCCCAGAAGCGTTCAGCTCTGCACCCTCGTTGTGGCACCAGTTTTCTCTTGATTGTAATGGTTATCAGTATTTTTACTTTTTCCTTTTTAGGCAAGCAGGAGCTATGGCTGCGGATTCTGTCCAAACTCACCTTGATGCCTTTGGTGGCCGGGATTTCCTATGAAGTGATCAAATATTCCGGGTGTCATGCCGATTCGCCCTTGATGAAGGTGATTATTGCTCCAGGTTTGTGGTTACAGAGGCTTACCACCCGTGAGCCTGACGATTCCCAGGTAGAAGTTGCGATTAAGGCCCTGGAGGCTGTTTTGCCTGAGGAAGAGGATATGGTATAATTATATAGATATAACCTTATTTTGAAGGTGGAGGAACAATGTTAGACAAACTGCAACATCTTGAAGAACGCTATGAAGAACTGGGGGAACTTTTGAGCAACCCCGAAATAATTGCCAACCAAAAAGAATGGCAGCAGCATGCCAAGGCCCATGCGGGAATGACCGATTTGGTTAACACCTATCGTGAATATAAAACAGTGGTTAAGCAATTGGATGATGCCAAAGCCATGCTTGGCGAAAAGCTGGATGCCGACATGCGGGAACTGGCCCAGATGGAAGCCGACGAGTTAAGTGAACGTAAGGAAGAATTGGAACAAAAGCTGAAAATTCTCCTGCTGCCCAAAGATCCCAATGATGAAAAGAACGTTATTGTGGAGATCCGCGGGGGGGCTGGGGGCGGCGAAGCCGCCCTCTTTGCCGGGGATTTGTACCGCATGTATACCCGTTTTGCTGAACGCAAAGGCTGGCGTACCGAGATTCTTAGTTCCAATGAAACCGATATCGGCGGTTTTAAAGAAATAATTTTCCTTATTGAAGGCCAAGGGGCTTATAGTCAATTGAAGTTTGAGAGCGGGGTTCACAGGGTCCAGAGGATTCCTACCACGGAGTCGGGGGGCCGTATTCATACCTCAACCTCTACGGTGGCGGTTTTGCCCGAGGCTGAAGAGGTGGATGTGGACATACATCCTAATGATCTGCGGATAGATGTGTTCTGTTCATCCGGGCCGGGGGGCCAGTCGGTTAACACCACCCAATCGGCGGTGCGGATAACCCACCTGCCTTCCGGGATAGTGGTTTCCTGCCAGGATGAGAAATCCCAGCATAAGAATAAAGATAAAGCCATGCGAGTACTGCGAGCCAGGCTGTTGGAAGCGGCCCTGGAGGAACAACGGGCCCAACTGGCCGGTGACCGTAAGACTCAAGTGGGTACCGGGGACCGCAGTGAGCGGATACGTACCTATAACTTCCCCCAAAACCGGATTACCGACCACCGGATAGGTTTGACCTTGCACCGGTTGGACTATGTCTTGATGGGAGATGTTGATGAGATTATTGAAGCCCTGATTACTACCGAGCAGGCCGAGAAGCTTAAGCAGGTAAATTAAATTGATTAGCCTTCAGCAGTTATTGCGCAGCGGAGTTGAAAAACTCCGCCAGGCCGGGGTGGATAACCCCCGCCTGGATGCGGAGGTCTTATTAATTCACATCTTGGGGTGGTCAAGAGAGAAATTATTCCTTCACCTTTATGACCCGGTGCAACCCGAAGTTCACTCCCTTTTCAGGGAAGTAATTGAGCGGCGGGTGGAAGGGACTCCGGTAGCCTATCTCACCGGCCAAAGGGAGTTTATGTCCCTGGTTTTCGCCGTGACCCCCGATGTATTAATCCCTAGGCCGGAGACGGAATTATTGGTGGAGAGGATTATTGCTGATATAACCATCAATGCTCCGGGAGGTCTGGTGGTGGATGTGGGAACAGGCAGCGGGGCTATTGGGGTGAGTGTGGCCATGTATGTGCTGGGGGTTCGGGTGGCGGCCCTGGATATCAGTCCCCAGGCCCTTCAGGTGGCCCGAAAAAATGCCCGGAACCACGGAGTGGACCAACGAATAGATTTTATCCAAAGCGACCTCCTGGAGAAATTGACTACAGAATTTAGGGGCAAGGTGGACTGGATGGCTGCTAATTTGCCTTATATCCCAAGTGGGGAAGTGCCTCATTTGGCCAGGGATGTTGCCGGTTACGAGCCCCATCTGGCTCTTGATGGAGGGGCGGACGGGTTGGAGCTATACCGGCGGTTGATTCCCCAAGCCTGGGAGTATCTTAAGCCGGGCGGCTGGCTGGGGATGGAGATTGGCCCTGGACAGGGTCAACTGTTGCAAGCCGAACTGGCCGGGGACCATTGGGCTGAGGCCGTGGTTATTAAGGACTACGCCGGTCTTGAACGGTTTGTTGTTGCATGTAAAGCATCTTAAGGGGGAGGGAAATTCTACGGAATTTCTCTCTTTTTATAAAATCAGAAAAGGTGACTATTTTGACCTCAACCAAATGCCTGGAAGTAAAAACAGATAAATCGGGCGAATTGACCCCTGAAGGGGTGGCCGCAATTGGTGAGGGGGGGGAAATCCTCCGCCATAATGGTTTGGTGGCTTTCCCTACCGAAACCGTTTATGGCCTGGGAGCCAATGCTTTGTCACCGGAGGCGGTGGAGGGGATTTTCAGGGCTAAGGGCAGGCCGGGAGACAACCCCTTGATTGTCCATATTGCCCATTGGTCCATGTTGGAACCATTGGTAAAAGCTATCCCGCCGGAGGCTCGGCAATTGGCGGAGAAATTCTGGCCGGGGCCGCTAACCCTTGTTTTACCTTCCTCGTCCCAGGTACCCCAGGTAGTTACTGCGGGTTTACCTACTGTGGCTGTCCGGATGCCCGATCACCCAGTGGCTTTGGCTCTCATCAAAGAAGCGGGGGTACCTGTTGCGGCGCCCAGCGCCAATACTTCGGGCAAACCCAGCCCTACCGCCGCAGTTCATGTGCTGGAGGATTTGGGGGGCAAAGTGCCCCTGGTTCTAGACGGCGGCCCTGTGGGACTTGGGGTGGAGTCAACGGTATTGGATTTAACGGTGAGTCCTCCCATGGTGCTGCGACCGGGGAGTATTACCCTGGAAATGCTGCGGGATGTACTGGGACAGGTTGACCTTGATCCAGCCATGGCGGGGATGGATTTTCCCCACAGCCATAAGCAGGAGGCTCCAGCACCCAAAGCGCCGGGCATGAAATACGCCCATTATTCCCCCGAGGCCGAAGTGGTTTTGGTGGACGGCCCGGTGGAGGAAATGACGGCGGCTGTCCTGGACTTGGCGGCGGCCCGGCAGAGGCAAGGCCTTAAGGTAGGTATTATGGCTTCCCGAGAGACTGTTGCCTCATATCAAGGGTTTTTCACTTTGGTTATCGGTTCCCGGCAGGATTTGACTACCGTTGCCGTTAACCTCTATAGTTTACTGCGGGATTTTGACCGCCACGGGGTTCAGGTGGTAATAGCTGAAGGCTTTTCCTGGCAAGGACTGGGTTTGGCCATCATGAACCGCTTAACCAAGGCCGCTGATAAAATAATCAAAGTATAACAGTATAGCCACCTCCGGATTGCATATAATTTACAGGATAAGATATTTTCCAGTAATGCAATTGGAGGCGAGACGGGATGAGTTTGTTAACCTTGCTTTTTCTGGCTGTGGCTTTGGGGGCGGATGCTTTTTCTTTAGCCATCGGTATTGGTGTGGCGGGCATTCGTAGGAAACAAATTTGGATTATCAGTCTGACCGTTTTGGTATTTCATGTCTTCATGCCTTTGGCCGGGTATATGGTAGGTGAGGCTTTTAGTTCTCTGGGCCGCCTGGCCGGCATTACCGGAGCGCTGGTGCTGATTTTCCTAGGCGCCAAGATGGCTAAGGAGAGCTTGGATGGTAAAGGATTTGACGAGGAACCCCATTTTGTTATTGCCAATACCTGGGGTTTGGTCTTGTTAGCGGGCAGTGTTAGCCTTGATGCCCTTAGTGTAGGTTTCACCCTGGGTACCCAGAATGTTTACCTGGGGTTAGCTGTCGGAGTAATGGGTACGGTAGCCGGCTTGATGACCGCAGCCGGTTTGGTTTTCGGAAAGTATTTGGGTCAATGGGTAGGCTCCAAAGCCGAGATAATCGGCGGCCTTGTCTTGATTGGAATTGGCGTGAAGTTAGCTTATAGCTTGTAGCTGGGGAGGAATGCATATGAGCACTAAAATTCTTTTCGTCTGTACTGGGAATACCTGCCGGAGTAGTATGGCGGAGGCCCTGGGCAGGGCTTTGGCCCAAGGGCGGGGGGGACAGGCCCTGGATATTGAAATATTATCAGCGGGAGTGGCGGCGGTGCCTGGTGAACCAGCGTCAGCCAATGCCGTACAGGCCCTTCTTGAGGGTGGTATCGACCTATCCGGTCACCTAGCCCGCCAGCTTAACCATGCCCTGATAAACGACGTAGATCTCGTCTTGACCATGACTCGGCGTCATAAAGATATAATCCTGCAGTTCGTCCCTGAAGCGGCAGGGAAAGTATTTGTGCTATGGGAATACGCCCATGGTCTGGAACGGGACATCTCCGATCCCTTTGGACAACCCCTGGAAGTTTATCGCCAATGTGCCGGGGAGTTAAAGGAATGCATTGGCAAAATACTGGACAAACTGGCCTCATCGACGGGTAAATAAGGAAGCTTTATTTTTCCAAGGATATTTTTATCGGATAAAAGGGAAATGGGATTCTATGTAGAATATTGTAGTGTTATCTTGATATTAACCCTATTCTGGAGGTGCCTATATTGAAGTTAGCCATCGGAAGCGACCACGGGGGTTTCCGGTTGAAAGAGGATATAAAGGAGTTTTTAGCCGAAGAGGGATTTGCCTTTGAGGATTTCGGGACTCGCTCTCCCGAGTCGGTGGATTATCCCGATATCGCCGAAAAAGTGGCCGGGGCCGTCCTGGCGGGCCGCTGTGACAAAGGAATTCTCATTTGTGGAACCGGTATCGGCATCAGTATTGCAGCCAATAAGCTGCCAGGAATTCGGGCCGCCCTTTGCCATGATACCTTTTCCGCCAAAGCCACCAGGGAACATAATGATTCCAACATCCTGGCCATGGGCGAAAGGGTTATCGGTTTCGGCCTAGCCAGAGAGATTGTCCGTACCTGGCTGGGAACCCAATTCGCCGGCGGCCGCCACGCCGTCAGGGTGGGGAAGATTGGGGAATTGGAAAGCAAGTATATTAGTCGGTAGCTGGTAGCTTGTAGCTGATAGCTGGTAGCTGATAGCTTGTAGCTTGGATGTCATACTTACGGGTTCTTAAAAACTTGTAAGAATACCTAATTGGCTACAAGCTACCAGCTACAAGCTACAAGCAAAATAACGGCTACAAGCTAAATAAACAGTGGGAGGATGATAAACAAAGTGGAGAGTATTTTAGCCAAAGTAGATCCTGAAGTGGCTGCGGTCATAGAAAAGGAAACCAATAGACAGAAGAATAATATTGAGTTGATAGCTTCGGAGAATTTTGTGAGCCGGGCGGTAATGGAGGCCCAAGGCTCAACCCTGACCAACAAATACGCTGAGGGTTATCCAGGTAAGCGTTATTATGGTGGATGTGAATATGTAGACGTGGTGGAGAATCTGGCCATCCAGCGGGCTAAGGAGCTTTTCGGCGCTGAATATGCTAATGTTCAGCCCCACTCCGGCGCTCAGGCTAACACCGCCGTCTATTTTTCTGTGCTCAAACCCGGTGATACAGTGTTGGGCATGAACTTGGCCCACGGTGGTCATTTGACCCACGGCAGCCCTGTGAACATCTCCGGGGTGTATTATAATTTTGTACCTTACGGAGTGGAAGAGAACACCAGTAAGATTAATTACGAGAAGGTTTTCGAACTGGCTCATCAACATAAACCCAAACTAATTGTGGCCGGGGCCAGCGCTTATCCCCGGGTATTTGACTTTGTCCAACTGCGGGAAATCGCCGATGAGACCGGGGCCCTCTTCATGGTGGATATGGCTCATATCGCCGGTTTGGTGGCAGCGGGAGAACACCCAAGCCCAGTTCCTTATGCCGATTTTGTGACCTCTACTACCCATAAAACTCTCCGTGGTCCCAGAGGTGGTTTGATTTTATGCAAAGAAAAGTACGGCCCGGCTATAGACAAAGCTGTTTTCCCCGGCATTCAGGGCGGTCCTTTGATGCATGTTATTGCCGCCAAAGCCGTGGCCTTTGGTGAGGCCCTGAAACCTGAATTTAAAGCTTATCAAAACCAGATAGTAGCCAACGCCAAAACTCTGGCTGCGGCTTTAATCAACCGGGGCTTCAATTTAGTGTCCGGAGGAACCGATAACCACCTTCTGCTGGTTGATTTGCGCAACAAAGGTATAACCGGTAAAGAAGGGGAACATCTCCTGGATGGTGTGGGAATAACCGTGAACAAAAATGCCATTCCCTTCGACCCCCAGAAGCCTTTCGTCACCAGTGGGATTAGGGTGGGTACCCCTGCGGCCACCAGTCGGGGCATGGATACCACAGCTATGGAAACCATTGCGGAAATCATGGATTTGGCCATCACCAAACGCAACGACCCAGCAGCCCAAGACAAAGCCAGGGAGTTGGTAGCACAGCTTTGTCGGAAATTTCCCTTATATAGCGAAGTAGCCTAAGGAGGGTTTCTCGTGTCCACTGTTCACCTTTTGGATCACCCTTTGATCCAACATAAGCTTACTTACATCAGAAATAAAAATACGGGTTCTAAGGATTTTCGGGAACTTGTGGAAGAAGTGGCCATGCTCATGACTTATGAGGTGACCAGGGATTTCCCTCTGAAGGAAGTTGAAATCGAAACTCCTATTCAGAAGACCATGACAAAAGTTATATCCGGCAAAAAAGTCGGGGTTGTCCCCATCCTGCGAGCCGGTTTGGGGATGGTTAACGGAGTATTGAAGCTGATTCCGGCAGCCAAAGTGGGCCATGTGGGCCTTTACCGCGACCCTGAAACCCTGCTTCCGGTGGAATATTATTGTAAATTACCTGCCGATATCCATGAGCGGGAACTGATTATCATCGACCCCATGCTGGCTACCGGCGGTTCTGCCGTGGCCGCCATCGAATTCCTCAAGCAACGGGGCGCATCCAACATTAAGTTGATGTGTTTAATCGCCGCCCCGGAGGGGATTAAAGCCGTCCAAGAAAGTCATTCCGATGTAGATATTTATGTAGCAGCCATAGATGAGAAGCTTAATGACCACGCCTATATTGTTCCCGGCCTGGGTGATGCAGGGGATAGGTTGTTTGGCACAAAATAGCTGATAGCTGATAGCTTGTAGCTTGTAGCCTAGGGGGCGATAATTTTGGCCAGATATGAACAATTGATTGCCTGGCAGAAAGCCCATGAATTTGTGTTAAAAGTATATGAGATTTCAAAGTATTTTCCTCGAGAAGAAGTCTTTGGACTTACTTCTCAACTTAGGCGTGCTACTACTTCAATACCAGCAAATATTGCAGAAGGTCATTCCAGGCAACATAAAAAGGAGTTTATCCAATTCCTATTTATTGCAAGAGGATCAGCATATGAAAGCCATTATTACTTAACTCTTGCCAAAGATTTAGGGTTTCTCAAGGAAAAACAACATCAGGAACTACTTATAAAGTCAGAAGAAGTAATGAAGCTCTTACATGCATTAATCAACTCATTAAAATAGATTTTTCTACAAGCTACCAGCTACGAGCTACCAGCTACAGAGAGGAAGGCTCAAACCATGTCCCGTCCTGATTGGGATCAATACTTTATGGAAATAGCCAGGGTAATTGCCCAAAGGTCAACTTGCCTGCGGCGACAAGTAGGTGCTGTGATCATCCGGGATAACCGGATTCTAACCACCGGTTATAACGGCGCCCCGGCCAAGCTAAAACACTGCCTGGAGATTGGCTGCATCCGGGAGAAAATGCAGGTTCCTTCAGGTGAACGGCATGAGTTGTGCAGGGCCATCCATGCCGAACAAAACGCTTTAATCCAGGCCGCCGTACATGGTGTCAGCATAGATAATTCCACCATCTACATCACGGCCCAGCCCTGTGTTTTGTGCGCCAAGATGATAGTCAATGCGGGGATTAAAAAAGTAGTGTTCGCCGGAGATTACCCGGATCAACTGGCCAGGGATATCCTTGCCGAAGCCGGAGTAGAAGTGCTGCGCCTGGCTGATAGCTAATAGCTGGTAGCTGGTAGCCTTGCATGTTGACCTTTATGGTCTTTAAAACCTATAAGAATATCTTTCAAGCTACAAGCTACAAGCTACAAGCTAATAGCCACAGGGGGGAGATCAAGTGAGCTTAGGGATGGACTTCAAAGAAATCAAACTTCCCAGGTTGAACGGCCTGGATAAAGTAACCCTGGAGAGCACCCTCATCAAACTTGCCGAAGAACTGGGCGAACTGGCTCAATTTATAGGCAAATTCCGCGGCCTCAACGGCGAGCGGTTGGAAAAAGAAGAACCCGAAGTTGTAGAGGGTATTACCAAAGAACTCCTCGACGTAGCCCAAACCGCCATCACCATGATGTATGTCCTAGAAGAAACCTACGGCGTAGACATCCAACACGCCGTACAAGAACACGTCGACAAGCTGGTCAGGAAAGGATATATTAGCTGGTAGCTGGTAGCTTGTAGCTTATAGCCTTACATGTCAGGCCTTTAGGGTCATTTAAAAGCCTGTAAGAATATCTTTCAAGCTACAAGCTACAAGCTACAAGCTATAAGCTAAGAACTGCTAACGGAGGTGTAACGCATGCACAAAATAATGACCATATTCGGCACCAGGCCGGAGGCCATTAAGATGGCGCCACTGGTTAAGGCCCTGGAGGCGCATCCGGAGGAGTTTGTCTCCCGGGTAGCGGTCACGGCTCAGCATCGGGAGATGTTGGATCAGGTGCTGAATCTTTTTGACATAACCCCTGACCATGATTTGAATATCATGCAGCCTAACCAGACCCTTTTTGATATAACCAGCCGGGCCCTCTTGGGCCTCCGGGAAGTCTTGGAGCAGGATCGGCCTGATATTGTGTTGGTTCACGGTGATACTACCACCACCTTCGTAGCCGGTTTGGCGGCCTTTTACCTTCAGATTCCTGTTGGCCATGTGGAAGCAGGTTTGCGCACCGGTAATAAATATTCACCCTTCCCTGAAGAAATGAACCGGAAGCTTACCGGTTCTATTGCTGACCTGCATTTTGCTCCTACAAACACTTCCAAAGCCAATCTCCTACGGGAAGGGGTGGCGGAGGAGCGAATTTTTGTTACCGGGAATACCGTTATTGACGCTCTTTTGCGAACAGTCCGGAAGGAGTATGTCTTTGACGACCCGGTTTTGCAAAAAATAGATTATCACAACAAAAGGGTTCTGCTGGTCACTACTCATCGCCGGGAAAACCTGGGCGAACCCATGCGCCAGGTATACCAGGCCCTAAGGGAAATAGTTTTAACATTCCCTGATGTGGAAGTGATTTTTCCTGTGCATAAGAACCCCCAGGTTCGTCAGGTGGTGGAAGAGGTATTGGGCAACCTACCGGCGGTGCATCTCATCGAACCCCTAGATTACCAGCCCTTTATCAACTTGATGAACAAATCCTACCTGGTGCTTACCGATTCCGGTGGGCTTCAGGAGGAGGCGCCTTCCTTGGGTAAGCCGGTATTGGTGTTGAGAGATACCACTGAGCGTCCGGAGGCGGTTACGGCCGGTACAGTCAAGATGGTAGGCACTGATAGACAAGTCATCCTACAGACGGCAGATATTTTATTGAGGGATTCTCAAGCCTATCAGGAGATGGCCAATGCTGTTAATCCTTATGGTGACGGAAAAGCCGCCAGTCGTATTATTCAGGCCCTTAACTACCATTTTGGCCGTTCGACCATTAAACCGTGTGAATTTACTGTTCAAGAAAAAAATATAACTATTCATCGCTAAAAACTTTTGCGAAAAAAAGGATTTCACATAAAAAGATAGAATATTATTGAATGTTTCTTAACATAAACTTTGATTATGTATAACCCTAGTCACAGCCGAATAGACTAAACACTGGCAGCCCATGGCGGATACCAGGGTCAATAGGAGGAGGAAGGCTGTGAGTAAAAATGATTGGCAGAACTTGAAGGCTTTGGGAGTAGTTTTTTCCTTGGGGACCACTATTGCCGCCGGTATTGTGGTGGGCTATTTCTTAGGTGATTTTATCGATGGAAAGTTAGGTACATCCCCTTGGTTTACATTTATATTGCTCGTGGTTGGCGTCGGGGCGGCTTTCAAGAGCGCTTACGATGCGATGTTCCCGGAAAAAAAAGGAGGGGACTAGATATACCTGAGCGACATCTATTAGGGTCAGCATGGAAAATTTCCTTAGGGGTTTTGGCCCTACTTGTTGCCATTGCTGGGTTCAAGTTTTCAGCTTTGGCCGCCGTAGGGTTAGTTTTTGGCTTTTTTCTAATTTATAGTAACATGCGACTCCTTGATTTTATTTTAAAAAAGCTCTACGGGATGAGCGGCGGTAAAGTCAAGATTATAGTCACCTTACTTTATTATTGCAGGTTTGCTATTTTAGCTGTACTACTATATGGCAGTTATGTGCAGTTTGGCCCACAGTTTATCGGAGGAAGCCTTGGCGGAATGCTAGTTTATAAAATTTTCTTGGTCGGCGGTAACATAAAAGAGTTTTTTCACAAGTCAAAATAGTTTTCCCAAAGATGATTCAAATATATAAATTTATTAGTTAAAGGAGGTGGAAAAATGTTCGGTGCAGCAGCAGGTCCTCTCGGTATTAATTTCTATGTCTGGTCTGGCTGGGGTGTTATCGTTATTTTAACCATTCTATCCATACTTGCTACCAGGAACATGAAACTTATACCCAGCGGATTTCAGAATGTTGTAGAACTTCTTATCGAAGGTCTCTACGGTCTTTTAGAAGGTATGCTGGACGAAGAGCGGATTAAGAAATATTTCCCGTTGCTTTGTACCTTCTTCCTGTACATCTTGGTCTCAAATTACTTCGGTCTATTACCCTTTGTTGGTTACACTCCTGAATCTCCTGAAAAAGGAGTTGGCTTAGGCATATTTATTCCTCCTACTGCTAACTTGAGCGTAACAGCGGCCCTGGCAATTATCGTTTTCTTTTCAACCCATTTCTTCGGTGTTGCTACCAGTGGCCTAAAATATTTCAAGCACCTCTTTACACCCATGTGGTGGATGTTCCCGTTAAACGTAGTAGAAGAGATTGTCCGGCCGGTATCGCTGGCAATGCGTCTTTACGGAAATATCTTCGGTCATGAGTTGGTTGTAGGTACTTTGTTTGTCATGGTTCCTATGCTGGTTCCGGTTCCCATCAATCTCTTAGGAACTCTGACGGGCGCTATTCAGGCTTTTGTTTTCACCTTGCTGACTACACTATATATAGCAGGTGCTACAGAAAAACATGGTCACTAATACAATTTTTGTGATGACCTTGGAAAGGGGGGAAAATTAAATGGAACCTACAGGTTTGATTGCAATTGGCGCTGGTTTGGCCGTTGGTTTGGGTGCTATCGGTTCCGGTGTTGGTATGGGTATCGCTGCCGGTAAAGCATTCGAATCCATCGCTCGTCAACCCGAAGCTAGCGGTACTGTTAGAACACTTCTCTTCATTGCCTTCGCATTTATGGAAACCCTGACCATCTATGGTTTGGTAATCGCACTGATGTTAGTAACTCAAAAGATGGTTGCCTAAGGGGAATACTGGCGAGAAGGTTAGGGCGATTGGGTCCGGAGGTTTCTCCGGCCTTTTCGCCCCCTACAGTATCCTGATTTTTGATGGATTTACAGAGAGGAGGTAAGTGGCTAATGAAATTTGATCTCGCAACATTCGCATGGCAAATAGTCAACTTTCTAGTGTTGTTAGCCATTTTAAATAAATTACTTTACAAACCAATGCTCAATATGCTGGCAGAGCGTAAGCGCACCATTAAGGATTCCTTGGAAAAAGCTGAAGCCGCCCGGGCCGAAGCTGATAAGCTGCAGTCCCAGTATCAGGCCCAGCTGCTCCAGGCCAAGAGAGAGGCCCAGGAGATTATCGAAAAGGCTACCAAAATGGGCGAAGATATGAAGGAAGATATTGTGAAGAACGCCAAGAATGAAGCCGATAAGGCCATTAAGAAGGCCCAGGATGAAATCTCCCGGGAGAAGAACCAGGCCGTGGCCGCACTTCGCGAGGAGGTTGCTACCCTGGCAGTATTGGCCGCCGGCAAGGTGGTTGGCAAAGCTATCACTGTTCAAGACCATGAGCAGATGGTTAAAGAATTTATTGCAGAGGCAGGCGATCTTAAATGCTAAATAACGCCATTGCCCGTCGCTATGCCAACGCTTTTTTTGCTATTGCCAAGGAAAAAGATGCCTTGGATTCTTTTGAAAAAGAATTAGATACAGTAGTTAGTACCATTGAGGCAAACGCTGACCTGAAACGGGTTATGGACGACCAACTATTGTCTGCTGAGGCAAAAAAGGATATTGTTGATAAAGTTTTTGAAGGAAATGTTTCTGCTACCACGGTGGACTTTCTTAAAGTAGTGATTGATAAACGCCGGGAAGGGTACATCAGAGACATCTTAGATGCCTTTATAGCTTATGCTAATGAAGCTAGGAATATTTTTGACGCTGAAGTAATATCGGCTCATCCCCTGGCTGAAGTGGATATCGAATCCCTTAAGGCACAATTATCCAAGATGACCGGTAAAAACATCCGGTTAAAAACTGCCGTTAATCCCCAACTTATCGGTGGACTTACTGTCCGTATTGGGGACAAGGTTATTGACGGAACAGTAAACAGACGTCTAAATGTCCTGCAAGACTTACTTTTGAAAAATTAACTATAGAGTTAGGGGTGAGCGCATAAATGAGTATCAGACCTGAAGAAATCAGTTCTATTATTAAGCAGAGAATTGAACAATACAGAACTGATGTTGAGATTACTAATGTCGGTACCGTAATCCAGGTTGGTGACGGTATCGCCCGTATCTATGGTCTGGAAGATGCCATGGCCGGTGAGCTGCTGGAATTCCCAGGGGGAATTTACGGCATGGTGTTGAACTTGGAAGAAGACAATATTGGTTGCGTTATCTTAGGGCCTTACACAGGTATCCGGGAGGGTGACACTGTTAAGAGAACCGGCCGCATCGTGGAGGTACCCGTTGGTGACGCTATGATTGGACGGGTTGTAAACTCTCTGGGTCAGCCCATCGATGGTAAGGGACCCATTAATACCAACAAATTCCGTCCTATCGAGCGGGTAGCACCCGGGGTTATTACCCGGAAGTCCGTGCACCAGCCTCTGCAAACCGGCTTAAAAGCTATTGACTCCATGGTTCCCATCGGCCGCGGCCAGCGGGAATTAATCATCGGTGACCGTCAGACCGGTAAGACGGCGGTTGCTATTGATACCATCATTAACCAGAAGAATACAGATGTAATTTGTATTTATGTAGCCTCCGGTCAAAAGGCTTCTACCGTAGCAAAGGTTGTTAAGACCCTGGAAGAGAACGGCGCTATGGATTACACCATCGTAGTTTCCGCTACCGCTTCCGAGCCTGCGCCCATGGTTTACCTTGCCCCCTATGCCGGTTGTGCCATCGGTGAAGAGTTCATGGAACAGGGTAAGCACGTTTTGGTTGTTTATGATGACCTGTCCAAGCAGGCTGTTGCATACCGCGAACTTTCCTTGCTGCTTCGTCGTCCTCCAGGCCGGGAAGCTTATCCTGGAGACGTATTCTACCTCCACTCCCGTCTGTTGGAGCGGGCTTGTAAATTAAATGACGACCTGGGCGGCGGTTCCTTAACTGCTCTGCCTATCATCGAAACCCAGGCCGGTGACGTTTCCGCTTATATTCCTACCAACGTTATTTCTATCACCGATGGACAGATCTTCTTGGAGTCCGACCTGTTCTACGCCGGTCAGCGGCCTGCTATTAACGTAGGTATCTCTGTATCCCGGGTAGGGGGTTCCGCCCAGATTAAGGCCATGAAGCAGGTTGCCGGTCGTCTCCGTCTGGATTTGGCCCAGTTCCGTGAATTGGCGGCCTTCGCCCAGTTCGGTTCCGACTTAGATAAAGCCACTCAGGCCCGTCTGACCCGTGGTGAAAAGATCGTAGAAATGCTCAAGCAGGGCCAATATGTACCCATGTCCGTTGAAGAGCAGGTAATTGTTATCTTTGCTGCCATCAACGGTTTCGTGGATGATGTTGAAACCGCCCGCATTGGCAAGTTCGAAGAAGAATTCCTGAAATTCATCCGCTCCAGCAAACCTGAAATCGGTAAAGACATCACCGACAAGGGTTCTCTGACCGATGAAAATATCGAAAAGCTAAAGGCTGCTATCGCAGAATTCAAGAAAATGTTCTAAATTAGCTAATAGCTAATAGCTACAAGGTGGTGAGAAAATAAATGCCAGGAATGCGCGATATTACTCGCCGGATTAAATCCGTTAAGAATATCCAGCAGATTACCAAAGCTATGAAGATGATGTCGGCAGCCCAATTGCGCAAGGCCCAGGAACGAGTAATTGCGGCCAGACCTCTTGCCCAGGAACCCAGTGAAGTATTGAGCAGATTAGTGGGAGTGGCCAGCGACCTGTCTCATCCTCTTCTAGCTAAACGGGAACCGAAGAATATTGGCTATGTGGTTATCACTGCGGACCGGGGATTTTGCGGTGGTTACAATGCCAACATTCTCCGTAAGAGCGCTGGGGAAATTAAGCAATTAGAGAACGTTAGCCTGATTACTGTTGGTCGTAAGAGTCGTGACTTCTTCCGGCGCAGCGGTAAGAATATCGTGGCCGAGTTTACCGGTCTAGGCGAGGATATTCAGTTCGGCGTTGCCAAGAAAATTGCCCAAAAAGTAATGGACTATTATATCGCTGAAGAGTTTGATGAAGTATATCTGGTTTATACCGAGTTCGTATCGGCTTTAACCCAGAATCCTACTACTATCAAACTCCTGCCCGTTGAGCCTCCCGCAGAGGAAGGAGCGTCCGTAGATTATATCTACGAGCCCTCTGCTGAATCAATTCTCAGCGTACTGTTACCCAAGTATGTAGAGACAACTGTTTTCAGAGCTCTCCTGGAGTCCAAGGCCAGTGAACTAGGGGCACGGATGACCGCCATGGGTTCGGCAACCGACAACGCCAAAGAACTCATTGCCAAGCTTACCTTGTCCTACAACCGCGCCCGTCAGGCCGCTATCACCCGCGAGATTTCCGAAATCGTGGGCGGAGCTGCGGCACTTGAGTAGTTTATAGCTCGTAGCTTGTAGCTTATAGCCTTGAAAGATATTCTTAAGGGTCTAAATATTACCTCGGAGCATGACTTGCAGGCTACCAGCTACCAGCTACCGGCTACCAGCTAAAAAACGCAAGGAGGGGAAAACGTAATGAACTATGGAAAAGTAGTTCAGGTTATCGGGCCTGTAGTGGACATTGAGTTCGAGCCCGGTAAGTTGCCTGCTATCTATAACGCTATTAAGATTAAAAGTGAGTTTCAAGAAAAACAGTCCGTAGTGGAAAACATTAATATTACTCTTGAAGCTATGCAGCACTTAGGAAATAATGGAGTTCGCTGCGTAGCTATGAGTCCTACCGATGGCCTGACCCGGGGCATGAAGGCATTAGATACCGGTGATGCTATTGCTGTACCGGTTGGCCCTAAGACTTTGGGACGTTTGTTAAACGTACTGGGTGAGTGTATTGATGGTTTTGATCAGATTGAAAACCCTGATAAAAGCTATCCTATCCACCGTCCGGCGCCATCCTTTGAGCAGCAGTCAACTCAAGCTCAGATTCTGGAAACCGGAATTAAGGTAGTAGACTTGCTTGCTCCTTACCTCAAGGGTGGTAAGATCGGCCTCTTCGGCGGAGCCGGTGTAGGTAAAACCGTTTTGATTCAGGAGCTAATTAATAACATCGCCAACCAGCACGGTGGTATCTCCGTATTCGCCGGTGTTGGTGAGCGTACCCGGGAAGGTAATGACCTTTACCATGAGATGAAGGATTCCGGCGTTATCGCTAAGACTGCTCTGGTATTCGGACAGATGAACGAACCCCCCGGCGCTCGTCTCCGGGTTGCGTTGACCGGTTTGACCATGGCCGAGTACTTCCGGGATGAAGAAGGACAAGACGTGCTCCTCTTCGTAGATAACATTTTCCGTTTCACCCAGGCCGGTTCCGAAGTGTCCGCCCTCTTGGGCCGGATGCCTTCAGCGGTTGGTTACCAGCCTACCCTGGCCACCGAGATGGGTACCCTACAGGAGCGGATTACTTCTACCAATAAGGGATCTATCACTTCCGTTCAGGCTATCTATGTACCTGCCGACGACTTGACTGACCCTGCTCCCGCTACCGCTTTCGCTCACTTGGATGCTACCACAGTACTTTCCCGGGCCATTTCCGAGTTGGGTATCTACCCTGCGGTGGATCCCCTCGATTCCACTTCCCGGATTCTTGACCCCCACATCGTAGGGCAGGAGCATTACGATGTGGCCCGTTCCGTTCAGAAGGTACTTCAGCGTTATAAAGAACTTCAGGATATCATCAACATCCTTGGTATGGATGAATTATCCGATGAAGACAAGCTCACCGTATCCCGGGCGCGGAAGATTCAGAGATTCCTTTCCCAGCCCTTCTTCGTAGCAGAAGTCTTCACCGGTACCCCTGGAAAATATGTACCTTTAAAAGAAACCATCAAAGGCTTCAAGGAAATAGTTGATGGCAAGCATGATGACCTTCCCGAGCAGGCCTTCTATATGGTTGGTACTATTGAAGAAGCTATTGCCCAAGCTAAACAGCTAGAGGGAGCTGAGTAATATGGCAGCTATTCGACTGGAGATCGTAACACCGGAACGGGTTGTCTTCAGTGAAGATGTAGACTTCATCGTAGCTCCCGGCAGTGTCGGTTATTTCGGGGTGCTGGCCAACCATGCCCCTTTGATTACCAGCATGGAGATCGGTGAATTAAGAGCCAAGCAAGGCAACCAGGAACTAAAAATGGCTATCAGCGGCGGGTTCTTTGAAGTAAAGAGCAACAAGGCCGTCGTATTGGCCGACTCCGCTGAAAAGGCTTCTGAGATTGATGTGGATCGGGCCCGTCGGGCTAAGGAACGGGCCGAGGAGCGTTTAGCTGCCAAAACCGCAGATATTGATTTGGCCCGGGCCGAGGTAGCTTTAAAAAGAGCTATCACCCGTATCAAAGTAGCCGGTAAATAAAATATCACTAGAAGAGAGGTTGTCCCAAAAATTATTTTGGGGCGACCTCTTTTTTTTTCACCATCAAGATTACCCCCTCCATATCTAGGCAATACTAATACTAAAATACCGTTCGTGGGGGGATGGAAGTTGAAAAAGGCCATCATATTTCTTATTCTGACAGGTTTAATCATCTTCGGCTGGCAGGGGCCGTTGAAATATACCATGGGAGATAACGAGGAACGACAAGAACCGCTGCAGGGCGCTCTACAGGTAACGGGAGCAGAGTTTAATGATTTGACCTTCAGTGGTTGGGTGCAGATAAATCACCGATTCAGTAGTGATGAGGAGTTAAAGAACTACGCCAACCAACTGTCAGTAAAATTGGGCGCCAATAATCAGAGTATGGAGCAAATTAGCCAGGGAGAAAGTAATTTCCGGGGGATAATTTTGCGGGGATTTATTAATCCCAGTACTTATCTGGAGATTCATAGTCAAACCATGCAGGAATCAAATAATAAAGAGGACAAGGCCGAAACATACGTAACGGCAATGCTAATCAGCAAAGATAACCAATACGACATAGACCAAGGAAAAAGTAAAATGGAAGCAGGTTTTCGCCTCCTATCTTCACAACCGGCCCAAATAGCAACTATTTTATCAGGAACCTTGCCAGGTCAAAAGTCATTGACTGAGAACAAAGCCGTTGCGGAAAAGGTATTTAAGTTCTTAGGAACCAAACCTTTTGAGGGCATTAGTACAGAACGGCTGGTCTCACTAACCGGCTATACACCGGAAATAGAGGAAAAGCTGGTAATGGGTGAAAAACAGCTGAATATCAATGTAGCTGTCCGATATAATAATTTGGACAAAAAAACCTATGTTATTATAGGTTCTCCCATAATTGCCACCGAATATTAGTGGAGGAAGACGGTTTTGGAAAAGATCTTAGTTACCGGCGGGGTACAATTAAAAGGAAGGGTTCGGGTCAGTGGAGCCAAGAATGCTGTCTTGCCAATCATGGCAGCGTCTCTTCTGGCCAATGGTCAATGTATACTCCAGGATGTTCCCTGGCTAGCCGATGTAGATACAGCAGTGGCTGTTCTAGAAAGGTTAGGCGCTGCCGTTAATCGTCAAGGCCACCTGATGACCGTTGAAATCAATAATATAAACAATCATGAGGCGCCCTATGAATTTGTGCGGAAAATGCGGGCCTCCTTTTTAGTCATGGGTCCATTACTGGCGCGCATCGGTAAGGCCCGGATTTCTTTACCGGGCGGTTGTGCCATTGGAACAAGGCCCATAGACCTCCATCTGAAGGGTTTTGCTGCCCTGGGGGCGGAAATTACTTGTGGCCATGGATATGTGGAGGCAGTGGCCAAAGAATTAAAGGGGGCTCGAATTTACCTTGACTTTCCCAGTGTGGGAGCCACCGAGAATATAATGATGGCGGCGGCCTTAGCTCAAGGGCAGACCATTATCGAAAACGCTGCAGAAGAGCCGGAAATAGTTGACTTGGCTAATTTCCTTAATGTCATGGGGGCCAATATTAAGGGAGCAGGGACAAACCTCATCAAAATTGAGGGGGTAAAAGAACTTAAGGGAGGCGAACATACTGTTATACCCGACCGGATTGAGGCCGGCACCTACATGGTAGCCGCAGCTGCCACCGGGGGGGACATTTTTATTGAAAACATCCTTTTAGAACATACCAAACCCCTGTGTGCTAAACTACGGGAAGCAGGTGTTGCAGTGTATGAGGAAAATGACGGGGTCAGAGTTACCGGAGCCGGTGAAATTAAGCCCATAGATGTCAAAACCCTGCCCTATCCGGGTTTTCCTACCGATATGCAGGCCCAGGTCATGGCTATGCTTACAGTTGCCCGGGGAACCAGTGTAATCTCGGAAACGGTTTTTGAAAACAGGTTTATGCATGTTGACGAATTAAAGCGGATGGGGGCCAATATCAAGATAGACGGCCGCACAGCGGTGGTCAAAGGTGTGGAAGGATTGACTGCGGCCCCGGTAAAGGCCACAGATCTAAGGGCCGGCGCTGCCTTGATAATTGCCGGAATGTTGGCCCAAGGGGTAACCGAAATTGGAAATGTCCACCACATTGACCGTGGTTATGAGAATATTGTAGCCAATTTGCGAGCTATGGGAGCAACCATCACCAGGGACAAAACTTGTTAAAGAAATCATATCTATTCGTTCTACCCAATCCCCTCCCGGTATATCTATTAATGAGGCTTTTTCAAGGAGGTGGACAATGGGTCGAATAATAGCTATTATAATAGCCGGGGTTATGGCCATAGTCTTACTCCCCGTGGTTTTCTTCAGAGGGGAGAATTCAGAGCGAATTAAAAGTCCCCAAATCCGGGACGCCGCCCTCTCTGTCAGGATGTATGACCATAGCCAAGGAAAGGTTATTACCCTCCCCCTTGATCAATACCTAATTGGGGTATTAGCGGCGGAGATGCCTGCCGCCTTTCATCCTGAGGCATTAAAAGCCCAAGCCATAGCGGCCAGGACATATACCCTCAAGAGGCTGGAAAAAGCCGGAGGTCGGCCTGATGGTAATCACCCCGGCGCTGATATCTGCAATGACCCCCAACACAACCAGGCCTGGATAGATGAGAATACCATGGCCAACAGATGGGGCAATTATTCCTTTCAAACCTATTATGAAAAAATAGCCCAAGCCGTATGGCAAACTGATGGACAGATCCTCCTCTATCAGGGTCAGGTAATTAACCCGGTCTATCATGCATCCTGTGGTGGCATTGGCACCGAAGATGCCGCTGAAGTATGGTCCACAGAGGTTCCTTACCTGAAAAGTGTTGATTGTTCTTTGGAGAAAGATAACCCTAAAGCCAAAGCTACCCTGGCTCTAAGCCTTCCAGAACTTACAGAACGTCTCGGCCCGGAAACCGTCAGGGTAGCAACAGGGGCCGCCAGGGGGATTAGGATTCTAGACAGGACAGCTACTGGCAGGATCAAGACCATGAGTTTTGGCGATTTAATTTTAAAAGGCACGGAGGTAAGACAGAAACTGGGTCTGCGCTCCACGAATTTTTCTTGGCAGACCGAGGGAAACAGGTTAATTTTTGAAACCCTGGGGAATGGTCATGGTGTTGGATTATGCCAGTATGGGGCAAATTATATGGCCCTGGCCGGCAAGGATTATCGGCAAATTTTAACCCACTATTATACGGGAGTTGAACTTGCTAAGTACTAGCGGAATATACCCGGAAAGTAATGGACATACTAAGGGCAGGAGGTGTTGCAAATGGAATTTGACCTTCGACAGTTCTGGCCCTTTGGTCAAGATGCTCTGAAAAAATATCGGGATTGGCTCCGCAAATGGTTATTAGCCGTAGGGAAAAATGTTGCAGTGGTTGGTGTGTGTTTTGCCCTGTTGATACCTCTTATTAATAAGCAGCCCGCTATGGTGCTGGCTGAAGGGGAAAAGAATATGCCTCTATGCTTAAAATGCAAAGAATAGTAAAAACCGGTTTAAGGGCCGGTTTTTTTGTTGTAATTAAATATAAAAAGCAACCACGGGGACACAGAGAACACGAAAAGAAAATTAATAAAGGCAACCACGGAGGACACGGAGGACACGGAGGACACGGAGAAAAAAGATTTATTTAAAATTTTATGTACCAATAAACCCATAAACATAAAACCCCTAAATACAGCAACCCATAAACCTCCGTACTCTCCGTGCGCTCCGTGGATAAGCTTTTAAAAAACCAAATAAAGTCACCCGGAGGCAGGAAAATATTAATTAGTTACCCAGTTTGAATTTCCCGCCAACCATATGGTAATATATAGTAAATGGAAATTAAGGGGGAATAAATATAAAAGGCAACCACGGAGACCACGGAGAACCACAGAGAAAAAATAAAAAAGGATGATGTAATTTTGTCAAATATCGACTCCTCAAAGGAGATTAACCAAATCTCAGAAAAAATAATTAGGGCGGCTATTGAAGTACATAAATCTATGGGGCCAGGGTTGTTTGAAAGTGTTTATGAAAAATGCTTATGTTATGAACTAGAATTACAAAAGATAGATTTCAAAAGGCAAAAGTTCATACCAATTACATATAAGGACAAACAGTTCGACTACGGCTTTCGAGCTGATTTAGTTGTACAGGAAAAAGTATTAGTAGAATTGAAAACCGTTAGCTCAATTTTACCAATTCATGAAGCCCAGGTAATAAATTATTTAAACCTGTCCAAATTGAGCTTAGGACTAATAATTAATTTCAGTGTACCAAGACTTAAAGACGGAATTAAACGTATAGTGTGTGGTAACCTCTAAACCCTAGGGAGAAAATAACTATAAAAGGCAACCACAGAGGCCACGGAGGCCACGGAGAAAAAAGATTTATTTAATATTTTATGTACCAATAAACCCCAAAAGTATAAAACCCCTAAATGTAGCAACCCATAAACCTCCGTGCTCTCCGTGGATAAGCTTTTAAAAACCAGACAAGGCAGGAATTAGGAGCTACATGTCGAATTCTGCTACTACAGGAAAAACTTACTCCGGGAGGTTGAATGATGAAAGGAAAAAGATTAACGGCAATTGTTTCGGTTTTTATGTTTATGTTCAGTCTTCTTGTCCCGTATATAACAGTTATCTCCGTGGCGGAAGCTAATACCCCGGCTATAACCATAACTTCTCCAAATACCGATAGAGTATTTACTAATTCCGTAAGTTTAAACGCTAACATAACTAACGGAACCGTTACCGATGTCTATAAAAACGGTGAGCGTCTTGGCTCCACCACCTTGCCCTTTACCGTAACCGACTTGCGTTTGGGGCAAAACACCCTGATGGTAAGGGCCTCCAATGTCAACGGTATTTCCGAAGCAGTGGTTAACGTTGTTTATGATGACGAGCCCCAGCTAACCAATCTGACCCCGGTTAACGCAACTGTTGTCAACGGAAGTTTCAATGTTTCCGGTGAATATGAAAATACAACTACTCTGACCATTAGAGTGAATAACAGCAATACCCCGGTCTTTTCCCAAACTTTTAGCCCTATTCCCAGCGCCGGTACCATTCTATCAACCAACATTCCGGTTTCTTCTTTGGTGGTCGGTACCAATACCATCACCTTTGAAGCATCTAACGGAACCAAATCCATCAGTAAAAACCTTCAGGTTACCTACGCACCTCCCGCACCCACCGTTTTTAACATTTCTCCTGCCAGTGGCTCCAAGGTCTTCAGTAACTCCGGCAATACCGTCACCATTTCCGGCCAGATATCTGCCGATGCCACCGGTGTAACCATCCAGAATGTCACTGCGGGTGGGGCGCCGACAACTCCAGTAGCAGCTCCTTTATCAGGAAAAACCTTTTCCTATACCGTAACTTTGGCTCCGGGGGCAACAAATCAGATCAAACTAACCCCTCTGCCTGGAACAGCATCCACTGATATCTATATCACCCACGAAAAAAGGGCCCAGGTGGCTGTTACAGAGCCATCCGGAGCAGTAACTACCACCACCACATCGGTATCCATGCCTTCCTTTACTTGGACAGATCCAATCATCACCTTCAAAGGTCGAATCGACAATGCTACCGGGGCCGGAATTCGAGTCAATAAAGGCCAGGAGAGACCCTTTACTCCCGGAGACTTCACCCAAACCGTCGACCTCTTAGCTGGGGCCAACGAGATTCAGATTATTGGCCGTAATGGTGAGGGCGACAGCGTTGTTAATTTGGCAGTCTATTATAACGGAGCCCCCGGCCTGACCATAACCAATCCTGCCGATACCTCGGTGATGCCAACGGTATACAACAGCAGATTTACCGTGACCGGCAAGGTGGCCGCAACCAAAACCCTAACCGTGCAAAGAGAAGGGGCTGCCGAAGAAGGGGTCGCCTTTGACAGCCAGGGAAATTTCTCCAAACAGATTACTTTGACACCGGGCCGACAAACGGTCACAGTTAAAGCTAAGGATGGCTCGGCTGTAACCACCAAGAATTTTTACGTCTTCTTTGATGATACCCCATTTATTACCGTAACAGCTCCTGCCTCCGGGACGGCCATTACTACCAACAAAGTAACAGTCTCCGGTAATGTGCAAAACGCCGACAGCAACGGATTCTTCATCAATGGTTCCCAAACCTGGTTTGACAGCAACGGTAACTTCTCCAGGGAAATCACTTTGGCTGCGGGTGCCACCAAAATCCAACTCAAAGCCCAAAAAGGCAACCGTACCACCATTAGGGACATTCCTATTTCCAACTCCTCCAAACCTGAAATTGTCATCAGCAGTCCGGGAGACAAAACCACTACCTACTCCAATATAATAACAGTTTCCGGGCAGGTACTGGGTGTTAGCCCTCCTTACGATAAACTGGATCTTAAAGTGAATAACATCGCTACCACTGTAGATAGCAACGGTAATTTCAGTCGACAGGTCACTTTGAAACAAGGGGTTAATACCATTACGGCTACCATGAAAGCAGGCAGTTCGGCCACCAAGAGTATTAAGGTAACCTATGTGGACATGGCGGTGTCGGGGTCTTACTTCGAGACCAAAGTTCCCCAAAACGGCGGTAATATCAAGGCTTTTGAAAACCAGGTTAATATCAATATCCCTAAAGGGGTTCTCCCTGGAGAGTCTACTTTGAGCTTTAGGATTCGTGAAGCCAATGACGTAACCAAAGATCAGAATCTTATCTATATCAGCGACGTGGTGAGGATTAGCGGAGACAGGACAAAACTTGACAAACCGGCCACCTTGACTATGCAGTATATTAAGGGTATTCAGGAGGCCCAAGCCGCAAAAGTAACCCTTTATTATTATGAAGATGACGAAAAATGGGTACCCGTTATAGCCAAAGTGGATAACAAGAAACGGACAGTAACAGCGGAAGTGGACAAACTGGGTACATATGCAGTAATGCTGTACCTCCAGACCTTTAATGATGTGGTCGGCCACTGGGCCCAGAATGATATCGAACTGCTAATGGCCAAAGGGATAGCCGCCGGGAAAACATCCTCTTCTTTCCGGCCGGAAACCCCCATTACCAGGGCCGAGTTAACCAAATTTATTGTGGACGCTATGGGCATCCCCAAATATAATGCCCCCTATGCCAACTTTGACGATGTAGATGATGACTATTGGGCCTATAAATACATCCAGGGAGCGGCTCGGGTAGGCATTGTCAAAGGTACTTCCGCCTACCGGTTCTCCCCGGAACAGTATGTTACCAGAGTCGAAGCGGCTGCCATGATCTCAAGAGCAGCGGGCTTTAAGGCTATCAAAGATGACGAGGCGACAAAACTCCTGGAAAAATACCGGGATAAAGACAAGATTGGTGAATGGGCCCGCGGCCCCATTGCCGAAGCTATAAAGGCAGGGATTATTAACGGTTACAGCGTCGACAGTTTTCAACCCAATTTGCACACCACCCGGGCCCAGGCGTCCAGGATGGTGGTCAAATTAATGAAACAACAGAAGAAAATGTAGGATAGGCATTTATTCAACCCCCCCGCATATATATTTATTATAAATCGTCGGGGGGGTTGAGCCTTAATGCAAGAATATATTCGCAAGCGGGTCATGGAAATCAGTACATATATCCTGGACTCCGGTGCTACCGTACGCCAGGCTGCCGGGATTTTTGGAGTAAGTAAAAGTACTGTCCACAAAGACATGACCGAGCGCTTGCCGTCGGTTAATAAAGATATGGCCAACCGGGTCAAAGAGATTCTGGAAAACAATAAAGCCGAACGGCACCTGCGGGGCGGGGAAGCTACTCGCAAAAAATATCAAGATTTGGCGGAAGTCTAACAAAATAACCAATTAGTCGTGATTTTTCTTACCAAGAAAAAGGAATTTCCCCTTAAAGGTAGAATATATTAGAAATCAGGCGTTATCTGACAAAAAATCGGTTTAGCACATCCCGTGGCGGGATTTGCCCGGCGATTTTTCTGATTCAGTCTTGGACAAGTTTCATACCTGAAGGGGGAAAAATAATATAATGTTTTGGTTTGGTTCTGACATTGGGGTTGATTTAGGAACAGCCACTGTGCTAGTTTTCATGAAGGGGAAAGGCGTTGTCCTTCATGAGCCTTCCGTAGTAGCAATTAACAAGGATACCGGACAGGTTATCGCCGTGGGTGAGGAAGCCCGCCGGATGATCGGTCGGACTCCAGGTAATATTGTGGCAACCCGCCCATTACGGGACGGGGTTATTGCTGATTATGATGTAACCGAGAAAATGCTGCGGCACTTTATTACTAAGGCTTGCGGCAGAATTTCCATTATTCCTTTTTTCCGTCCGCGAATAATGGTCTGCATTCCCTCCGGGGTGACTGGTGTCGAGGAACGGGCAGTCCGTCAGGCTGCTTATCAGGCCGGTGCCAAACATGCATATCTCATCGAAGAACCCTTGGCTGCGGCCCTGGGTGCTGGTTTGGAAATCTCAGAACCCACCGGTAGTATGGTGGTAGATATCGGTGGCGGTACCACTGATGTAGCTGTTTTGTCTCTAGGAGGCATTGTTTGCAGCAAATCCATCCGAGTGGGTGGCGACAAATTCGACGAGGCCATCATGCGCTTTATTCGTCGAGAGTTCAACCTGGCCATCGGTGAACGAACCGCCGAGGAACTGAAGATTACTGTTGGTACGGCTTACCCCGAACTGAAGAAAGAAAACACCCAGATGGATGTCAGGGGCCGCGACTTGGTTACTGGTTTGCCGAAAAACGTGGTGGTCAATTCTTGCCAGGCTTACGATGCCATGCAAGAGCCCGTAGATGCCGTTGTGGCATCAGTCAAAGAGGTGTTGGAAATAACTCCTCCTGAACTGGCTTCCGATATCATGAACCGGGGCATTGTCATGACCGGCGGTGGTGCTCTCCTCCATGGCCTGGCAGAACTAATCGCCAAAGAGACCGCCTTGCCAGTGCATATCGCCGACGACCCCCTATCCTGCGTGGCCCTAGGCACCGGCAAAGCCTTAAATATGTTGAATTTCCTCCCTAACGAAGGGAAATCTCATAAAAGAGTTATTTAGCTGATAGCTCGTAGCTCATAGCTTGTAGCTCTCACAGGCATATTAGAATGTCCTGAAAACTACAAGCTACAAGCTACCAGCTAACAATGGAGGTGGACATGCATGATTAGAGGGCTTTATACTGCGGGGTCGGGGATGGTGGTGGAGGCCAATCGGAATGATACCATTGCCAACAACCTGGCCAATGTGAATACCAATGGATACAAGAAGGATATTGCTACCTTTCGGTCTTTTCCGGAGATGTTGATTAGGCGGCTTAATGATCCAGGTGGCGGCCCAGGGGCTAACCTGGCGGCAAACCAATTTCCCATAGTGGGTACTTTGGGCACCGGAGCGGTGGTTGATGAAATCTATACCGCCCATACCATTGGTTCCCTGAAGCAGACGGGGGCCGGCCTTGATTTGGCTTTGGGTAGCGACGGTTACTTTGTGGTTAATACTGCCCAGGGTGAACGGTACACAAGAAATGGTTCCTTCAAGCTGGATGCCCAAGGGTACATGGTAACATCGGAGGGTAACCGGGTAATGGGACAAGCCGGTGCCATCAGAATCCAGGGCGGAAATGTTTCCGTTGACGAAAGCGGCATCATCACCGTGGACGGTAACCGGGTAGACACTTTGCGGGTGGTGGACTTTGCCGACAAGCGGGCCTTGACCAAGACGGGCGATTCTTTATTCAGCGGAAACGGAGCCGCAGTGCCCCAACAGGTTAAAGTACTCCAAGGTTTCCAAGAAACCTCCAACGTCAACCCCATCACAGAAATGGTGAACATGATCACCGTCATGCGCTCCTACGAAGCCAACCAAAAAGCCGTCCAATCCCATGATAATCTATTGGGCAAAGCGGTGAATGAAGTAGGAAGGCTTGGGTAAGGCTCAACGGTTAGGGGGTAATGGATGTCGTGACTCAACGGTCAGGGGTTAGGTTTTAGGGTTTAGGGGTTAAAAGATTTTTACCCCTTACCCCTGTAACCTGACCGTTAAGAATGCACCCAAGCTCCCCTGACTAATAAGTAGTGCCCACAAGCAAAGGAGGAATACAAACATGTTTCGTGCCTTATGGTCGGCCAGTAGTGGGATGAGTGCCCAGCAGTCCAATATGGACACCATCGCTAATAACCTGGCCAATGTTAATACATCCGGATATAAGAAGACTTCCATGGAATTTCAGGACTTGCTCTACGCCAATCTCCAACAGCCTGGCCGGGTTTCCGGCTTTGGAACTGCTCTGCCTGTAGGAATGCAGGTAGGGGTAGGGGTTAGGGCTGCGGCCATCCGGACCGATTTTACTCCGGGCAACCTGGTACAGACAGGTAATCCCCTGGACATGGCTATTGCCACCGATGCCTTCTTCCAGGTTGAGCTTCCCAATGGCACTGTAGCTTATACCAGGGACGGCACTTTCAAGCTGGACAGCCAAGGCCGACTGGTTACCACCGATGGCTACCGCCTCTCCATCAACGGTACCGGTGATAACCCTCTGGTCTTCAGAGATATCAAAGACATAAACATTTCCGCTAACGGCAGTATCGTTATGCCCAAGGAATCCAACGTCCAGGCAGAGATTTATGTCCCTGACTCAGCGGCCAAGTTTAGCGAAAATCCCGCGGGCTTCTATAAGTTAACTGCAGGCGCCATGACCACCTGGGAAAAAGGTGAACCACCCAATGATGTTCCTCCCAAAGATCGTTACTTCAAAGTGGAGATGCCAGATGGCAGTGAAGCCTATGTTAAAGAAAATAACTTTAATGTAGATGCCGAAGGCAATCTGGTAACCATCGGGTTGATTGCCGACGCCGACGGCAAAATGGTTCCAGCCAAAGTCAGTGCCGGCACTTTGCCCACCCTCGGACAAGATGTGGCGTTGGTTCAGGTTAACGACAAAGGCAACTTTGTGGTTGTTCAGGAAGTCGGAAAGACAGAGCTTCGCCGTTTCGTCAACCCTGCCGGTCTGGAAAAGCAGGGCAAGAATTTGTACCTGGCTTCAGTAGCCTCGGGAGCGGCCCTTAATGTGGATGATAACAAGGACCACATTGCTACCGGGTTCCTAGAGACCTCCAATGTCCAGGCGGCGGAAGAAATGGTCAAGATGATAACCGCCCAGCGGGCTTATGAGTTGAACTCCAAGGCAATTACCACCTCCGATGAGATGCTGGGTATCGCCAACAACCTGAAGAGATAAGTGAGCAGGTGAATTAGATGAAGATAAATTCTTTGCCACCAGGCTTGCCTCCCCAGGCTCAGAACCAGGCCACCAAGGTGGAGGATCAGGGGTTTCAGGCAGTGCTAGATAAGGCCAAGAAGGATCAGGACAAGGAAAAGCTCTGGGAAGTTAGCCAGCAGTTTGAGTCGGTATTTATCTATCAGATGATGAAAAAGATGCGGGAGGCTATTCCCAAGAGCGATCTCATGGGCAACTCCATGGGCGAGGAAATCTTCCGGGGCATGCTGGATGAGAAGCTGTCCGAG
>JAJZSN010000122.1 GCA_021849745.1 Bacillota bacterium | reverse complement strand
AGTGGTTAAAACCCTGGAAGGTCTATTCAGAAAAAAGCTTGAAGCTGCGGTCAAGGCCGAGTTGGACAAAGCCACCGGCTTAGTAAAGTGGTTTATTTGGGTTGATGAGCGCAAGGGGGAATTGTCATTAGGGCACCCAGATTGTAGAGAAAGGGCGCTGGCTTTTTTGGCCCGGATGCTGCCTAAGATGGGGCAGCAAGTTGAGCTTCTGGAATACAATTATACTGAAGAGAATACGGATAAGTCTAATCCTGGGGAACTTTTCCGGTTTGAGATAAGGGTTAATGGCTTGTGGGCAGATGTAGGGTTCGTAACAATCAGGGTGAACCGTACCACGGGTTGGATAGATGTTTATCAGGGGCTTGATTTTGACCTGACCCCGGTGGTAGAGAAACTCCCAATGAGAGCCGGTATTTCTGCTGAAGAGGCCCTAGTTCGTTATAGTGCTGAACTGGATGTGAAGTTGGAGTGGCATCGTGATTCCGACCTTAATCAAGGTTATACCTTGGTTTACAAACCCTATTTCCCAAGGGGAGAGGTTAGATTTGTAGATGCCTTAGACGGCAGGATGATTAGGCTTTGCGAGCCACAATTGGCATAAGGAGGGTTTGGATGATGGATACCACTGCAAGAAAATGGTCATTACCTTCGGTAATTTCCTTAGCCATACCTATAGTAGTAACAATACTAATAATTAATGTTTTCTTTGGCCTTTTTCCCCTTCCTAAGCTTCAGGGCCTATCGGTGATGTTCCCCATTTTCTCAAGTCCGCTGGGAATTATCCTAGGGTTCATAGGATTGAGGAAATACAAGGATAAAGCATCCCTTTGGGGTATTATTGCCAATGGGGTGTTGGGGGTAGTTCCCTTTGCCTACTGGACTCTTGGGGTATTGATATGGGGGCCGTAAAGGAGGAGGGTGAAGAATGGATAGTTTGCATATTTTATCTCTGCAAAGAAAACGATCAAGTTTATTTAACGCAATCCTAATCGTAACTTTTGGGATATATGGGGTTTTGTTATCTTTTGGTCTCTCCATGCGGGACTTCTCTTTATTCTTAACGGTATTAATGATATTGGGCATCATTGCGGAAAAACCGGATAAACAAGGCTATACCCGGAAGATTTATCGAAGTAACCCGGAACAATTACATGGTTATGCCAGGCAAAGTTGGCTGGTGGGGTTAGTTTTGGGCTCGGTAACGCTGTTTATCATATTTGTTTTAATGATTTTGACAGTCTTTTTGGAATTCAATAAATGAAAAAAGGTTTGAGCTTGTTAATGGCTCAAACCTTTTTGTCTTCCATGCCGACAATCACTGTGGGAAAGGGATTTGCACCTGGAGTATGGGCGTTATCACCAATTATAGGGGCGGACTTCTCCCGGTGTGATATAGTCTACCCTTTCCTCCTTCTGCCACAGTTTATTAATTTCCTCTGCGGGTCCGGTTACCAAAATGGCATAAATCCTGACGCCGTTTTTGTCTATATATTCAGCAATGGGGTCTAAATCGAAGTTAGGATGATATCCATAATAGTTCTTGATTTTTTTAATCCTTGGTCTTAACCACTGCAATTCCTTTATAAAACCTTTTGTTGATTCGGTAATAAGCTCTTCCTGAGTCAAGGACTTATCAGCTGTTTCTAAATTAAAAGCCAGGTCGTCCGGATAGCCGAAGGCTTCTCGTTCGGAAACTCCTGTATCTATGGCAAACCAAGTAACCCGTAGGTCGTATTTAGAGGTGATATCCCATACTTCTTTCGGGGTCAGATAGCGATTGAAATAAATAACCCCTTCTGCGACAAAACTTTGGCCTAATTTTTCCCATTGCTTTCTTTGTTTGGAGGCATAGGCATGATTAGTGTTTTCTTTCGGTTTCGACTCAATGATGGTTAACTCTTTGGGGTATCTGGGTTCTCCTTTTTCCAGTTTGGAAAAAGTTAAGTTCCCAAAGATGGAACCTCTGGCTTCTACAGTCATGGCCAGTATACTGGAACCACCTATTTCACGGACTCCTTCCCAGGATAGATTAACTCCCCATGGACCGGTATTTATACCGCCGCTGCGCAAAGATACGCCTGGATTGGTAAACCGGATGATATTGAAAAGCATTCTTTCAAAATTTTCCCCTCCGGAAAACCCTATTACAATAGCAGAGAAAATTGAACCCCCGTAATAAAGCAGGATTAAGGCTGAGATTATGGTTACCATGCCCCACCTGAACCGGCTAATCACCTTTTTAACGATGGTTTTTTCCTGTTCAGCGGATAGGGATTTTGCTTCCAGGTAGCTCAGGTTAAGAGGGGTTTCCTTTAAGGCTTTTATCTTGGCTTGGCATTCCGGGCAATCGGTCAGGTGGTCTTCCACCGCATGGCGGGTGTCTTCCTGGACTTCACCGTCCAGGTAAGCTATCATCAAATCTTCAGTAATGGGGCAGCTTATCTTATCCACGTTCAAGCTCCTCCTTTGTATAAAGCTCTTTAAAAGCTAGGCGGCCCCGGAAGAGGCTGCTCTTGACAGAACTAACTGATTTTCCTGTGATTTGGGCAATTTCCCAGTAGGAAAGGCCTAGGTGATCCCGGAGAATTAAGACTGTCCTCTGGGATTCGGGCAGTTGTAGCAGGATTTTTTGAATCAGGTTATTGAGTTCTTTGTTATCCAGAATCTTTTGGGGGTCGGTGGAATAGTCCTTGAATTCGGTTTCTTTGCTCAGGGGTTGATTGTTATGTCTTCCGGACTTCCTGGTATGATCCAGGTAAAGGTTCCTGGCGATGGTGTACAACCAGTTTGACATTGTTATTACTTAGTCCTCTAATGCCAGACAGAGGCAAATTTTTATTATTACAAAGTGCCTTGCATTATTAAGTACATCTTTATATAATGTACTTAAGGAGGTGGAATCCCTTGGAAATTGATAAAGAGGTTCTCAAAGGATATATTGACACCATTTTGTTAAGCTTGCTTTATGTAGAACCTTTATATGGTTATGAACTGGCCAAAAGGGCCCGGGAGATGAGCGGAGGCAGCTTTGAACTAAAGGAAGCCACTCTATACCTTTCCTTAAAAAGAATGGAGAAGCAGTACCTGGTTTCGTCATATTGGGATGATTCGGAGAGCGGAGGGGGCAGGCGTAAGTATTACCGAGTCACGGAAAGCGGACTCCAACGGCTGCAGGATAAGAAACAGGAATGGGAGTTTCTGAAAAATACCATGGATAGATTTCTAGGAGGTGTAAAGTAATGGCTGGTTACATTGAACCGGATGCCGGAATTATGAAGATAATTGAGAAGTATGTTGACGAGTTGTGCCAGAGAATGGACGAACCTCCGGAAGAAATAGCGGATTTCCGGGAGGAGATGACCTCCAACCTGGCAAGCAGTGTTCGGGAATTCATTGACGGTGGCTACTCCCCCAGACAGGCTGTGGAGCTTGCTATTGAGCGTTTCGGCGATCCCAGAAGCCTGCAAGAGCAGTTGGAGGAGTTGTACCGGGTGAAGAAGGTTTTTGCCACTGGGTTACTCAAGGTTGCTATTGCCATGGCGGTGATTGGAATGATTTTGTTTTGGTCATTTCAGATGTGGGAGAATTATTCTCTGGCTCACCGGAGCTTGGAGGGGATTGTAGCTAACCTCTCCCAATACGTTGGTTCGCCGCAAAAACCCATTACCAGTGAAATGACAATTGAAGCTATCAGGATAGTTGAGGAAATGGCCACCGTAAAGGCAATAGGGTTACGGGTGATTCCAAGAGAGAAACTTGGACATACACCAATAAAAAAATATGATTATCTTTATCCCGCTAAACAAGAATTGGATAAGTACGGTTTTCTTGCATGGGAAGGTGGATTCTGGTTTAACTTTAGAGATATGCGTAGCACAGTGGAGATTCCTGGCACCAACCAGGTAATTGAAGTACACGTGAAGCAAATGAAGATGGATGTAAATGGTATTCCAGGCGTAGGTATACTTTTGATTTTCGGTTATTGGATTTTATTTGCCGCTTGGGCCAGCCTCAACGCATTTTATAACGGCCACGGGACTCCGGCCTGGGTATTAGTATTCATCGTATTTAACATCGTCGGCTACTGGATGTATCTTTCCATAACCAGAAAAAAGAAAGGGGTGCGGGCCTAATGCAGCCGGTTCTTGAACTAAAGCAGATAAGCAAGAAAATCAAGAAAAGGGATATTGTCATAGACATAAACCTGAAGGTCTTCCCAGGGGAAGTGATGGGGTTCCTCGGCCCCAACGGGGCGGGGAAAACCACCACCATCAGGATGATTACCGGGTTAATCCGGCCTACCTCAGGAGACATCTACATCTCCGGCCACCATGTTCATCAACACAGGGCCCAGGCCATGGCCCAGTTGGGTACAATCGTGGAAAACCCCGAACTTTACAAATTCCTCACCGGCAGGCAGAACTTGCAGCAGTTTGCCCGGATGGCTGGCCATGTCGGCCCCGGCAGAATTGCGGAAATTAGCGAAATGGTAGGACTCACCGGACGAATTGACGATAAGGTCAGGACTTATTCCCTGGGGATGCGCCAGCGGTTGGGGCTGG
The DNA here is from genome assembly GCA_021849745.1 of Bacillota bacterium. Taxonomy (GTDB): domain Bacteria; phylum Bacillota; order Carboxydocellales; family JAJZSN01; genus JAJZSN01. The sequence goes on along the minus strand of JAJZSN010000122.1, from coordinate 3,283 downwards.
CCCAGGCCTTGCTCCACCGGCCCAGGTTGTTGGTGTTGGATGAGCCCACCAATGGCATGGACCCCCAGTCCATGCGGGAACTGCGGGAGATGATACGGAAACTGGCTCGGGAAGAGGGGATTGGGGTCTTTATCTCCAGTCATCAACTGGCGGAAGTGCAGCAGGTGGCTGACCGGGTGGCCATAATCGACAAGGGCCTCATCCTCCGGGTGGAATCCCTGGAGCAATTGGCTAATGAAGGGCGACAGCAACTGGTGGTAACTGTCAACAAACCCCAGCAGGCCGCAACCCTCTGCAGCCAACTGGTTTACTGCCACGGGGTGAAGGTGGAGGAAGACCGGATTATTATGGAGTTGGAACCGGAGCGAACCCCTGAACTGGTGCGGGAACTGGTTCGGGCGGAGATTGATGTATACGAACTCACCAGAAGGAAATTTATCCTGGAAGATAAGTTCATAGATGTAACAGGAGGGGATATCCATGTTTAGGGGCTTGGTGGTTAATGAGTGGTTAAAGCTAATCCACAAACGGAGATTCGTACTGACAACGGCGATTTTTCTGGCCTTTAGTCTCTATTCCATCGGTAATGCATACTACTGGAATTATGTAAAACATCCTCCCAAAGCCCCGGCAGTAATAGAACAGGAACTGCGGTCGGCTATTACCAATACCAACAAGAAACTGGCGACGGTAAAGCCGGGAAGTGAGGAATGGTTAAGCAATACTGAATATCTAACAGACCAAAAATTGAACCTGGAAGAACAGGGGGCTATTAAGAATGGTCAATGGCAGGTTGTGGCGAAAAAGAGGATTGCGGTTTTGGAGAAGAGAATCAGTGAGAAGGAGGCCGCCGAAAAGGAAGTTGGTTGGGAATATGAGGAACTGGCTAAGAACAAGTATTATTTAGCCCATAACATTACCCCGGAGTGGATGTATCCAGGCAAAGTGGGCGGAGTGGAAGGTGTTTACTCCGTCTTTGGTTCGGGAGCGCTTTTGCTGGCGCTAATGATCGTACTTATGGTGGCAGATATTGTCTCGGGGGAGATGTCCGACGGGACTGTCAAACTGTTGCTCACCCGGCCACCGGGCCGCTGGAAAATTCTTACCGCCAAGTACGTCACAGCGGTCACGTCAACCATAGCCCTGGTCATGGTGGGGGCTTTGATAACCCTGGCCCTAAACGGCCTGGTTTTCGGTATCCATGATTATAATCAACCTGAAGCAGTGGGGAAGAAATACATCGCTAAGGCAGTCCAGAACGAACTGGGGATAACGGAAATAAGACCCTTTGCCGACGGTTCAGGGGTCAAGGCAATTCCTAGGTGGCAATTTGGCTTGGCAATTTTGGGCCTATTATTGATACCGTTAATAACAGTGGCAACTCTGACTTTTGCTGCTTCGGTGATTTTTAATACTCCTTTGGTTGGCATGGGGCTGATGACGGCGGCCTTAATGGGAGGGGTTATATTCGAAGCCCGGATGGGGAGCAGCACCTTGTTATTAGCTAATTTTGTCACTTACCTCCGGCTTTACGCTTATCTTGTCACAGGTTCCCCTGTAGAAGGTGATCCTATAAGCCCGGTTAACCTGGCTGGGGCTATCGCCATCCTGGTGGCCTACTGCTTGGTCTCCCTGGCAGCGGCTTACGCAGTATTCAAAAGGCGAGATATCTTGGTTTAGGACAGTGGATGTCATTATTAAGAAAATCTTAATAATTTCACTTACTTTCTCTTAAGATTTGTCCTCTATAATTTTAAAAGGAAGGGGGAAGCGGTATATGGCCGAAGTTATCAAAACTGAAGAAGTCAAACATGCCTTCAACTTGGGGAAAATCGAAGTCCCTGTTCTATTCGGGATTAACCTGACGGTTCAGGAAGGGGAGTTTATTGCCCTCTGCGGCTCCTCAGGTTCAGGGAAATCCACCCTGCTCAACCTTATCGGGGGGTTGGTCAAGCCTACTGAGGGCAAAATTTACTGCGGCGGTGAAGATATCACTGCCATGGACGAGAACCGGTTAAGTCTTTTCCGGCGTCAAAAACTGGGGTTCATCTTCCAATCCTACAACCTACTTCCTGACCTGACCGCCCAGGAGAATGTGGAACTGCCCTTGGTTTTCGCTGAGATTCCTCCGGCCAAACGGACGGAGATGGCCCGGGAGGCCCTGGAACTGGTGGGCCTGTCTGACAGGATGGATCACCGGCCCAATGAGCTCTCCGGGGGCCAGCAGCAGCGGGTCAGTATCGCCAGGGCCCTGGTCAATCGGCCCCAGTTGATTCTGGCCGATGAACCTACCGGTAACCTGGACAGCCATACGGAAGAAGAGGTAATTGAACTTATGCTGCGGATGAACCGGGAGCAGGGCCACACCTTCGTAGTGGTAACCCACGACCAGACGGTGGCCAAACGGGCCAGCCGGGTAATCTACCTCAAGGATGGAATCATTGAAAGAGAAGATTAAAAAACCAGGGGGGAGGGGGAATGAGGAGAAATGAGGTTTAATGATACCCTGCGGATTGTAACCCGCAATTTGAAACGCCGTAAAGGGCGCACCATCCTGACGGCCATCGGTGTAACCATCGGGACGGCGGCCATCGTGGCCATGATGTCCCTGGCCATCGGGTTAAAGGAACAGGCGATTAAGAACATCAACCAATTTGGTAACTTAACTGAAATAGAAGTATGGCCCGGATATAACCAAAGTAATCCGAGCAAACCTTTGTTGATGAATGATGAGACCATTGCCGACATCAAAAAGCTTCCGGGAGTTGAGGCAGTCATGCCGAAATTGAGGTTCAACGGCATGGCGGAAGTAAAATTCGGTCGCAAAATAGGGAATCTGGAGATTACAGGTGTTGATGCCCAAGCTGCCGAAAGCTTTGACTATAAAATGGCGGAAGGCAAATACTTAGGCGGGGGCCGCAATGAAGCGGTAATATCTTACACTGTCCCCGACTTTTTGACGGAGAAAAAGAAGCGCAGCCGCAAGAATAAGGACGGGCAAAGTCAGGAAATGATGCCGCCACCTATGCCGGGGTCACCTGCCTCCAAAGCCTTCCGGCCTAACCTGGTTAACAAAAGTGCAACCATTGTCCTTAGTAAAATGTCAGAAGGGGGAACTTCGGAAACCAGGGAAATTACCGTTCGGGTGACCGGGATGTTATCCGAGAGCCACAAGACGTGGGGGAACGGTGTTCTCTACCTACCCCTGGAAACGGTAAAAGAAATGAATAAGTGGATAGGGAGTAATCAGGGGGCCCAGAACCGTAGGGAAGGTGAGATCGGA